>JAILGA010000163.1 GCA_024697225.1 Lachnospiraceae bacterium
ATTCAATATCAAAGAGTTTATCCGCCATTAGCCATTTTGATATCCTATACTCACCAATAGGCATTGGCTTTTCTGCGTTAAACTCCTCGCTTATACATCTGTTTATCTCATTTTCGATTATGTCTTTACCGTGAACACCTAACGGTATTCGATAGTATTGGCAGGCCTCTGCAACCTTCTTAATCATATTCTCAACGGCATCGTCCTCCAATAATTCATATGTAAGAAAAGTCGCAATCAAAGCATCAAATGCAGATACATATAACAATCCTGCTGTGCTGCTATAAGAAGCTTTTATCGACAACTCTGCGCCCACAATGTCATAGCAGTCGAACATCTCGCCTAAACTTTCTATATTCACGGCGTAGAACTCCATAGTTGCCAGCTTGGCCACAAAGTTCAGTATGGGTATCCTGTCATATCCTTTGGATTTGGCATTAACCGTTCGATAGGTTATATATGGCGCGCCCTCACCATCAACGCATTTTATAAAGATAGCTTTCATTGGTCCGTTAATTGAACGGCTTCTGTCATTTAACTGTTTAAGTTCGTCGAAATTCAGCATCGTTCCACCTCCTTAATGTAGTAATTAACTTTTGAAACTACTTATTATATTTTTTTCCAAATATTTTCCGGGAATGGAATACAAAAAAACCACCACTTCTAAAGCATAAAAAAAGAAAAGTCAAATTCGACTTTCCTTAACTGAATGATTAAACAGTTCTGTCTGTAGGGCAAACTTCGAATAAAAGTCACCTTCACGGATAGTATCATTCTGTCCGTATAGTCCGTTTAGTCCGAACCGCATACTGCATATTGTGTTTTATCTTTTTCTAATAACTATATATTGTATGGCTTTAAGCCCTCGCATAATAGGACACAAAATACTCCACCGCGTTCTCGGGGAAGAATTCCTTCATCTCCCCGTAGAGCTGGCCGGCGAGAGTTTTGTTGTGGCTGATGATCAGTGTCGGCTTGTTCAGAGCAGCAATGACGTTGGCCATGGTGAAGGTCTTGCCGGAGCCCGTAACGCCGAGCAGGGTCTCAAACTGGTTGCCCGCTTTGAAACCCTCGACAAGTTCTTTTATGGCCTGCGGCTGATCGCCGGTCGGCTGATATTCCGAATGAAGTTTGAAATCCATTTTATCCTCTCTGTTCCACGGGCTTACGCCTTCCTCTTTCCGCCGTCAATACTCGTCCAGGAAGTGATGCCGGACCCCGTCCTTCTTATACGCGATCACTGTATCAAGATTGACATTTTCCACACTGCTGAAGATATTGTACTCGATAAAGGGATTGTTCTTCTTAAGTTCGGCAATGAGCTTCTTTATTTCCAGGCGCTTTGAGGATGTCGTCCCATCCTCATGACAGGTCGAGCACGTGTCCGTAAAGTGGCACGCGCATTGCAGAAAATGCAGTTCATTGTGATCACGCCAGGCACAGATATCGCGCTCTCTCACTAGATACATCGGCCGGATCAGTTCCATTCCCTCGAAGTTGGTGCTGTGAAGCTTGGGCATCATTGTCTGGATCTGCGCCCCGTAGAGCATTCCCATCAGAATTGTTTCTATGACATCGTCATAGTGATGTCCCAGAGCTATCTTGTTACAGCCGAGCTCTTTTGCCTTGCTGTAAAGAAATCCTCTCCGCATCCTCGCGCATATATAGCACGGACTGTTCTCTATGTTGTCTACGGCATCGAATATATCGCTCTCAAAAATGGTGACAGGGATCCCCAGCGCCCTTGCGTTGCTCTCTATCAGTGCCCTGTTGTCCCTGTTGTATCCGGGATCCATCACCAGAAATACCAGGTCAAAGCTGCACTTCCTGTGCCTCTGTATCTCCTGGAAAAGCTTTGCCATCAGCATCGAATCTTTGCCGCCCGATATGCAGACGGCGATGCGGTCGCCCTCCTCGATCAGCCGGTATGTCTTACAGGCCTTTGCAAATGGCGAGAAGATCTTTTTGTGAAATTTTTTCCTGATGCTCTCTTCCGCCCTGTGCTGCTTTTGGGCCATTTTGTCCGCATCGGCCATCCGGGATCTCACATATCCAATATATCCGCCTTCAAGGCTGTAGTATTCATATCCGGAAGGAAGCGTCTGCTCATCTATCTCTCTTGTCCTGCGGCCCACCTCACAGTAAAAGACAAGTTTCCTGTCCCTGGGTATCCGGGATATCAGATCGCAGATATCTTCCTCATCATTATCGGGATCAAAGATCAGGGCACCGGAGATCATGCCGTAGGATCTCAGGTTCTCGTCCCTGGTATCTATGAGCACATATGTGCCGCCCTGAAGCTTATCAAATTCATCGACCGATATCTCTTTCATATCTTTTTACTGCGATCTTCAGTCACCGCGGTGGTCGAAGACGCGCCTGGTCTTCTTCTCGGATCTGGGAAGCGTATTGATCGAAACGATCGTCACCTTGGGTGTGACATTCAGCCTGGACTTAAAGATCTTCTTTATCTCCTCGGCGGTCTCATCAAAATCCACCCTGCCCTCGGCCTCTGCCGTAACCATGATGATATCCCTGTTCTTACTTTCGTCATGGGCGATATCTATCTTATATTCGCTCGATACGCCGTCCACAAGCCCGAGTATCTCTTCCACCTGGCTCGGGAACATATTGACGCCGTGAACCTTGAACATATCGTCGCTTCTGCCCACTATCGTATCCAGTCTCGGATAATGCCTGCCGCAGCTGCATTCGCCGGGAATGATCCTCGACAGATCGTGTGTGCGGAATCTGATCAGCGGGGCGCCCTCCTTTACAAGAGTCGTGATGACGATCTCGCCCTCTTCCCCGTCGGGCAGCACTTCTCCTGTCACGGGATCGATTATCTCCGTATAGAGATAATCGTCAAAGATATGCATGCCGGTCTGATCCTGGCAGTTGATGCCTATGCCGGGGCCGTAGATCTCCGTAAGTCCGTAAATATCATAGAGTTCTATGCCGAGCTCGTTTGCTATATATCTTCTCTTGGCATCGCTCCAGCGCTCGGAACCTATCACACCCTTTTTCAGCTTTATCTTATCCTTGAGTCCGCGCTTGTTTATCTCCTCCGCAAGAAGAAGTGCATACGAAGATGTCGCACAGATGACAGTGGATTCAAGGTCTATCATCATCTGAAGCTGCTTGTCGGTGTTGCCGGGCCCCATGGGGATAGCCATTGCGCCGAGCTTTTCGCAGCCCGCCTGGAATCCTATTCCCGCAGTCCAAAGGCCGTAGCCCGGAGTTATCTGTATCCTGTCCTTTGCCGTGATCCCCGCGATCTCATAGCATCTGGCAAACATCGTCGCCCAGTCATCCACATCTTTGGCGGTATAAGGTATGATCACGGGCTTCCCCGTGGTTCCCGAGGATGAATGTATGCGCACCACGTCTTCATCAGGCACTGCCTGGATCCCCAGAGGATATGCGTTTCTTAAGTCCGCCTTATCGGTAAAGGGAATTTTCTCAAATTCCTCGGGCGAAGATACCCCTGTGATACCTGCTTTTTTATAGACCTCGCTGTAATAATTTCCGCTGGCAAGTATACGTTTGATCTGTCTGTCGACAAGCTCGAGCTGTTTCTCGTTAATTCTCATGATAGCACCTCTCATTCCCTGATCTCATCAGCCCCGGATCCGCTTCCTATTGCATATCCGGCCTGAAACGCCTCTTTATTGATCTCCACATATGCCCTAGGAACCCTTTTCCCGATCTGTTCCAGGACGGTTTCCTTCGGGATCCCGAGTCTGCCGCTGCCCGCGGCTATCCCCAGCATTATGATGTTAAAGAATTTCGATGAGCCGAAAGGCGCACACACCTTTTCGGAATCAACAAATATACAGTTGCACTTTCTGCTGATATACTCCGTCATTTCACTGCCGTCATAGCCCGTGTCATTAAGCGATGCGGTTACCGGTTTTATGGCGGCGGTATTTACGATCGCGGTTCCATCCTTTTTTAAGTATTTCAGATTCCTTACCGCCTCCGCCGGCTCAAAAGCAAGGAGCAGATCAGCGTTGCCGAAAGGAACAAGCGGTGAACTGGCCTTCTCCCCGATCCTCACGTGGCTCGTCACCGAGCCTCCCCGCTGGGCCATACCTATGGTCTCCGCCGAATGTATGAGCTGACCTTCGGCTGAAGCGGAAGCCGCGATGATCCCCGATGCAAGCACCGTTCCCTGTCCACCCACACCGCATATGAGTATGTCTTTATTCATCGCTCCCACCTCCGATCGCGGATACGGGGCATACCTGCGCGCACAAGCCGCACCCGGTGCAAAGATTGACATCAATGGAGACATGGCCGTCTGCGGCCGTGAGTGCCGGGCACCCCGTCTCGCGGATGCACTTCCTGCAGTTTATACATTTGTCCAGATCCACATGACATTTGCCCACGGGTTTTGAAATGGCTATACAGGGCGACTTGAAGATGATCGCCCTCACGCCTTTCTGATCCGCCGCCTGTCTGACCGCTGCCACTGACTTCTCGAGATCCAGAGGGTCGATTGTCACTATGCTCTTTACTCCGATGCCCTCAAGGACTTTAGTGATATCCACCCTGTCAACGACATTGCCCATCATGTTGCGCCCGGTACCCGGATGCGGCTGATGACCGGTCATGGCCGTTGTGGAATTGTCCAGCACGCAGAGTATCATGTCCGCCTCGTTATATACGGCGTTGACGACACCCGTCATTCCAGACGCAAAAAAAGTGGAATCACCCACGAACGAGAAGCAGACCGCACCCGCGTTCGTATGCGCAAATCCCTGTGCCATGGTAATGCCCGCTCCCATGCACAGGCACGTGTCAACCATGTCAAGAGGCATCGCGTTTCCGAGCGTATAGCATCCTATATCTCCGCAGAAATATGCCTTTTTACCCGTCATTGCCTTCTTTACGGCATAAAACGATGCTCTGTGCGGGCAGCCCGCGCACAGGACGGGCGGTCTGACGGGAAGAGCCGGGGCATCGGAGATGTCGATCGGATCGCTGCCCAGGGCCATGCCCAGATATTTGCTTAATATCCCTGCCGCAAGCTCGGTGCTCATTTCACCGTTATGCGGGACCGCGCCGTCAAGCTTTCCGTGAACCGTCACATTCAGATGATGCCGTCCGGCGGTTTTCAGTATCTGTTCTTCAATATAGGGGCTCAGTTCCTCGATACATAAAACCTCATCAATGCCGGACAGCGCATTCAGCATGAAATCCTCCGGAAAGGGAAAGGCCGTCGCGACTCTGATAACCTTTACATCCTGTCTGTCACCAAGGCATTCCCTGACATAGGCATAGCTCACGCCGGATGTGACGACCGCTTTTGACGAAGTCCCCGTGACCTGATTAAAGCGATATCCTGAAAAGTCCTGTCCGATCCTGACATTTCTTTCCTCGATCATCCCGTGATTCATATACGAGAGTCTGGGAAAGATCACCCATTTACGGGAATCTTTGACAAAGCCTTCATATTCCGCAGGGCCAAAGGAATCCGGCACGTCGATCGAAGCATATGCGTGGCACACTCTGGTCGTGGGTCTGAAGAGAACCGGCGTGTGATATTTCTCCGAATACTCAAATGCATCGCCGATCATCTCAAATGCTTCCTCGGGGGTCGCGGGATCAAACACGGGTATCCGGCAGAAGTCCGCGAACCGTCTGGTATCCTGCTCCGTCTGCGACGAGATGGGTCCCGGATCATCCGCGCTGACAACGACAAGGCCTCCCTTAACTCCGACATATGCAAGAGACATCAGCGGATCGGAAGCAACGTTCAGTCCCACCTGCTTCATTGTGACAAGAGCACGCGCCCCACTGTATGCCGCGGCCGCCGCGACCTCAAGCGCCGCCTTTTCATTGACCGACCATTCCAAATGCAGCCCCTCGTGGGGATACTTTGAGACCGTCTCGATGATCTCGGAGGAAGGCGTCCCCGGGTATCCCGCCACCAGGTTCACGCCTGCGGACAGTGCGCCCAGGGCTATGGCGCCGTTTCCCATAACATATTCTTTCATCTGTTTTCTCTCCGGTGTTTTTAGTCAAATAGCTGCACTGGATATTATATACCTTTCCGCACTCCTGTTATACAGGTATTTCATCTTCAGTTGTGATCGGCACGGTTTTTGCGATTTGCGGTATCTATCGCACCGTAGCTGATCAGTCCGAGGCTTATGACCAGGAGAACTATTCTGAAGGGCATGGGGATATGATCCGCCGCAAGAAGGTGCACGGCATTGAGCAGAAGGCCTGCAGAAACCGCCGGAGATACATTTTTTGTGCGGCCCAGATCCTTAGCCTCGCCCTTTCTCTCACGGAGCTCGGCAAGAATGTTCTTTGTCCTTATGATTACGTTAAATAATACGAACGCGAAGGCCGCGATGATGAAAGCTATCGGCCATGCCAGAGTCACGCCGCTAAAGCCCGCATAGATCTCGTAGATGAGGGCCAGAAGCTCCACACCGGTCACGACCTTAAAGAGGATCAGTATCTTCTTATACTGTTCTATCTGACTGTCCACATCCGAGAAGAGCTCGAATCTGCCCTCCTGTGCCTTGCGCCTCAGGATCACCCACGGCCCCCAGCATTTGACCACCTCTATGCCCATCTCACTCATAAAATCCGAGTATTCCTTCTTCACGCCGAAAAAGCCGTTCCCGATATCTATCTGATACTGCCACTCGCCCTTTTCGCACGGCTCAAAGGTATAGAGTCCGGCAAAGAAATCCACCATCGCATAGCCTTCCTGCGCCATTTTGTTGAGCCATTCCATCTCTTTGTCCTTATCAAAATACAATGCAAACTTTTTCATTTTCATACCTCCATTTTCTTTGCATTTTCTGAGAGTTCCGAGATCCTGTCTCTCTCTGCCAGAAATACCTCACGTCCGTGATCGGTTATCAGATATTCCTTCTTCTTTCTCGAACCGGCCTCTTCGCTGTAAACGCTGATCCAGTTCTTTTTCTCCAGAGTCTGTATCGCTCCGTAGAGTGTTCCTGCGCCCAGCGTAACTCTTCCCCCGGTCATTTCCTCTACCTCCTGGATTATGCCGTATCCGTGATTGGGATGTCTGAGCGCCAGAAGGATGTAGAACACCGCTTCTGTCAATGGAAGATCCTTCTCTGTTATCTTGTTATTCATAGTCATCATCTCCTGTTCCTTTTGCACCGTTTTTTATAATGTCACTTGATTCTATCCCCTGCTGTCATCTTTTCGTTGATCACCCTGATCCTGCTCTTTGTTTTCTGTCAGTGGTTCCTGCGACTTGTTTCTCTCAGCTGTTCTTGCGAAGTCTTATCGAGGTGAACACCGCTGTCGGAAGCGCGATCAGCTCTGCAACCCCCAGAATCCTCACTGCCGCATCGGGAAGTGTTACGCTCGTGATCCATCCGAAAGCCATGATCCCGAGACAGACAACCAGAATTACCACCGCCGCGATCCTTGCTACCCTGAGTCCCATTTCCGCATTGTTATAAGTCTTCATTTTGATCCTCCTTATTTGTTTGATATTCTCTCTGCTTTTTTCCGGTGTTGCTTTCTCTGTTGCTTTTTCTGCTGTTTTCCTGTTGCTTTTCCTTGTTGCTTTCGTTCGCCGATATATCGTCTCTCGTTATATCGTGATATGAATATATCATGCACCGATATATCGTGTCAAGTACTATTTTGGAATTTTGTCAAATTTTTTTGACATGTGTTTCACCCCCTCAGCTCCTTGCAAATGAAACACTTCAGGGCTATACTGATATGAAACGGGCGATCGCTGCCTGCGGAAAAACGGTTACATACCTGTAAAGGAGACTGGAAAGATGGTTACAATAATCTCAGACAGCACCTGTGATCTTTCCGAAGAATTACTGAAAAGATATGACATAGATATCATCCCTCTCCATGTGCATCTGGGAGAAAAAGAGTACCTTGATGGTGTAAACATCACTCCTGACGAGATCTACACCTGGTCAGACAAAAACGGTGCCACACCCAAAACCTCTGCGCCCGCCATCGGCGATGTAGAGGATATCTACAGAAAATATCTCGACGCAGGAAATGAACTGGTCGTATTTACTATATCCGCGTCGATGTCGTCATGCATCAACGTATGCACTCTCGCAGCCCAGGAACTGGAAGCGGAAGACCGCGTGACCGTTATGGATTCCGCCAATCTCTCTACAGGCGTCGGACATCTGGTAATAGAGGCTGCGATCCTTGCTGCCGCAGGCAAAAGCAGAAGCGAGATAGAACAGGCTGTCCTGAACTACAGGTCTAAAGTCCGCGCGAGCTTTGTCGTGGACACACTGGTGTATCTCTACAGGGGCGGCCGCTGCTCTGGGCTTGCGGCTCTCGCCGGTTCAGCCCTTAAGCTCCACCCGCGCATTGTCGTCGAGAATGGTGCCATGCATTCCGACAGGAAATACCGCGGCTCCATAGGCAAAGCAATTCTAGCCTATGCCAAAGATCTGGAGCCCGATCTTATAAAAGCAAAGCCGGACCGCGTATTCATAACGCACTCCGGCTGTGATCCTCAGGATGTTGACGCGGTAAGGCAGTATCTGCAAAGCCTCGGACATTTCAACGAGATCCTTGAAACCCGTGCAGGGGGTGTAGTCTCGTCACACTGCGGCCCCGGCACACTGGGGGTGCTGTTTATCGAGGGCTGATCACGATACTTCCGGATAAAAGCAAGATAACGGTTCGATAGCAAGAGGGGCTGACAGCTGTCAGCCCCTCTTTTAGGATCAACGAACATCATCACCACATTCCGTTAAACTTCTCGCATCTCTCAGGGCAGAAGTCCATCTCGGTAGTTGTCGTGCTGTCCCCTGTGATGTTTGCTGTCAGGAGGTACTTCTTTCCGTTATATTCGATAGTAAACTGGTATGTTCCGGTCCCCGGGAATGTGACGAGCGCGCGCGAGGTGCCCTTGGCCGGGCTCGGGTGTGAGAATGATATGCCGGCCGAAACCGAAGCCCACCAGACGGTGCCTGTTACATTGCTGTTGTCGGAGTACTCAACAACATCGATTGCGACACGGCGAGTACTGAAGGTCTCCGTTCTGGCTGCAATGACATCCTTGTTGTCCTCTTCACCTTCTCCCTCTTCCTCTTCGCCGCCGACCGTCACGTTACATTTGTATGCCTTAGTCTTGTACGTACATGTGACAGAAGCTTTGCCTTTGGCCTTGGGCAGGATGTCCACGCCGCCGTCGCTTCTTTCTTCGATCTCAATCTTATCGGAGCCTGAGGAAATGCTCCAGCTCACATCCTTAGTGATGTCCTCCGTCCTTCCGTTTGTTGTCTTCTGCAGGTATATGGTTTCCGCGGAGGCATCCTTATTTGCAAATTCGATCTCGGTCCTGCTGAGGGCGATCTCCTCGCGGACATAATTCCCGCTTACATTGATCCTGCCGTCTGAAGGATACTTGACAGTCATGGTCTTTACGACCTTCCCCTCCGCATCGATTATTTCTATTTCGGGCTTCACGCCGTAGAAGGCCATTGCCCACAGATTAAACCTTATCGTGCCCACTCCTTTTGTATTCAATACCGTCTGAAGGTTCTGCTTATCGGTTATCGTTTCGGGTATGTTCTTATAACGTACCGTAAAGCCCTGCATTGCGGACTCCTCTTTGCCTGCTGCCGCTCCGTCATAAAAAGTAATGGTCACCTCCTTATTCAGTGTTTCGGCGAGTTCAAGTTCCTTTTCTATGACTTCTTTCTGAGCCTTCTCCTGCGCTTCCTCCATCAACCATCGCACAGTGTCCTTTATGACCGTATCGTAGAGTTCTTTCTCGTAGGATATAGTTATCCTTTCCTTAAGGCCATCATCCAGACCGCCGTACAAGAGCTGTCCGTCCTCCTGAAACCATATCTCAAGTGTGCCTTCCTCAGTCCAGATCTTCCTTGCATAACCATCGACTTCTTTCTTTATGCCATCCCGAACCTGATCCTGAGTATAATCACCGTTTGTGAAATACTTTCTCAGTATATTCCGCCACTCCGCATCCGTGCGGTACAGACTGGCATATTTATCCTTATTTTCCTTACTGTATGCCTTTTTGTAGATACCGTACCATTTTGCCTCGTTGGCCGCTATTGTCTTGGAATAGCCGTCAGCAAGCGCGGCGATTATATAACCCGTGGAGAAGCTTATGGCTGACAGCTTCGCGCCGCCGCCCAGATACTTGAACAAAAGTCCCTGCATAAGCTTGATGTTCTCGGTAACAATAGTGAAGTTAGCCATGATATTATTGCCATCTATGTAATAACCCACAGCGTTGACCATGGCCATTGCATAGCCGATATATCCCAGAAGATCTCCCGTATCCCCGAGCACCGCTTTGTCGGAGGCGTTAAGCATCTCGTCCAGCCCAAAGGCCTGCGCCAGCGTGATCAGGTCTCCGGTATTGCTGATCTTGTCGCCTGCCTCATCCCACGCTTCGCCAAAAATGCCTCTGAGCACAGTCTTTGCGCGTTCTGCGGCCGAAGGAGAAGGCTTTCCCTCCTGTATGCTCTCTTCCATGATTCTCTGAGTAAGCACCGGCGACATCTGCGGTATGGAGTATATGTTTACAAGATATGCCCTGGTGGTGTTCACATTTGCTATGCAGACCTCGGAGCCGCCTTTGATCTTTCCGACCCAGTATTTGGAGAAGTGGTTCGTTATGATACTGACTTTTCCTTTGCCGCTGATCGCATATATCTGCCGGCTCTCCCCCGTCGCTTCATCAATATAGCCCACTACCGGTGTTCCCCCGGAGGTATTATAGGGAATATCTATCTTTACCAGATCGCCATCACTTCCGTTTAACTGTTTACCCGACATCGAGAAATCATAGCAGACAGTATTTGTTATGCCGTCCCTGTTTGCGAGACCGCTTACCTTGCTCACCGTAAGTGTTGAATCCTGATCGATGACACCCGGTGCAAAGCTTATATCGATGCCCTTTATCTTAACCTTCTCATTATCAGGAGAAACAGCTTTGCTCCCGAGCTTCTTTGAACCTAGTACGCTCACCTTACACTTATAGGCGACACCGAAGTTCGTGGCAGTTATCACCGCGGTTCCTGCCTTTTTGGCTGTCACCACGCCGTCCTTGCTGACCGATGCAACTCTCTTATTCGATGACTTCCACTTTGTCGCACCGTAGCCTCCGGTCAGCGTCAGCTGTCTTGTTGCTTTTTTTGCCAGAATGATATCTCTGTCCGAGAGCTCGGCATCAGGCGCCTGAACCGTCACCTCCACAGCATATTTCTTCCCCTTGTATTTTACGGATATTATGGTTGTGCCGGGACTCTTCGGCGTGACCTCGCCGGTCTTCGTCACGGTAGCGACCTTCTTTTTGCTGCTTTTCCAATTAAGCTTTATTATGTTGTTGTTCTTATCGGTCATGGAGAAATACAGCTTCTGACCCGGTTCGATCGCGGTTTTATTGCCGCTTTTTCCGGTATTTCCGCCGTTATCGCCGCCGTTATCTCCTCCGTTGTTGTCACCGCCGCCGTTCTCCCCGTTTCCGTTATCGCCCCCGTTATTGTTGCCGCCTTCTTCGCCGCCGTTCTCCCCGTTTCCGTTATCTCCCCCGTTATTGTTGCCGCCTTCTTCGCCGGATCCGCCCTCCGAATCCGCAACAGCGCTGTCATTTTTGCCCTTGGACACGGCGATCGCCGTTATCTTCTTGGCTTTTGTTTTAAACGGCGCTGTATACTTCCGACTCTCCTTATCCTTTCCGAGTGACGGAGTCCCACCGTCCGTGCGATAGTATACAGTATCGCCTGCATCAGCGGTTATCGTGACGGTCACCTCGCCTGAACCGGACACAGAGATCGTAGGCGTCGTTGCCTTGCCGCCGGCGACAGGTATCACCCAGGGTTCTTCATCCCAGAATTCAGACTGCGTCCCGGTATCATACACGGGCAGATATCCGGAATAACAGGACTGGGGCGTATGATTCTCGCTTCCTTTATCCTGCCCCAGAAGTTCGCTGCTGCTGAGATTCAGATAATAATATACCTTCTGCCCGCCGCCGTTATCACCCCAGGTCGCATCCACGCCGTACCAGGTGCCCTCGATCCTTATGATGTTCCAGGCGTGTCCCTCCGACGTTACGCCTATGGTATCAAATCCCAGCCCGTTGCACAGCACGGTAAATGCACTTGTGAATCCGGCACAGACCGTCGTTGTATCGCAGAACGCGCTGTATGAAGACTGATCGTAGGCGGAATGGGCATAGTACAGCCTGTCTATCAGCTGATCGTAGACCGAGCGCTCCTTCTCGAAGTTCGTGCTCTTTGCCTTTGCGACGCCAAGCATGGTCTGCAGCTGTGTTTTGTACTGTGATGTGGCTGCTTTTCTTGCGGAGCCATCGGCGAAATCACTGTAGATTCCGAGGATACACCACATGTTGCTCCCCGAGGTTGTAAACTGCCACTGATTTCCAAGGAAATAATACTGAGGCTGGGAGCTGCGGAAAAAGTGTATGACTTTTACACACTGATCCTCATCAAGATTCTTTGAACTGACATATGCGATCTTGCCGCCGCTGTCCTCATCAAGACTCGGATCCAGATCCGCGTCGCTGGAGATCAGCTTCAGGCTCATGGTTTCAAGATCGTCAAAGAAGACCTTTTCCGCGTCACTGAGCTGATTCCGGTAGTAATAAGAACCGTACTGCTTCCATGATTCATCGATATTGATCGCTTCAAAAAGATCCGTTTCCTCGGACACCTCACCGGTAACGGGATCTAAATCCAGTTCCGCCTTTGCCGCAAATTTCTCGAAGGGTACCTCGGTAAAAGTAAACTCCTCCAGGCCTCCGTCAGGCGGGGCGAGGACACCTTCCCCCGACATCTCTTTTGAGGAGATCACCTCGGATTCGGCTGCCGCATCGGCTTCGAAGGTCTGCCGCGTATCACTCGCGGAAAATGTGATCCCGGGCTCCTCAGCCGCCATACCATACTGCAGATCTGCGGCATAAACATGCGTACCGGCAGTATTCACGGTCATAATGAGCACCAGAGCAAGAGCCGGAAGCTTCCATATCCATCTTCTCTTTGTCATATCATGTTCCCCCGTTATCTATCCTCTATCCGTATGTGGAAATAATCACAGTAAAACAAAGTATCTCAAATATAATATTCGCACAAAACAGGGAAGATAATGATGTGTGACACGAAAAAGGCATTGACACTTTATTTGTCACAGCAGTGGAAGAAACTGCGCAAAAAACCCGACGGGATGTCCCGCCGGGTTTTTCAGGTCTTTCTGCCGATATATCTGCTTTACTTCGTCACTGTCACATATACCGTTTCTTTGAGCTTCCCACACTGTACAACAAGCTTTGCCGGTTTGAGTTTACCGGCTGTGATGATGCCGTTCTTATAGCTGATACCGCCGGAAGCCTTTACCTTGATCTTACCGGCATCGGTCGAATATGCCGGATCGAGGGCGACCTTTACGGTCCCGTTAGTTCCACGTCTCATAGTTATCGTCTTCCTTGTCCCGATCTGTTCGATCTTCAGCGTTCCGCTCTCCGCGCGGATTGCGGTCGCAGGGCTTGTCACCGTCACCTTGCAGCGCTTCACGTTGCGATCTCCGGCGGCGTTTTCTGCCGACCTGCTCTTCACCACTATATAGGCCACACCGGGGCTCTTTGCAGTGACAGTGGCAGTTGTTTTCGCATTTTTCCCTTCGATCGCGAGTGCTCCCGGCATTGCCACTTCGACCACATCGGGGTTGGTAGAAATGCATTCTTCTATCAGGAACTCGCCTTCGCTGATATCATTCTCACCCTTTATGTTAATCGTCAGTTCTTTGGAGTTCTTTCCCTCTGTAGTCACCAGACTCATCTTTGAACCGCTTTTCTTCGCGACTTTCAGCGACAATTTGTGGGTCTTGTCTGCTGATGAGTTCTTATCAGGTACCGCAGGGATGACCCTTATCGTGACAGTCCTGCTTATCTTCCCGGAATCTGAACTCTTAGAATTCACGGTGGCAGTTATCGTGACGGTTGTCTCGGCTTTGACCTCGCTTACGGTCAGAATACCATCCTTGACGGATACGGCCTTTTTATGGCTTGACTTCCAGGTGACCTTTCTGGAATCCGTGCTGTCATATGGATCAAAGGATACTGTCAGGAACGCTTTCTGCCCGCCGTGTAATTCGAGTGTTTTTCCCGTTACATCTTCATTCTTTTCATTTATGATGGAGATATCATTCGTATAGCTGACAACGGTGACATTGCAGGTCGTCTTCTTTTTTCCGCAGTATGCTGTAACGGTCGTCTTGCCCTGCCCCATCGGATAGAAATTGCCCGCATTATCCACCGCCACTATATCCTTGTTGTCTGTCACATAGTGGACAGGCGGTGCTTCCGCGCCGCCGGCCATCGTGGCCTCAGCCGGATTGTATACAAAATCCCCGTTCATCTGCAATGTGAGCTTATTGTTCTTGAACTTGACCTTCGAGACGGTGATCGCTTGTTCATCTGCGGGCTGCTCGAACTCACCGCTCTCGATGACCTCTTTCTG
>JAILGA010000063.1 GCA_024697225.1 Lachnospiraceae bacterium
TCACTTCTTAAAGAGGGCGGGATTTACAAGGAACTGTATGAGACCCAGTTCCGGAAGGTCCTTGAACTTGAAGGACAGGAGGCTCAGGCTTCGGATTATTGGGGAACTGTTGAGGAGGAAAACAACGGGTTCTGATCCGGGTATATGTAAAAGCTGGTATGATCGGAAAGGGGGACATATGTACATAATCGATGACGGGATAAAGCTTGATGCCGAACTTGCTATGCCTGCGGACGGCAGGGATAAATGTCCGATAGTTATAATAATACACGGCATCACGGGTAACAAGGATGAAAAGCATCTGATGGCAGTATCGGATATGCTTGTGCAAAACGGATTTGCCACACTGCGTGTCGACATGTACGGTCACGGGAAAAGTGAAGGCACCTTTTACGATCACACATATTTCAAGTGGATGACCAATGCCATGACCATCATCGACTATGCGCGGAAGCTTGATTTTGTGACGGATATATATCTTTGCGGACATTCACAGGGCGGTACGACGGCGATGCTTGCTGCGGCGCTGAAGCATGAGTTCATAAAGGGCCTCATTGCGCTATCGCCATCTGCTATGAGACCTGAGCTGGCACGAAAAGGGTCGTTTTTCGGGAATACGTTTGATCCGGATAACATCCCGGAAGAATTTGAGTTATGGGGTGACCGGAAGATCAGCGGGAATTATATCAGAGTGTCACAGACCTTACATGTTGAGGAGTATATCGACAGATACAAGGGGCCGGTGCTGATCGTGGTAGGTACCGAAGACTCTCCGGAACTTGTGGCGTCAACTGAGGATGCTGCCGAAAGATACAGCGACTGTGAATATGTCAGGATAGAGGGTGACACGCACTGTTACGATAATCATCCTGATCTGATGGTCGATGCGGTCAGAAACTGGATAGTGAAAATGAAATGAGTTAGGAAAGAATTCATTCATAAGGAGGACAAACACATGCAGATCCCCAATTTTCAAAATGACACAAGGAAATTTGTTGACCGGAAAGAAAATTTCTACATACTTGAGTATCAGCGTGATGCAAGCGTATCACCTGAATATGCGCCGACCGGTTCACTTTATGCTGCAACCAATTCGGTCTCTGCGAAGGCCGCTGCGAGAGACAGCAATACGATGGGTCATTGACCGACGGGATGCGGAAAATCTGATGAGAAGAAAGCTTGCAGTAATGTTGTTTTCTGCAATCCTGCTTCTGGTCGGCGGATGCGGCAAACAGGAGAATACGGATGCAGAGATCATCGGCGGGGCAGACGGTCCGACATCCGTTGTTCTGATGCCCGGAGGCGGTGAGAAGCCCGGAGAAGCGGATAGCGCAGATGTAACAGGTTCAATAGATGATCAGAAGTCGGATAGCGCAGATGTAACAACTTCAACAAATGTCCAGACAACTGGACAAGCCAATGTGACAGCTTCAACAGGTGGCCGGATGGAAGCGGCTGACGAACCAACCGTTGTAAACGAAGCATTGACCGTATCTGATGCCATCAGGTGTTATGCCGGTTTTTTGAAAAACTATATGGATAAACCCGTAGTATATCAGCCGGAAATAGATGAATGGGGTGAAACCGATACCCCGGAGAGCGCTGAGGATGTGGCTTTTACACTTGTCTATCTGAATGATGACGAACTTCCTGAGCTTGCCGTGGCAAACGGATCAGCACCCTGGAATCCGGTGCATCTGTTTGGCCTTTCCGGACAGGATGTAAGGGAACTGGGCGCTTATTCGATGTATGGCCAGTCATATTACCGGCCAAAGAGCGGATATGTTCTGCCTGTCTATTACCTGCCTGCTTATGATGACGAACTTGTGAAAGCAGGTTCCGGGGAAACAACGATTTTTCATGCCGAAGATGACTCAATGACGATGCTTCCGGTATTCGGGCCGGAAAAGACTTTTCTTGCGGATACGAAAGATCTGTCTGAGACATTGAGACGCATGTCGGAGGATGCGCCCATAGGCATTACAGCGCTTGGGGCGCCGATAGTGGATGACGCATACCTGACGCAGGACGCGCTAATGATTGTTGGCATGCATGCGGAAGAAATCCCCGGGATCTGGTATCTGCAGGAGAATACGCTGCCCGGAGCTCTTTGGATCGAATTTGATACTGTGGGTACTTTTACGGCGCATGAGGACAGAGAATACGTGGAGGCAACCGGATATATCATATACAGAGAACCTTCGCCGCTTCTGTCTGATGGCGGAATATATGATATGTTCACGTCCGACGGGACATTGTACAGATCATTCGAGATCGCACCTGACGGGGAAGGATGCTTCGGGATGAACTTCTCCGGTGCGGTCTACCGCAAGGAAGGACTATAGTCGGTTTTATCATCTTTATATATCATTGACATATGGAGCAGAAAAAAACTACTGTCATAGATGAAAAGACCCCGCTTCTGATACTTGCGGGGCCCATGTTCCTCGAACTGCTGTTAAACACCATGCTCAACAATGTGGATACTCTGATGCTGAGCCACTATGATGAGTATGCTGTCGGAGCAGTCGGAAACGCGAACACGATAATGTTCATGATGAACATATTGTGTAATGTCATAGCAACAGCTACGAGCGTAGTTGTTGCTCAATATCTCGGCGCCAAACAGTATGACAGGATGAACATGATCTATACACTGGCGATCATGGTGAACCTGGTCATCGGTATCGTTATCAGTGCTTCATTCTGTGCGGCAAATCCTCTGATCATGGACTTCCTGCATGTGTCACCTGAAATGAGACCATACTCGATGACATACATCTATATCGTCGGCGGGGGCGTGTTTCTCATGGCTGTATTCAATGTTATGGTCCAGATACTTCGCTGTAACGGGTACACTAAGATCGGTATGTGGGTATCCCTGGCCATCAATGTCATCAATATTGCCGGCAATTATCTGTTTCTGTATGGTCCCCTGGCACACCTTAAGATGGGCGTGGCGGGAGTTGCGATATCGACTGTGACGGCCAGAGCCATTGCTCTCATTGCCGTTTTTCTGTTCTTTTATGCGACCGGAACGGGAAGGATATCTCTTCGCCTGCTGATTCCTTTCCCGGGTAAGCTGCTTGTCAAAATGATAAGGATCGGTCTGCCCACGGCGGGCGAGCACCTGACTTATAACCTGTATCAGACGACGCTTCTTTCATTTATCAACAGCATGGGCAATGATGCGGTGAATGCGAGATCATACTGCAACTCGCTGATCTCATTTGCCATGATATTCTCCAATTCCTCGGCCATGGCTACACAGATCATAACAGGTCATCTGGTGGGCGCGGGTAAGCCGGAAGAAGCATACAGGAGGGTGTTTAAGACCCTCAGAACCTCAATGCCGATAACTCTGGCGCTCGCGGCAGCAAATGCGATCCTCTGCAGATATACGCTGCGGATCTTTACATCAAATGAGCATATCATTGCCCTGGGACAGATGATACTGATCGTGGATATTTTTGTTGAGGCGGGTCGATGCCTTAATATGACTTTTGTCAGCAGTCTCAAAGCTGCCGGTGCATATATTTTCCCTTTCCTCATGGGGATCATATGCAACTGGGGATTAGGGCTGACCGTGGGATATACAGCCGGTGTAGTGTTTGGCATGGGTGTGGCCGGGATATTTGCCGGAACAGCGGCTGATGAGTGCATACGTGGTCTTATCGTCATGAATTACTGGCGTATGAAAAAATGGGTCGGAAAATCTGTGGTAGACAACAAGGTAACAGAAGAATGATTCAAGGGAGGTAACAGACGTGCAGATTCCGAATTTTCAAAACAATACAAGGAACATTATACAAATCCTTCGAAATTGCCCCTGACGGGGAAAAGAGCTTCGAGATGAATTTTGCCGGTGCGATCTACCGCCGGGAAGGATAACGAGAAAGAGTGTTTTTGACAAAAGGAGGAACGACATGAATGAAATCGTAAAGAGAAGGAGTGAACTGCTTGTAGAGAACCAGAAGGTAATGACCAAGAGTTTTATTTTTGAGCACAGCATTACAAATGCGATCGTGGCCGCTGCTTTTGCGGAAAAAGACAGAAATGTGGATGTTGACGCGATCAAGGATGCAAGAAATCTGCTCAAAAAGCGCAAGGGCGTTTTCTCTGATTTCAGGGCATATAACGAGCTGATCGTCTCGGCCAGGATGGCGCTGAGCGGCAACCCCGAAGGATACCTTGACAGTCTTATTGATGTCTATGACAAGTTCAAAAAGGGCAAGCTTTTCGGTTCGTCATATAAAGTGCTGGCGGCAATGAGCATATGTGACCAGGGCAAGTATAACGATGCGGACAGGCTGGTCGAGAAGACAAACGATCTTTTGAAAAAGATGAACAAGGCTCATCCTATGCTTACCTCTGATGAGGATACCTGTTTCGCTGTCCTTCTTGCTATGACCGACAAGAGTGTGGATGACATTCTGACAGAGCTTGAGGAGGCGTATGGGATACTGAAGAGTGATTTTGCATTTCACAAAGATGCGGTCTTTTCACTGGCGCAGGTCCTTACGGCTTATGAAGGCAATGCCGCTGAGAAGAGCAGTAAGGCATTGGATTTCTTTAATGCTTTCAAAGCCGCGGGAGCCAAATACGGCAAGGATTATGAACTCGCTTCTCTTGGGGCGCTGATAGACATTGACGCCGATAAAGACGAGCTTGTCTCGGATGTCATCGGAGTGGCGGACCATATCAAAGGTAAGAAGGGCTTTGGGATTCTGGATATGGGGAGAGAAACAAGGCTGATGTTCGGAACTATGCTGGTTACGGGTGCATATCTGTCTGCCGATTACAATACCGAAACATCTTCGCTCGGCAGAGACATAGGAAGGATCGTCGCGCTCCAGACTGCGATCCTGATCACCATGATGATCGTGGTAGCAACAACAGCTGCCGCATCGGCCTCACACTGAGGATCAGGTTGTGTAGAAAAATGCAGAAAAACATCCCGCACCTTGCCGGTACGGGATGTTTTTTGATGCTCGTTCCTGAGGCTTAGATCATCATTTTGTATATATTGGTGCAGTCTTCTTTGTCGAGAGTGACAAAACCCGAAATGCTGCCGTCACGGCCGTTTCCGTTGCAGAGGTTTTCTACCAGCACAGGTATATCCTCTTCTTTGGCACCAAGTTCTTCAAAGTTCCGGGGCATGCCGAGAGAAGTCAGGAAGTTTGAAAAGGCCGCAATGCCTTCGAGAGCGGTCGCCTCGGGATTGGCGAAATCCATGCTGCAGCCCCAGACCCTCACAGCGACCTGAGCGAAGCGCATGACGTTGTGCTTTAATACATATCTGAAGACCGCGGGCATCGTCACGGCAAGTCCGGCGCCGTGAGCACAGTCATACAGGGCGGAGAGTTCATGCTCGATGTTGTGACTGTTCCAGTCCTGAGAGCGGCCCACACCGCAGGAGTTGTTATGAGCCATCATTCCTGCCCACATGATGTTGGCTCTTGCCTCGTAGTTATCGGGATCCGCAATCACGCGGGGGCCTTCGTGCTTCATGGTAAGGAGCAGGGCTTCGATCATGCGGTCGGTCACTTCGACTTCCGTCGAATTGGTCAGGTATCTCTCATATAAGTGAGCCATGATGTCCGTGATACCCGCAGCTGTCTGGAAGGGCGGGAGTGTCTGGGTCAGTGCCGGATTAAGAATGCTGAATCTGGGACGTATGGCATCGCCGCTGGCCCCGCGCTTCATCATGTCCTCTTCTCTCGTGATAACTGAGTCAGGACTGCCTTCGCTTCCCGCGGCCGCGATAGTCAGTACCGTGCCGACAGGCAGGGCTTCTTCGATCCGCTTTCCGCAGTAGAAATCCCAGAAATCGCCGTCGTAGAGAACACCTGCGGCTATTGCCTTTGAAGAATCGATAGTGCTGCCGCCGCCTACTGCAAGCACGAAATCAACGCCCTCTTTTTTGCAGAGCTCTATGCCTTCATAGACAAGACCGCTGCGGGGATTGGGCTTCACACCGCCCAGTTCGACGTAAGGGATATCCTGCCCGGCAAGAGATTCTTTGACGCGGTCAAGAAGCCCTGAGCGGACGACACTTCCGCCGCCGTAGTGTATCAGCACCTTTGTCCCGCCAAATCGCTTTACCATCGAGCCTGTCTGCTTTTCCGAATCCTTTCCGAATGCGAAGCAGGTGGGAGAGTAGAATACAAAGTTTTCCATTTCAGAGATACTCCTTTCGTGAATGATCAGTTTTGTGCTGCGAGCGCAAGTACGAGCTCAGTGTCATCAATAAGGTTCGCCTTTGCCTGAAGGTTTTCTGCTTCGATCAGGTAATCACCTTTGAAAGCATTGATCTCAGCCCAGCCATTCTCATCAGTCGTGACGGATCCGTTGGTCCACCATTCTTCTTTGACAAGCTTTTTAAGCATATTATACGAGGGCTTGCGGGAATTATCCAGTCTGATATATCCGCTCGGCGCCTTGAGCCACGCGCCATCCTTATAGTCCCAGGTGGTGATCGCTTCGACGAGAGGGTGCGAGAAGAGGGTGCGGTACATTTCCTCAATCTCCTTTGCCTGACGTTCCTCGCCCTCGGGAGTGGAAGGCCATTCGTCCACCTGCCAGTCGTTCAGATCGACGATGTGCGGAGGCATGATCTCGCCGGAGATGAGCGTGTTTTCCGTAAAGTGAATGGGAAGTCCGAAATGTGAAAATCTGTCAAGTACCTCCATGAGCTTTTCCAGCCCCCAGTATCCCTGATGCTGATGGGACTGGATGCCTATCGCGCTGATCGGGACACCGGCGTTCAGGCAGCCGTCGATCAGGATCTCATAATTGATGGAGGTATTGAAATCATTAAGGAGCAGAACAGCGTCCGGGTTGCATTCATGAGCCTTGGCAAAGACTTCCTTTATCAGGCCGACACGTCCTTTTTCCTTGCATATCCTGGTGATCGCGTTGTCATATTTGTCAAAGATCGGCATGATGACGACCTCGTTGATGACGTCCCACATATCGATCACACCCTTGAAGCCCGTGACCTCTCTGTCGATACGCTCCAGCTGCTTTTTCAGGATGGTGGCATTGTCGTAATTCATCAGCCAGTCGGCGCAGGCAGTGTGCCAGCACAGGGGATGACCTTTTACTTTTACACCTTTATCTGCGAGGTACTGTGCGGTCTTCATGCGGCTGTCTTTGGCCGGATGGCCCTCCTCGGGCTCGTAGCCTCCCCAGTAGAAGGGCAGAGTAGCATAGTTGAATATTTCGAGCCAGCTCTCGGTAATCTCCTTATAGTTTTCATCGCCGCCATATACATACGGGATGAAATCAAATGCGCCGCAGCCAAAAAGAAAAGAGTGGTTTGTCTGGCGGATGCCGATTTTCCGGTTCGCCAGAGGATTGTTGTTTTCATCCGTGAATCTGATACGCTTATTTACCTTCCTGTGATCAATGCCCATAGATTTACCCCTTTCCGCAGTGGTTGTGTACTTTAGAACTGTTCCAATTGTATTCTGCTGAGAGCTGATGCGCTTATTATCTTTTGTGGATTTTTGTTTCAATTTTTGATATATAATAAATCCATGGAAACAGATTGATGAACAGGAGCGCGCTATGACAGATAGAGAAGAACTGGAAAGAACTGTAAGACAGGAAAATGTAAAGGGATTTACTGCTACATTTGATGATGCCGGTGAAATCGATCCGGAGATCTTTCAGGAGATCTCACATGGTACCAAAGACGGTAATGCTGAAAAGGAAAAAGCGCTGCTTACAGCAGATGGCAGGGTAGTAAAGGAAACAAATGAGGAAAGAGATCCGCTTGCGTGGGAGGAAATAAGCACGAAACATATTATCCGCAATGAATGGATCGATTTCAGGCAGTCAACGTACAGGTTTCCGGACGGCAGCACATATGAGCCTTACTATAGTTACAGTCGAAGGGATTATGTGGTCATAGCAGCCTCGGATGAGAATGGTGATTATATATGCGTGAGACAGTTCAGACAGGGCATAAGAAAAGTGACGACTGAATTTCCGGCTGGCGGAATAGAACGCAAGGACGGAAGGGAATACGGGAGAAGAGATGCTGCTACGACGGAGGGCGCGCTTGAAGCCGCAAAACGGGAGCTGTCTGAGGAAACCGGCTATGTATCCGACGAATGGAGGCATCTCCTTACGATCCCGTCCAATGCAACGATAGCGGATAACTACGCATATCTGTTTGAAGCCAAAAACTGCCGTAAGGTTTCCGGGCAGATGCTCGATGAAACTGAGTTTCTTTCTGTTGAGACGCATTCACCGGATGAACTCGAAAAACTGGTAAAAGACGGGGATTTTGCCCAGGCGGTGCATGTTCTTGCCTGGATGCTGGTAAAATAGCCGCATGCCTTCTTGTCTTGAACTCGCAAGCATCTTACAGCAGACGGTGAATAACTGAAAAGATCGCCGATCACCAGGGTTTCTGTCGTATGTGAATCCTGCATGAGTTGTCAAAGGTTATCGTGAGTGTCTCAATCAGCAGATGTATCTGTGTGATCTGTTTCCTGTATGAGTTCATACAGCTTCTCGGCAAGTATCCTGTGTCCCTCGACAGTCAGGTGCAGAGAATCCACTTCTGAGGGATAGATATACTTTGCGGCATCAAGGAACCTGCATCCTTTTTCATCCGCAACTGCCTTATAGTTCTTCGGAAACTTTTTTGATTCTCCTATGGCGTCTTCGGAAAAGTCACCATAGAACGGCGATGAGCTGATATCCGACCCTATTTCCGGGGGCGATACAAGTATGATTTCGGGAATATAGCCCTGTTTTTCCTGTAGAAAAGATTTGATCACATCCACCAATCGGCCTGTACCCTCTGCGATCTGCTTTGCCGAAAGGTGAAAGAAGGTT
>JAILGA010000008.1 GCA_024697225.1 Lachnospiraceae bacterium
CGGAATGGATCCCTCTGCAGGAAGCGATCGGGATTTTTTCCAGGCATGAATCCTATGCTGATGTAAGTGAAGAAAAAAGAGGTTCCTATCAGCGGGAATACACAGCGCTTCAGGAGTATATGGAGCTTGGCCCGGAAAGTCACGTGCGCCGGATCTATGAACGCTTTGCCGGGATAAGCTGTGCGTACAGGGATGCGGTCGGAAGAGAGACTCTGCAATTCGACGGCGCAGCTGATAAAGAAAACGGTATTCCTGTGGATGGAAGTACTGTTTTTCCTGCCTGCTCGATATCAAAGCTTGTTACCGCAATCATCGTGATGAAGATTCAGGAACAGGGCCTGCTGAATATCGACGAACCTGTCAACCGTTATCTTCATCAGTGGAAGCTGCCTGCGGCAGACGGAGAAGAAAGTGAGGCAACGATCAGATCGATCCTCAGCCACACCGCCGGGATCATCGATGGGGAAGACTCGTTTTACGGACTTCGCCGCGGCGATCCTGTGATCAGTCTGTCAGATATTCTGGAGGGCAGAACAGCATATAATAACCGGCGGGTCATGACGGAAAAACAGCCCGGAACGGCATTTGAATACAGTGATGCCGGTTACTGCGTGCTGCAGCGGTTGATCGAGGAGATCACGCACTGCAGCTTTGAAGAAGCGGCCGAGAGAACTGTCTTTGCTCCGCTTCGTCTGAAGAAATCATTCTTTGCTTCACCGCGGAATCTTGAGCTTCGGGAAAAAGACCGCAGCATGGCCGCAGGATATGATCATGAAGGATCACTGATCCCGGGTAAATATCCGCGGATTCCGGATCTCGCGGCTTCAGGTTTGTGGAGTTCGCCGGGTGAACTGATGATGCTCGCAATGGAGTTTATTCAGGCGGTAAACGGCAGGAGTACTTTTTTACGCAGGGAATCGGCACAGGAAATGATCCGGCCGACAGGGGGCTTTCCGTGGGTGGGCCTTGGGCTGTTCCTGCGCGGCGATGACACACTGGTAGTACAAGGCTGGGGAGAGAACGGACAAAGCATGCTGAAAATGAATCCCGTGACGGGAGAGATTTCTGTCGTGATGACAAACCAGGATCCCGGAGTAGATCAGACAGAGTCCGGACTGGAAAACCTCGCGGAAAGAATATGATCAAACATCCAATACCGCCGATATATGATGAGGATTCGGAAATTCTGATACTGGGGAGCTTCCCTTCTGTGAAATCGAGGGAAGAGAGATTCTTTTACGCTCATCCGCAGAACCGTTTCTGGAAGGTTGTTTCTGCAGTGTATGGGGAGGATACGCCGCATACTGTCCCGGAAAAGAAGGCGTTTCTTCTGCGAAAGAAACCGGCCGGTCTGCGATCTGTCTTCCATCCACCAGCCCGGCGAATGCCGCATGGTCCATAGAACGTCTGACGATCGCGTGGAGCTGCATTAAGGAATAAACTTGACAGCGTAAAGCTATGCCGTTACCGAATACCTGAAAGAACTGTTTCACAAGAAATGGGATGGCTTCCATCGCCTGTATGAAAGGGGTACAGTCCTCCGTGAACTGGGACGATCCGGATATTCGGCTTCTGATACACGAATAACTCGTAAACCAGGTATTGACGTCAAATATGTAACGTGTTACATTAATTGCAGATAAATGTAACACGTTACATATTTTTTATCAGATCGGAGGGCAGCGGATGGATTATGACAAAGAGATGAACATGGACAAGGTGGTATTTGGGGATATGCCGCCGCAGGCGTTTCTCCTGGGCCTGCTCAGTGCATTTGACAACAGATATCAGGCCGCGGCGGACGCGTTTTTCAGGGAGATCACCTGGAAACAGTTTTTTGCTGTCATCTGCATCAACCTCTGCAAAGAGGCGCCGACCATAAAAGAACTGTCCGATGTCATGGGCAGTTCTCATCAGAATGTGAAGCAGATCTTATTAAAGCTTGAGAAAAAAGGCTTTGTTTCAACTTTTCCTGATGAAAAAGACAGGCGAAAACAGCGCATTTCTGTCACAGATAAATGCAGGGCGTTTCTGGAACAGAACGATAATAACGGGCGGCAGAGTCAGTACATCATCGGACGCATTTTTGCGGGGATCGATGAAAAGAGCCTGCAGACAACGATACAGACGATCATGAAAATGGAAAGGAATCTGAGCGAATTATGAAAACACTGATCATTTATACATCACAGACCGGATTTACAAAAAGATACGCGGAGTGGCTGGCGGAGAAGACGGGGGGAGATCTGCTTGATCTTAAGGCTGCCCAGAAGAGACCCGCTGCGTTTTTTGATGATTATGATGCGGTCTGCTATGGCGGATGGGCCATGGCGGGGAGTCTTGTAAAAGCGAAGTGGTTCCTTGAAAAAGCTGTTAACTGGAAGGGTAAGCGTCTTGCAATGTTCTGTGTGGGTGGAAGCCCTAATGACAATCCTGACGTGGATACCTTTCTTCAGAATGCGCTTACAGAGGAACAGAAGCAATACATGAGCGTGTTCTACTGCCAGGGCGGTTTCAACTATGAAAAAATGAAGGCGCCGTCAAGGATTGCAATGAAGATGTTTGTGTCTGCCCTTAAGAATAATAAAAACGCGACAGAAAAGGAAAGGGTCATGGCCGAGAAGATGGCCTCATCCTACGACATTTCCGACATTAAATTCATTGAGCCGATCGTTGCTTATCTTGGAGAGAAAGATGATGAAAAAGCTGTTTAAAGCGCTGCTTTCAATCGTGATCATTTTTGCGGTGTTCATAATATCAGTGGTTTTGATAGTCGTCAACAGGATGAGCAGTCAGGTCAAGGCGTTTGACGGATCGGGGATTGATGTCAGCCGGGTCGGGGATGGTATATATCACGGTTATAGCGAGACGGATCTCATCAAGGTGGAAGTCAGAGTAAACGTATCAGATGGGATGATCCGGGATATTGAAATCCTAAAGCATGAGTGCGGCAAGGGACACCCTGCAGATGGTATAGTCAAGGATATGGTAAAGAGGAATGATATCGAGGTAGATGCGGTTTCAGGTGCAACGATGTCCAGCGAGGTGATAAAAGACGCCGTCAGGAATGCTCTGAAAACGGGACTTTAGATTGCGGCATAATAGTACTTGACAGCATTGTATTCTTACTGCCAATATACAAATGAAGCGACCGATTTCCTGTAGCAAAAGTTTACAGGTTTCATTGATGAATACATTGAAATGGCTGACCGAAAAATGTATGAAATAGCAGGAGGATTCAGTATGGCAAAAATCAGTTTAAAACCCAATAACGATTACTGCCCGCAGACGTTGTTTCTGTACGGAACATATGACGAAAGCGGAAATCCCGATTTTGGCCTGTTCTGTTGGTTCAGTTATATTTGGGACAGCGAACTGGGAGTAATGTGCTGCATTGGCGGAGATAAACTTACGAGAGACAATATCCGGCGCGATAAGGTCTTTTCAGCGAATCTTGTGACTGAAGAACTGCTGCCGGTTGCAGACCATCTGGGATGTGTCAGCGGTGAAAATCCCGATAAAATGAAGATAAATCTTGATATAGGAAAGGGAGAAGTACTTAACGTTCCGATTCTCAATAATTCCCCGGTCAACTTTGAGTTGGAGGTGACAGACTCTATAACGAAAGGTGACGGGGAAATTATGCTTTGT
>JAILGA010000010.1 GCA_024697225.1 Lachnospiraceae bacterium
TCCCTAAGAATCCCGGCGTCCTCCGGATCTATCAGGTCAGTAAAGGGAAGCATGGAATTCTTTCCCACAAAGTCATAATAAAATTCGGAGGCACTGGATACAGTGAAATCGCTGCGCATGAGCAGCGTACATTCATACATCTGGGCGCCGGCGCCCCGCCTTCTGTCAAACCTTATACCGCTTCTGTCTATCTTCATTCAGAAACTATCCCCGTCCCCGCACTGTGGTATCCCTCGCCGCTTCTCTCTGAATTATACAACTATTTCCGCATATATGCAAAACCGGGGTACAGAAAAATGCTTACTTACCTCCGTTCCTGTTTCAATCTTTCATAGGTCCATTCCTTTAACAGAGACCCCGACGAATACTTTAAGCCGCATGTCTACGGCCGCATACATTCATTAAATATCCGCCTGCACATAAAAAACAGGAACTTGCAAGTAGCTTGCAGTCCCTGTTCTTGTTCGCCTTACGGCACTTATCTCATTACTTTCGCGCAGATCACTCGACGATGGAAGCAACTCTTCCTGAACCGACTGTTCTGCCGCCCTCGCGGATAGCGAAGGTAAGACCCTGCTCCATAGCGATGGGGTGGATCAGCTCGATGGACATCTCGACGTGGTCGCCGGGCATGCACATCTCTGTGCCTTCAGGCAGGTTGCAGACACCTGTCACGTCCGTGGTTCTGAAATAGAACTGAGGACGATAGTTGTTGAAGAAAGGTGTGTGACGGCCACCCTCGTCCTTGGTAAGGACGTAAACCTGAGCCGTGAACTTTCTGTGGCAGGTAACTGAACCGGGCTTCGCGATAACCTGACCTCTCTGCACGCCGTCGCGATCTACGCCACGAAGGAGCAGACCAACGTTGTCGCCGGCTTCGCAGTAGTCCATGGACTTGCGGAACATTTCGATACCGGTGCAGACCGTCTTGGTGTTCTCTTCCTTGATACCAACGATCTCGACTTCCTCGGAGAGATTGAGCTTGCCTCTCTCAACACGGCCTGTAGCAACAGTACCACGGCCTGTGATGGTGAAGACGTCCTCAACAGGCATAAGGAAAGGCTTGTCAACGTCACGCTGAGGATCAGGAATATAGGAATCAACTGTATCCATGAGCTCCATGATCCTGTCAGCCCACTCGCACTTGGGATCTTCAAGAGCCTTGAGAGCGGAACCGCGGATGACCGGGATGTCATCGCCGGGGAACTCATACTCGTTGAGCAGGTCACGAACTTCCATCTCGACCAGGTCGAGGAGCTCGGGATCGTCAACCATATCGCACTTGTTCAGGAACACGATGATGTAAGGAACACCAACCTGACGGGCAAGAAGCACGTGCTCACGGGTCTGAGCCATAACACCGTCGGTAGCGGCAACAACGAGGATGGAACCATCCATCTGTGCAGCACCGGTGATCATGTTCTTGACGTAGTCAGCATGTCCGGGGCAGTCGACGTGCGCATAGTGACGCTTCTCTGTCTCGTACTCGATGTGCGCGGAGTTGATTGTTATACCACGCGCCTTCTCTTCGGGAGCCTTGTCGATCATATCGAACGCAACAGCTGTACCACCCTTCCTGTCCGCAAGAACAGCGGTGATCGCAGCGGTCAGCGTGGTCTTGCCGTGATCGACGTGACCGATTGTGCCGACATTACAATGCGGTTTTGTTCTGTCAAACTTTTGCTTTGCCATTATTTCTTTCCTCCTTTTACACTGCCGACCCCGTCGGCACATAATGAATCAGCTAAATTTCATAATAACATGTTTAGCGGATTCTTGCAAGTTAATTTTGCGGAAGTTCGTACTAACGCTCGAAAATACCGAGCGTAAGTACTCACTTATTTCCGAGCAGCTTGTCCTGAACGTTCTTCGGAACCGGATCGTAGTGGTCGAAGAACATTGAGTAGTTGCCGCGGCCCTGCGTCTTGGAACGAAGGTCTGTCGCATAGCCGAACATCTCGGAGAGCGGAACATAGGACTTGACTATCTTACCGCCGCCCAGGTCGTCCATGGATTCGATGCGGCCTCTGCGGGAGTTCACATCTCCGATAACGTCGCCCATGTATTCCTCGGGCATTGTGATCTCAACCTTCATTATGGGCTCGAGGAGCACCATTCCGGCCTTGCTCATGGCATCCTTGAAAGCCAGCGAGCCGGCAGCCTTGAAGGCCATTTCAGAGGAGTCAACCTCGTGATAGGAGCCGTCGTAAACTGTGGCATGTATGCCGACAACAGGATATCCGCCGAGAGCACCGGTCTTCATGGCCTCCTGGATACCGTTGTCGATAGGTGTGATGTACTCCTTCGGAATAACACCGCCGACGATCTCGGAATCAAACTTGTACAGTTCTTCTCCGTTGGCATCCATGGGCTCGAAGCGCACGCGGCAGTGTCCGTACTGGCCGTGACCACCGGTCTGCTTGATGTGCTTTCCTTCAGCCTCAACAGCCTTGGTAAAGGTCTCTTTATACGCAACTCTCGGAGCGCCGACATTGGCCTCGACCTTGAACTCACGCAGCAGTCTGTCCACGATGATATCCAGGTGAAGCTCGCCCATTCCGGCGATGATGGTCTGTCCGGTCTGGTCATCAGTGCTGACGCGGAAGGTGGGATCCTCCTCAGCAAGCTTTGCGAGCGCGTCAAACATCTTGGCCTGGCCCGCCTTGGTCTTGGGCTCGATAGCGAGCTCTATAACAGGCTCCGGGAACTCCATCGACTCAAGAACGATCGGATGATCGGGATCGCAGAGCGTATCACCGGTGGTGGTGTTCTTAAGGCCTACAGCAGCAGCGATATCGCCGGAGAAGACCTCCTCGAGCTCCGCCCTCTTGTTGGCGTGCATCTGCAGGATACGTCCGATGTGCTCGTCCTTGTTCTTTGTTGCATTTAAAATGTTGGTGCCGCCCTTCATAACGCCGGAATAAACTCTGAAGAATGCAAGCTTTCCGACAAAGGGATCGGCCATGATCTTGAAAGCAAGAGCCGCAAAGGGTGCATCATCAGATGAAGGCGCCTCTATGGGATTGCCCTGAAGATCCGTTCCCTGTGCATTGGGAACATCAGTGGGTGCGGGAAGGAACTCAACAACCGCATCGAGGAGCTTCTGAATGCCCTTGTTGCGATACGCGGTACCGCAGCATACGGGAACCGCCTCGGAAGCGATCGTGCCCTTGCGCAGAGCCTTTTTCAGTTCATCTATGGTGATGCCTTCCTCGCCGTTCTCAAGGTACCTCTCCATGAGTTCCTCATCGAGTTCGACGATCTGCTCAACCATCTTGTCATGCCACTCTGCCGCCTGATCCTTGAGGTTGTCAGGAATATCCTCGATCGCGATATCCTGACCCTTGTCTCCGCGATAGTAATATGCCTTCATCTCGAAGAGATCCACGATCCCTTCGAACTGATCCTCAGCACCGATGGGTATCTGGATGCTGACGGGATTTTTGCCCAGTCTGTCGCGGATCATATCCAGATCGTGGAAATAATTCGCGCCGACGATATCCATCTTGTTGATGAACGCCATACGCGGAACCTTGTAGGTATCCGCCTGACGCCAGACATTTTCCGACTGGGGCTCAACGCCGTTCTTCGCGTCAAATACGCCTACAGCACCGTCCAGCACGCGCAGGGATCTCTCAACCTCAACCGTGAAATCCACGTGTCCGGGGGTATCAATGATGTTGATCCTGTGCTCAAGTGCGCCGGGTTTGGGTTTGTTGTTTTCCTGAACCGTCCAGTGCGCGGTCGTAGCCGCCGAAGTGATGGTGATACCGCGTTCCTGCTCCTGTGCCATCCAGTCCATGGTGGCTGTGCCGTCGTGAGTCTCACCGATCTTGTAATTAACACCTGTATAAAACAGAATACGTTCCGACAGAGTTGTCTTTCCGGCGTCTATATGCGCTATAATACCGATATTCCTGGTGCGTTCCAGGGGGTATTCTCTTTTTGCCATTTGTCTTCCCCCCTAAAATCAGAAACGGTAATGCGAGAACGCCTTGTTCGCCTCTGCCATCTTGTGCATATCTTCCTTACGCTTTACGCTTGCGCCGGTGTTGTTGTAAGCATCAAGAAGCTCGGCTGAGAGCCTGTCGATCATTGTCTTCTCGCCTCTCGCTCTTGAAAAGTTCACCAGCCAGCGCAGACCCAGCGCCTGACGCCTCTCAGGTCTGACCTCGATGGGAACCTGATATGTGGCACCACCGATACGCCTTGCCTTGACTTCGAGCTGAGGCATGATGTTGTTCATTGCTCCCTCAAAGATCTCCAACGCGGGCTTTCCGCCCTTTTCCTCGGCTTTCGCAAATGCGCCGTAAACTATCTTCTGCGCAATGCCCTTCTTGCCGTCGAGCATGACCTGGTTGATAAGCTTTGTTACCAGGGTGCTCTCGTAGATCGGGTCTTCCAGTATTTCTCTTTTTGCAACATGTCCTTTTCTAGGCACGTCTCTTCCCTCCTTACTCATTTGCGGCCTTGATTCCCATCCCGGATCCAGGGTGACCCGCGGACGAATGCCGCTTAAAGCAGCTCATCGGTACTCACGTGAATTCTTTCACTGTGTTCGTGCGGTGTTACCTTGTATATCTACAGAGGAAATTCCAACACGATTAACCTTGAACTAATTTAATGTTACGTTACATTTTTGAAGCAATACGGATTGCTTCGTTGCTACGCAACTCCCGCAATCCTAAGAACATTCGCAATCCGCGCTATCGCGCTACTTGCTCATGTTCTTGCGGGTCTCAAGGTCTCAAGTTTCGCTGCGCAAGCGCACTCAACTTTCGACTTTTCGACCCTGTTGCTTCACTTCTTTACCTTCGGTCTCTTTGCGCCGTACTTGGAGCGGGCCTGCTTTCTGTCGGCAACGCCTGCGGTATCAAGTGTGCCGCGGATGATGTGGTAACGCGTACCGGGAAGATCCTTGACACGGCCTCCGCGGATCAGGACAACGCTGTGCTCCTGAAGATTGTGACCCTCGCCCGGAATGTAGCTCGTCACTTCGATTCCGTTAGAGAGACGTACTCTGGCGATCTTTCTGAGCGCCGAGTTAGGCTTTTTAGGTGTGGCAGTCTTGACAGCCGTGCAAACACCGCGCTTCTGCGGGGAAGAGGTGTCGATGGGCTTCTTGTGCAGAGAGTTGTAGCCTCTTTGCAGAGCAGGAGCCGTCGATTTCTTCACTGAAGTCTGTCTGCCCTTTCTCACCAATTGGTTAAATGTTGGCATTCCTTTTCCTCCTTTTTTGTAAGTTTAAACTATATCAAACGCTTTCCCTGTAAGCGTAAGACGCAAATGTGTATTATATGGCGACATTTCGCTGTTGTCAAGAAGCGATCACTCGTCAACGTTCGCAAACTCCGCGATGTCCTCCATTATCTCCATCGCTGCCTCGTCTTCGAGCATCTCATTCTGAATATCGTCCTCGATGTCGTCCGTGTCATCCTCGTCATCATAGACCGGCTCATTGTCGGAATAGGGCTTGATGAACTGCGGAGGCTGCTTCTTGAGGATAAGCTTCTCGGGATCCTTGAAGTTCTCATCCGTTGAAAGAGCCGTTCCTCTGTAGCGCTTCATTCCGGTTCCGGCAGGTATGAGCTTACCGATAATGACATTTTCCTTAAGACCGATAAGCGGGTCGACCTTGCCCTTGATGGCGGCATCGGTCAGAACCTTGGTGGTCTCCTGGAAGGACGCAGCCGACAGGAACGAATTGGTCGCAAGAGCAGCCTTGGTGATACCGAGTATGACCTGTCTTCCCTCGGCGGGTCTTAAGCCTTCGCTCTCAAGTCTCTTATTGGTCTCTTCGTAATCAAGTACATCCACAAGAGTTCCGGGCAGGAATCCCGCGTCGCCGCTTTCCTCGACCCTGACCTTCTTGAGCATCTGGCGCACGATGACCTCGATATGCTTATCGCAAATGTCAACACCCTGCAGACGGTACACGCGCTGAACTTCTCTTAAGAGATAATCCTGCACCGCGCGGATACCTTTGATCTTGAGCAGATCGTGCGGGTTCACGGAACCCTCGGTGAGTTCGTCACCGGCCTCGACAATGGCGCCCTCAAGCACCTTTATCCTTGAGCCGTAAGGGATCAGGTATGTCCTGGAATCGCCTTCCTCGTCGTTCGTAACCACAACCTCGCGCTTGCGCTTGGTGTCGCGGATATTGACTTTGCCGGCGATCTCGGAAATAATGGCAAGTCCCTTGGGCTTTCTCGCCTCGAAAAGCTCCTCAACACGGGGAAGACCCTGTGTGATATCTCCGCCGGCCACACCGCCGGTATGGAAGGTTCTCATCGTAAGCTGGGTACCGGGCTCACCGATGGACTGTGCAGCTATGATACCTACTGCTTCACCGACCTGCACAGGCTCGCCGGTAGCCATGTTGGCGCCGTAGCACCTTGCGCAGATGCCCGTGTGAGAGCGGCAGGTGAGGATCGTACGGATCTTGACGCTCTCGATTCCCTCGCCTATGATGCGGTCCGCGCGGCTGGGTGTGATCATGTGATTCTTTTTGACAATGATCTCGCCCTTGCTGTCGGTGATGTCCTCTGTGGTATAGCGTCCGACGATACGGTCGCGAAGAGGCTCGATCGTCTCCTTGCTGTCCATGAAGGCAGAGACTGTCATGCCGGGGATCTCAGTCTCCTTGTCTTTGCTGGAGATGCAGCCCTCGCCGTCAGGCACCATGCAGTCCTGCTCACGGATGATCAGTTCCTGCGAAACGTCAACCATTCGACGGGTCAGATATCCCGAGTCGGCAGTACGGAGAGCCGTATCGGACAGACCTTTTCTTGCGCCGTGGGCAGACATGAAGTACTCCAGAACGTCCAAACCTTCACGGAAATTGGATTTGATGGGCAGCTCGATCGTACGTCCGGTCGTATCAGCCATCAGTCCGCGCATACCGGCAAGCTGTTTGATCTGCTGGTTGGAACCGCGGGCTCCGGAGTCAGCCATCATGAATATGTTGTTGTATTTGTCCAGACCATCCAGCAGAACCTGTGTAAGTTCCTTGTCGATGGCGGTCCAGGTGTTGATAACCTCGCGCCAGCGCTCCTCGTCGTTCAAAAGACCTCTGCGGTAGTTTCTCGAGATCTCGTCGACCTGCGCCTGCGCACGATCCAGCATCTCCTGCTTCTGCGGCGGAACCGTCATATCCGAGATGGAAACGGTCATGGCCGCTCTTGTGGAATACTTGTAGCCGGTCGCCTTGATATCATCGAGAACCTCGGCGGTACCAAAGGTGCCGTGGGTATTGATGAGCGCCTCGATTATCTTCTTGAGCTGCTTCTTGCCGACCATGAAGTCGATCTCGAGCTTCAGGATGTTGTCGGGATCGCTCCTGTCCACAAATCCCAGATCCTGAGGAATTATCTCGTTAAACAGGAATCTTCCGAGCGTTGACTCAACAGTGCCCGTCACCTCGCTGCCGTCGGGAGTTTTCCTGGTGATGCGGACCTTGATCCTGGACTGAAGCTTGATATAGCCGTTCTCATAAGCAAGTATGGCCTCCGAGAGCGAGTGGTACGCTCCGCCCTCTCCAAGTGCGCCGGGGCGCTCCTGAGTCAGGTAGTAAAGACCGAGAACCATATCCTGGGTGGGAACGTTCACGGGTCCGCCGTCCGAAGGCTTGAGCAGGTTATTAGTCGAAAGCATGAGGAAGCGGCACTCAGCCTGGGCTTCCACCGACAGCGGAAGGTGAACGGCCATCTGGTCACCGTCAAAGTCGGCGTTGAAAGGTGTGCAGGCAAGGGGATGAAGCTTTATGGCCTTACCTTCGACCAGAACGGGTTCAAATGCCTGAATACCAAGTCTGTGCAGTGTAGGCGCGCGGTTCAGCATAACAGGATGCTCGGATATAACGTCTTCAAGGACGTCCCATACGCGCTCATCCAGGCGCTCCACCAGTTTCTTCGCGTTCTTTATGTTCTGTGAAATGCCTCTTGCCTCAAGTTCCTTCATAACAAAGGGCTTAAAGAGCTCGATGGCCATTTCCTTGGGCAGACCGCACTGATAGATCTTGAGCTCGGGACCGACGACGATAACCGAACGTCCGGAGTAGTCCACACGTTTTCCGAGCAGATTCTGACGGAAACGTCCGCTCTTTCCCTTGAGCATGTCCGAAAGGGACTTCAGGGCTCTGTTTCCGGGGCCCGTTACGGGGCGGCCGCGGCGGCCGTTGTCAATCAGCGCGTCCACTGCCTCCTGAAGCATACGCTTCTCATTGCGGACGATGATGTCCGGCGCGCCCAGCTCTAAAAGCCTCTTGAGACGATTGTTCCTGTTGATGATCCTTCTGTAAAGATCATTGAGATCGGACGTGGCAAAACGTCCGCCGTCCAGCTGCACCATGGGGCGCAGATCCGGAGGAATGACCGGTATGCAGTCCATGATCATCCACGAAGGATCTCCGCCGGATTCGCGGAAGGCCTCAACGACCTCAAGGCGCTTGATTATACGCGCTCTCTTCTGGCCTGTGGAGGTGTCCACGCCCTCCTTGAGCTCTGCATATTCCTTCTCGAGATCTATATCGAGAAGCAGTTCCTTAATGGACTCGGCACCCATTCCCGCGCGGAACTTGTTGCCGTAAGTCTCCCTCGCCTCCTGATACTCGCGCTCGGAGAGAACCTGCTTGTACATAAGCTCCGTCTCGCCGGGGTCAAGTACTATGTAGGACGCAAAGTAAAGAACCTTCTCCAGCACTCTGGGCGAAAGATCCAGAATGAGTCCCATGCGGCTGGGGATGCCCTTGAAATACCAAATGTGAGACACAGGTGCCGCAAGTTCGATGTGGCCCATGCGCTCACGGCGGACGCTGGATTTTGTAACCTCAACGCCGCAGCGGTCACAGACCATGCCCTTGAAGCGGATCTTCTTGTATTTTCCGCAATGGCACTCCCAGTCCTTGGTGGGTCCGAAGATCCTCTCACAGAACAGACCGTCCTTTTCAGGCTTCAAGGTTCTGTAGTTGATGGTCTCTGGTTTTGTTACCTCGCCGTGGGACCACTCACGTATCTTCTCGGGGGACGCGAGTCCGATGCGGATCGCGTCAAATGTCATCGGCTGGTACGGTGTATTCCCGCCGCTCCTGCCGCTCTCAGCACGGTTAATAGCCCTGTTGCTCGTAGAATCAGACATTTACAACTCCTTTCTCGTAACTGTTCAGATACAATTTACTCGTCGTAGTCCTCAGGGCTCGTATAGCCGCTGTCGACATAGGCGCTCACAGTCTCATTATCGGAATCGGATACAAGATTTCCGGTCGACTCGTCGAAGCGCTGTCTGGTAAAGCCTGCCGACTCGAAGTCTTCGTTGAAATTCCTGTTCCTGCGGTCACCCTCAAGATCATAGCGGTAACCCTCGTCAAAATCCACGGTCTCCATGATCTCGACCTCGGTGTTGTCTTCTCTGAGCACCCTGACATCGAGACCCAGTGACTGCAGCTCCTTGAGCAGAACCTTGAAGGATTCAGGCACGCCGGGCTCGGGGATGTTGTCGCCCTTGATAATGGCCTCGTAGGTCTTCACACGGCCCACCACATCGTCCGACTTGACAGTCAGGATCTCCTGCAGTGTGTACGCCGCGCCGTATGCCTCGAGAGCCCAGACTTCCATCTCTCCGAATCTCTGTCCGCCGAACTGTGCCTTACCGCCCAGAGGCTGCTGTGTGACCAGCGAGTAGGGGCCGGTGGAACGCGCGTGGATCTTGTCATCGACCAGGTGATGGAGCTTGAGGTAATGCATGTGGCCGACCGTTGTGGGACCGTCAAACATCTCACCGGTCCTGCCGTCGCGCAGCTGGATCTTGCCGTCGGGATTGATCGGCACGCCCTTCCAGAGTTCTCTGTGATCGCGGTTGTCATAGAGTTTCTTCATGATATCGGGATCTACAAGATCCTTATATTTTGCTTCAAATTCCTCCCACTCGAGATTGACATAGTCATTGGCCATCACGAGGGTATCCTGGATATCCTTTTCATCAGCGCCGTCAAAGATGGGCGTCGCAATGTTTAATCCGAGTGCCTTTGCAGCAAGAGACAGATGGATCTCAAGAACCTGTCCGATATTCATACGGCTGGGAACGCCCAGCGGGTTAAGAACTATATCGAGAGGTCTGCCGTTGGGAAGATAGGGCATATCCTCTATCGGGAGTATTCTCGAAACAACACCCTTGTTTCCGTGACGTCCGGCCATCTTATCACCGACCGAGATCTTTCTCTTCTGTGCAATATAGATGCGGACCGCCTGATTTACGCCGGGTGAGAGCTCGTCGCCGTTCTCCCTTGTGAACACCTTGGTATCGACGACAATGCCGTACTCACCGTGGGGCACCTTCAGCGAGGTGTCGCGGACTTCTCTCGCTTTTTCACCAAAGATGGCCCTGAGCAGTCTTTCCTCTGCGGTAAGCTCTGTCTCGCCCTTGGGCGTGACCTTGCCCACCAGGAAATCACCGGCACGGACTTCCGCTCCGATGCGGATGATACCTCTGTCATCGAGATCCTTGAGGGCATCTTCACCGACACCGGGAACGTCTCTCGTGATCTCTTCGGGTCCAAGCTTCGTCTCTCTGGCCTCAGCCTCGTACTCCTCAATATGTATCGATGTAAAGACATCGTCTCTCACAAGTCTCTCAGAGAGCAGAACAGCATCCTCGTAGTTGTAGCCTTCCCACGTCATGAAGCCGATCAGCGGGTTCTTTCCGAGTCCGAGCTCGCCCTCGCAGGTGCTGGGACCGTCCGCTATGACCTGGCCCTCTTCCACATGGTCGCCCTTGAATACGATGGGCTTCTGGTTGTAGCAGTTAGACTGGTTGGATCTATCAAATTTAAGAAGCCTGTACTCGATCTTCTCACCGTCGTCGCAGATCTCGGTTATGGTCCTTGCGTCAACGAAATCAATGGTGCCGCTCTTCTTTGCCACCACACAGACACCGGAGTCGACGGCTGTCTTGTTCTCTATGCCGGTTCCGACAACGGGAGCCTCGGTGGTCATGAGCGGGACCGCCTGCCTCTGCATGTTGGAGCCCATCAGTGCGCGGTTCGCGTCGTCGTTCTGCAGGAAAGGTATTAGAGCCGTAGCGACCGAGAATACCATTCGCGGCGAAACGTCCATGTACTCAAACATGTTCTTCGGATACTCGGAGGTCTGGTCCTTGAAACGGCCCGAAGCCCTGTTGTGTATGAAGTATCCGTCCTTGTCCAGAGGCGTTGAAGCCTGCGCCACATGGTAATTATCCTCTTCGTCGGCAGTCAGGTAATCCACCTCATCGGTGACACGGGGATTCTCGGGATCCGAGTGGTCAACCTTGCGGTAAGGCGCTTCGATAAAGCCGTACTCGTTGATGCGCGCGAAGCTCGCCAGCGAGTTGATCAGGCCGATGTTGGGACCTTCGGGAGTCTCAATGGGGCACATACGGCCGTAGTGCGTGTAGTGGACGTCTCGAACCTCGAATCCGGCACGGTCTCTTGAAAGACCGCCGGGACCCAGTGCAGAGAGACGGCGCTTGTGCGTGATCTCTGCCAGCGGGTTGTTCTGATCCATGAACTGCGACAGCTGGGATGATCCGAAGAACTCCTTTACAGCCGCCTGCACAGGTTTGATATTGATAAGAGTCTGGGGTGAGACCTCCTCCGCGTCATGTGTGGTCATGCGCTCGCGCACTACGCGCTCCAGGCGCGAAAGTCCGATCCTGTACTGGTTCTGGAGCAGCTCACCGACGCAGCGGATCCTTCTGTTGCCCAGATGATCGATGTCATCGTCATTACCCACACCATACTCCAGGTGCATGTTGTAATTTATGGAGGCGAGAATGTCCTCTCTCGTCACGTGCTTGGGATTAAGCTCCGCAGCGCGCGCCTTGAGCATGAGCCAAAGCGCCTCCTCATCGTCCTTGTCGCCGTACTCGTCAAGAAGCTCCTTCAGCGCGGGATAATAGACCTCAGTGCTGATGCCTATCTTCTTAAGCTCGGTGGGATCAACATCAATGTACTCGCGGATATCGACCATGAGATTGGAGAGCACCCTGATGTTCCTGTCCTCTCCCTGTACGGTCACGACCGCCACAGCGGCGTTTTGTATCTTGTCCGCCAACTCCCTTGTAACCGTCTCACCGGCAGCGGCGATCATCTCGCCGGTCTCTTCATTAACTATATCCTCTGCGAGAACATGACCGGTCAGTCTGTTCCTGAAATGCAGCTTCTTATTGAACTTATAGCGTCCGACCTTGGCGAGGTCATAGCGACGCGCGTCAAAGAACATGGATTCAAAGAGGCTCTTGGCGCTGTCCACGTTAAGAGGCTCGCCGGGACGGATCTTTTTATATAATTCGAGGATGCCGCCCTGATAGTCAGTGGAGGGATCCTTGGAAAGACTGGCCTGGATCTTGGGCTCGTTGCCGAAGAGTTCAAGTATTTCATCGTTGGTCGCGACTCCCAGAGCACGGATCAGTACCGTGACCGGCACCTTACGAGTGCGGTCCACGCGCACGTAGAACACGTCATTGGAATCCGTCTCATATTCAAGCCACGCGCCGCGGTTAGGAATGACCGTGCAGGCGATGAGCTTCTTTCCGAGTTTATCAAAGGTTATTTCATAATATATGCCGGGTGAACGAACGAGCTGGGAAACGATCGCGCGCTCCGCACCGTTTATGACAAAGGTGCCCGTTGCGGTCATAAGCGGCAGGTCGCCCATGAACAGTTCATGCTCATGTATCTCGTCCTTTTCCTTATTATGGAGCCTGACGCGCACGCGAAGCGGCGCGGCATATGTAGCATCCCTCTCCTTGCATTTTTCTATCGAATACTTGACTTCATTTTCACAGAGCTTGAAGTCTACAAATTCCAGAGAAAGCCTGCCGCTGTAATCCTCAATGGGCGAAATGTCATCAAACACTTCCTTAAGGCCTTCTTCAAGGAACCACCGGTAAGAGCTTTTCTGCACTTCGATCAGATTGGGCATCTCCAGGACGTTTTTCTGTCGCTGAAAACTCACCCTCATGCTTTTGCCGGAACCTGTTGGATGCAATCTGTACTTTTCCATATAGGCGTTTCCTCCTCATCTGGAGCGCTGTTATTTCGCGTAAAAAACCGCGCGAGAGGCCACTGCTCCACAATGGCGCATTTTCCATCATAACGCAAGATTTTCGGGGAAGTCAAGAGGGAATTTCAGAAAATATCATTAAAACATCAACGCTTATCCGTGTTTTAATCATAATTTTCATATTTTATCAAAAAGGTGTTGCATTTTATGATATTTCATATTATTATGATGATGGCAGATAAACTGCCATGATTTCAGATATTATTCGGCAGATACCGAAAAGGAGGCATACCATGAGCATCAAAAAGAAGGTAGCAGCGGTCACGGCAATGGTCCTGGCAGTAACGGTTGTTGCAGGCTGCGGAGCAAAGAGTTCCCGCATCGATGACTCTTCCGTAAAGCGTGCATATGAAGTCGGCAATTACGTTCCGGATGAACAGGTCGCACTGGCGATGGGCGTGTCCGATCCGGCGCTTCTTGCCATGGCTAACGAGGCACTGGAGCTTGTTAACGCGGAGAGAGCATCCGCCGGTCTTCCCGCTCTTTCATGGAGCAACGGGCTGGCTGCGGCAGCAAGTGTCCGCGCATCAGAGCTTCCGGTCCTGTTCTCGCACACCAGGCCCAACGGTCAGGATTGGTACACGGTCGACGGAAACATCATGTTCGGCGAGAATCTGGCTGAGTTCTACAACACCCCCGCAGAGGTCGTAGCAGCCTGGATGGCATCCCCGACCCACAGAGCCAACATCATGGACAATGAGTTCGTCACCTGCGGCATAGCGATTTACAGGGACGGCAACGATATGTACTGGGCTCAGGAATTCGGTTATTGATCACAACGCCTCATATATAGTCAAAAAAGAGACCTCCTGGCAGGCGAACCTGCAGGAGGTCTTTTCTTATGCTTTGAATTACTTGAGAGTGATCTTTGCTCCCTCTGCCTCGAGCTTTGCCTTGATATCGTCGGCTTCTGCCTTCGGAGCAGCTTCCTTGACGAGCTTCGGAGCGCCCTCTACCAGATCCTTTGCTTCCTTCAGACCAAGGCCGGTGATCTCGCGGACAACCTTTATAACCTTGATCTTGTTGGGGCCTACCTCGGTGAGCTCGACATCAAAGTCGGTCTTCTCTTCCTCAACAGCGCCGCCTGCCGCACCGCCTGCCGCAGCTACTACAACACCTGCTGCCGCGCTTACGCCAAACTCTTCTTCACATGCCTTTACGAGATCATTGAGTTCAAGAACAGTAAGTTCCTTGATCGCATCGATGATTTCCTGTGTGGATAACTTTGCCATCTTATTTTCCTCCTTCTTGTCGGATTGTTCGGATCTGCCCCCGCTTACAGAAGCAGATATAAACCATGTTTTTCTGTTTTACTCTGTATAGAGCCGCCTTGTATAACAAGGATGTTCCATCTCACGTTGTTCGATGGAGCTACGTTCGCACTAAGACTCGAAAATACAGGATTCAAGTGCCTTTTACAGGGATGTTCCATCTCACGTTGTTCGATGGAACTAAGTTCGCACTAAGTCTCGAAAATACCGAGTCTAAGTGCTCACTTATCTGCTGCAGGTGCTTCCTCGGCGGGAGCCTCAGCTGCGGATGCTTCCTCAGCGGGAGCCTCAGCTGCGGGCGCCTCCTCGGCGGGAGCTTCTTCCTTCTTCTCAGGCAGCGGCTCGCCGGCTTCCTTCTTCTCCGCGATCTGCTTTACGACGCGCGCAAAGTTTGCGATAGGAGACTGGATGCTTCCGAGCAGCTTGGAGAGCAGCACTTCCCTCGAAGGGATATCAGCGATCGCTACAAGTCCCTGTGCATCGTAGTACTTACCCTCTACGACACCGCCCTTGACCTCGAGCTCTTTGGCGGTCTTCGCGAATTTCACGAGTACACGCGCGGGAGCCGCGGGATCGTCCTTGGAAACCGCAAGAGCGCTGGGTCCGTTCAGCAGCTCATTATCATAGAGCTGCATGTAATCTGTGTTCTCAAAGGCGCGATGCATCATTGTGTTCTTGTACACCTTGTAAAATACGCCTGCCTCGCGCAGCTGCTTGCGGAGCTGCGTATCCTGCGCGACCGTAAGTCCGCGCGCATCAGCGAGAACAACTGCCTGGGCACCATCGATCTTTTCGGAGATCTCCTGTACTATGGGCTGTTTTTCTTCTACCTTGGCCATTTACTATTCCTCCTTCCTTCAGAATGATCTGCCGGAGAAAGCGAAGTCTCCCGGCACAATGTACCGAGAGACCATAGAGTCGATATCACGAAAGCGCTGCTTCGCTTTCCTTCCATCCTCGGCGGGCGTCCGGAGTCTGCTCCGTCCTTACGCCCCTCTTGCTCGGGGGCACCGGCTGTCTTCGGCAGGCCGCTTTTTGCGACCGGAAGATAGGATAACACAGAGATCAGGCATATGTCAAGCATAAAACACCTGCGAAGCACTCCTTGAATGATTTTGCCATAATTTCGGCTGTAACTGCTCATTTTATACGCGTATGACTCTTGTATCAATCTGATTTTGCCATAATTTCGGCTGTAACTGCTCATTTTATACGCGTATGACTCTTGTATCAGGAGTGCCGCGGCGCGATCCGGTCAAAATGCGTTATTCTCTACCATTTACATGCAAAGTACATGCAAAGATCCAGTTGATTGCGCAGAGGATTTCTTTTCATTATAATGCTGTGTATGCCCGGCCAGACTCATCAGTCGGCAAAACTTATAGGGGCGCACAAAGTGCCAGACAATGGATTCGCATAATGGACAAGACTGTAAGATCACAATATGAATAAGACGATAAAAACAATCCTGACCGGGGCGGCTGTCTTTGCGGCGGCTGCTCTTATACTGACAGCCGTTCTTGTTCTATCGAACGGGATACCAAGGTCAGCCATGAAAAAGAACATACTTGCCTCCGCGGAGTATCTCTGCGAAGGGGATATGTTTGCATTTGAGTGGGAGAGTGTGGCCGCAAGCCGCATGGATCACTACGCCGATTCGATACTTCTGGGCATAGCCTGGCAGACGGACGGTGATCATCCTCTTGAGAATGTGATGAGATCGGCATACTATCACGATCCGCTTAAGGAGGAGAACGAGAATCTTCTTGATGCGGTCAGGGACGATCTTCCCTCCAACCAGGAGTACATGCGCTACTGGCACGGGTCTGTGGCGCTTGTAAGGCCCCTGCTTACGGTGATGTCCGTCAGGGATATGTATGTTTTCTTTGCCGTGCTGATGGTCATTCTGATCGCGCTTCTGATCATCATGCTTGCGAGAAGACGTGCGCTGTCGCCGGTTATCGGTCTGGGCGCGGGTCTTATCATGACCGCGGCCTGGTTTGTCCCGGAATCCCTCGAGTACACCTGGTGCTATCTGCTGGCACTTGTTTTTTCGATCTTAGCAGTCATTAGATCTACCCGCAAGAACATGCTCCCCGCAGCGGTGTTTTTCATGCTCGCGGGAATGCTGACAAGCTATATGGACTTTTTGACTACGGAGACTCTTACGCTTACGATCCCGCTTCTTATAATGCTGTATCTTGAGAAAAACGGGGACGGATCTGCGGCAGGATCCGGCCGTGATGATAGTACGAAAGAACGCAAGGGCCTTGCTGCTTCTGTCCGGATGGTCATTTCGGCGGCGGCGGGGTGGTTTGCGGGCTATGCGTGCATGTGGGCGCTCAAGTGGATCCTCGCCGCACTGGTGACGCACGCGGACATGAGATCAATTGTGATGGAGCACGTGACGGAAAGACTTGTGGGGGACGTAAGCAATCTGCAAATAATTGCGGATTCCTATTACGGCTTTTCGATTAGCCGCAATATCACGGCGCTTTTGCCCTTCGGACTGGGGAACGGCGGGCTGTTCGCGGGCGTCATTATTATCATAGCCTGTATCTACTTCGGCTTTGTATACAGAAGAAAGGTCTTTGACAGGGCAAAAATACTCGCCTTTTCGGTTGTGGGACTTGTACCTTATCTAAGATATCTGGTGGTCTACAATCACTCGTATATACACTATTTTTTTACCTTCAGGGCCCAGATGGCCACAGTCCTCGCGATCGCGCTGATACTGGGGGAGCTTTTGGGCACAGGGAGAAAAAAGCAGAGAAAAGGATGCCGCTGAATCCGGCTGGCTTGTAAATATTTCGATAATTCTGATCTGCTGCCTTGATGTCAAATCTTGAAAAATCTCATGTATCGTGCTATATTCAACGATTGATGTGAATTTTGCGTCTGCAGATTTTCAGTGTCACAAACATAATTTATTACGAGGAGAACAGATTTATGCGCAAAAGAAATGACTACGACGATATAAGCATTACAGGAGGCATAGAGCTCCTGGATTGTGAGTCCGAACGGGGCAGAGACGGCTCCTTCGGCTCATTGCGCGCAAGCCGCGGAAATAAAGAGGTCAAGGCAAGAAAGAAGCAGTTTCTGATAATGTTTTTAAGTGTGCTGCTGGTTCTGCAGCTGATGCCTTCAAAGGCGCTGGCGGCGACTACGGTAGTCCCGCAGGATGATATCAAGAATAATAATCTGACCAGTTATGAGAAAGATTATAATCCCGGAGACATTATAAAAACCACAACGACTACAGGCGCAACCATTTCAATGGCATATACCTATCAGGATCCCGACGGAAACGAGATCAAACGTGACTCAGTATACAAAGAAAACTATGTAAGTTCAGGAGATATTGATTACACGATCAAGAATCTCAACGAACTCAATCCAGAGTATAACAACGCCGGTCTGGAGAAATGGAGTCTGACAGTTCAAACGACCAATCATTATGATAGCGCATATTGGTTTGAAAATGTAACCATGAAAGCTACCTTCAAAACATTTAATATCAACTACAACCTGAACGGCGGCACTAATGATACGGCAAACAAACCAACGTATACGTATGCCGAAGACTTTACATTTAAACCTGCGACAAAGGCTCACGCCGATTTCAAGGGCTGGTACACGGACGCCGGTTTCACAAATCAGATAACCGCAATAACAAAATCAAATGTCGGTGATCTGACTCTTTACGCCAAGTTTGAGGGTTTTAAGCACAACATCTCCTACGAGCTGGACGGCGGTACCAATGACTCATCAAACCCAGCCGAGTATGAAGAAGGCGTCGGCGTAGCCTCCTTCAAGGATGCTACCAAGGAGGGATATACTTTTGACGGATGGTACAAGGACGCCGGATTTTCCGAAAAAGTCACTTCCATTTCTGACAGTGAAACCTCCGACGTGACTCTGTACGCCAAATTCACGGAGATAACTGCAGCTAAACACACTATCACCTACGTGCTGGACGGCGGCACCAACGACACATCAAATCCGACAGAATACACGGAAGGAACAGGCGTTGCCTCCTTCAAAGATGCAAAAAAGGACGGGTATACCTTTGACGGATGGTACAGGGACGCCGGATTTACCGAGAAGGTGACTTCGATCGCCGGCACGGAGACCGCCGACGTGACGCTGTATGCCAAATTCACAAAGGGAAGCAACGACAATCCGGATAATCCGGGCGAAGGCGACAACCCCGACAAACCTGATAACCCCGGCGAAAATGACAAGCCCTCCAAGCCGGACAAGCCAAGCGGGAATGGTGATTCCGGAAATAATAAGAACAAGACCGCGGGCTCCGGCAGTGAAGAGGACGAAAACGCCGGCGGAAGCCCCCACGAGCATGTCTACGAATGGCAGATCGTCAAGGAAGCAACCGAGACCGAGGACGGACTTAAGGCTTACTGCTGCAGGGAGTGCGGACATACTCTTCTCACCGAGCCCCTTACAGCCTACGAAGTATTTGTGAGAAACGCCGCAGCAAAAATAAAAAATGCCGCTCCCGGCGCGGAAGTTGAACTTTCAACCACACGCTTTCTGTCGATCAACAAATTCGTGACCGAGGCACTGACAGGGCGCAAGGACGTGACACTTAAGATACGTTTCCTCGACGGCGGCTACCGCGGAAATGCAATGTATCTCACGATACCTGCCGGAACCGATCTGGCAGCAAAGGCCGATGAGCATGGTTACTGCGGCTTCCTATATCTCGGAAGTATATTCGGGCTGACGCCGGTGCAGTGAGGACTTTTAAGACCGGCCGGTGATCTGCGCTGAATAAATCATAGCTAAAAAGGGACTGCCGCGCAGTCCCTTTTTTGTATTCATCTCGATATCACACCTTCTTCATCGAACATCACACCGGGCGACACACTCCGCATAAAATCGAGTATCCTCGCCCGCTCTGTCTCATCCGCCATGCGCACGGTACAGCCTGACTGGATGCACGGGATAAAGCGCAACTCCTTTAACCTCGCTCCGCCGCCTGCAGCGCTGACAGCACCTTCACCATCACTCTGCGTTCCGTCTTCCTCCGAACCGACTCTCTCCAGAGTCGCCTCAACAAGGCAGGTGTCAAGGGTTTTGGAATTGAAAAGGAAATTGCCCAGACTGTAGAATACCGGCACATCGCCCTCGTAGGTCACGGGCTGAAGGCAATGGGAATGCATACCTATAACCAGATCCGCTCCCGCTTCAGCAAGCTCCGGAGCCTGTCTCGCCTGCAGCCAGTCGGGGCCCAGTTCGTTCTCCGTGCCCCAGTGGATGAAGACTATCACGTAATCGCTCTCATTTTTGGCCTCGCCGACAACCTTTAACAGTCTGGTCTCATCCATGCAGCGGAAAACTCCCGG
>JAILGA010000074.1 GCA_024697225.1 Lachnospiraceae bacterium
GTATATATCAGGACAGAACCTACAGCGAACCACAGTATGAAGAGTATTTCCGTGGGCAGCCTGTCGATCATGCGCTTTTCTCCATCGGTACGCATGATCCGAAAAACTGCAAAAAGTACATACAGTATCGCGCATATTACGGCGAGCAGCTCCATCAGCGGGATCGATGGCAGATACTTCGCGGAAAGATCCCGTCCCATGCTGAAATCGTCCGTCTGACCCGTTGCATCGAGATCAACTCCTATATAAACCCTTATCTGATCAGGATAGGCGTAGCTGTACTGCTTGAATATCGACCTGAAGGTATCCTCCCTGATGAGCGTATTTGTCTGGTAAGAAAGCTCATAAGGACAATAGCTTATATATTTACCGAGCCCTGTGAAATAATCCTCCACGTCCTTGTTGCCGATGGCATTGAGAAGCTCACTGACATTGGTATAAATATCACGTTTGCCTCCTATTGTTCTTACGATGTAGTACCTCAGGCGTGAGTTATCGGGGCTGTAATACTGCATGAGTCTGTTATACTCATCATAATTGCGGTTGAGATCAGACGCCACTTCCGTGACGTTGCTGCAGAGCATCAGATAATCGGACCAGTCCGAAACAAGTTCCTCGATGTTTTTCCCGTCGTAGGTCTTATAGCGGTTTATCAGTATGCTGTGGTCATTTTCACCGGAATCGCTGTAATAATCAGGATCGTTGAAGAATATGTATCCGTCGTCACTGACTCTTCCGGTCTCGGGCATGCCGTTTTCTATCTCATAGGGATAAGCAACCACCGTCTCGGTATTGCCCTCTATCCTGGAATTGAGATAGCTGTTCATTCCGCCCGACACGGAATTGTTCAATATCCTTGTATATGTGGTCTTTGGCGCAAGAAATCTCATCATATCGTGCCGCGTCATAGGTCTTGTCTCATAGTCAAAACCGTTCTGCGACCACTTTAACAGATTCTCAACGCTGTAAAGTGCCGTGATATAGTAGCCGGGAAGCGTAGTTCCCCTGTTGACGTATGCCGTCACATCGACGAGCTTTTCCCTGTCGTATACGCCCTCTGTCTCAAGCTGTGATCTGATGGCCACAAGTCTTGCTATAACGGATATATTATTGCCGAGGATGTTGTTGAAGAGCACGGAATCCTCATATCTTCTTGCTCTGTCGGACTCAAAGATGTCATATGAAACATTTCCCCGTGCCCCCGGCAGCACAACAGTCTGTCCCGCGAAGATCACAATGAGGAAAAAAGCCAGCAACGCAGCCATCACATGCTGCGCGATGGAGATCGGAATCCTCAGTTTCATATCAGACCTCATCGTTATCTATCTTGTAGCCGACGCCCCATACGACCTTAATATATCTGGGATCTTTGGGGTTGATCTCAATTTTTTCGCGGATGTGACGGATGTGCACTGCCACGGTATTCTCGGCTCCTACAGCGTCCTCATTCCATATCTGCTCATATATCTGTTCGATCGAATATACGCGTCCCTTATTCTGTACAAGGAAAAGAAGAATGTGATATTCGATAGGAGTGAGCTTTACGAGTTCGCCCTCCACTCTTACTTCCTTTGCTTCATCATCTATGGCCAGTCCGCCGACTCTGTACACATGATCATCGGGAGTCTTCTCCTGATTGCCGAGTTCCTTATAGCGCCGCAGTCCGGCCTTTACCCTCGCCACCAGTTCAAGGGGATTGAAGGGTTTTGTGACATAGTCGTCGGCTCCGGCACCAAGTCCCAATATCTTGTCCGAATCCTGTGTTTTTGCTGAAAGGATTATAATCGGTATACTGGATATCTCTCTGATCTTTTTTGTGAGATGAATGCCGTCAAGCTTCGGCATCATGACATCTATGACAGCGATCTCTATCTGCCCCCTGCGCACGGCTTTTAGCGCCTCCTCACCGTCATAGGCCTTGATCACCTTAAAGCCTTCCTGCTCGAGATAGATATCTATGGCATCCACTATCTCTTTGTCATCGTCGCATACGAGTACGGAACCCTTGTCGTTTCCCATGGAAACCTCCTGACTGTTTTATGAAAACAAAACTGCGGAATTAACACCGGTCATTATATTAAAACATGGAATACTTAAGAACGCTGTCGCAATTTGATTAAGATTTAATAAATGTGTTCAAAGGCATTCTTTATCCAGCTGATCTTTACAGCCTGGTCCTCCCCGGTCTCAAGAGCGAACACGTCATAACGCACCGGAAGATCATCGGGCAACTTGTGGGTGAGCCTGTAGAAATCCGCCACTTTGCATATCGTCCTCATCTTGTTTTTACTGACAGCTTCAAAGGCCGACCCGAAGGAGTTCCCCGAGCGGTATTTAACCTCGGCAAAGACCAGATAGCCCTCATCGGTGAATATCAGATCAATTTCGCCCATACGGCATCTGAAATTGGATTCAACCGGTACAGCGCCCGAAGCTGCCGCGTGCTCCATGGCAAGGGCTTCATATCTGCCTCCCAGTATTCTTTTGTTCATCATTTACTTCCCGGGAAATCAATCTTTGATTTGGCGCGGATCTTGTCCATAGCGTCAACAAAGACAAGGATCTCCGCCACAACCTCGTATAATTCCGGCGGGATCATTTCACCTATCTGAAGCCTCGAAAGTGTATCCGCCAGCTTGTTATCCTCGTGAACCGGTATTTTATAATCCTTTGCCTCGGATATGATCCTCTCGGCTACAGCTCCCCTGCCGGTTGCGAGAATGCGCGGGGCATCATCCTTCCCCGGATCGTAGCCCAGGGCGATCGCCTGTTTAACCTTCGGCTTTTCTTTGGGATCACGGCTGTTCATAGCAGTTACGCCAGCGCGTCAAAAGAGGTCTGCGACAGCAAGGACATGCGGTTGATATTGCCCCCGAGCATCTCGCTCACGGGTGCATCCTCAGGTGTTTCTTCACCTTTAAGCTGCAGCTTTGCTTCCATGTTGTAGCCTCTCTTCTGGAGCCTCTCATTGAGCATATCTATGTGTCCCATAACAAGATCAATGACAGAATCATCCGCAAGATAGAAGTTGGTCCTGACATTGTTGTCGCGCATTTTCACAAAAACATCAACAGGTCCCATATGCTCCATGTCAAGATGAAGTACAGCACTCACAGTGCCGTCCTCGTGCATTGCGTTCTTTTTGTTCGCATAGACATACAGATCGCCGTGAGTGTCATTTCCGTTCATCTTAAGCGGCAGCTGTATATACTGGAACATATGATTGAGGTCATTCATGAAAGAGAGATTGTTCTGCAGATTGTTAACACTCGAAGACAGCGCGGTGTTCGATCCGCTCGACGATGACAATATGTGTGCAAGTGTCCTGGTCTGATTTTGTAACCTGTCATAGAGATTCTTCACATTTTCTCTGTTTTCAACGTCTGAGGGCTTTAATAGCCAGTCACGCTCCACAGCCTTTTTCAGCAGAGAGCCCATTTCCTTTGAGGAAAAGAGCCTGGTCCACTGTTCATCGGTCTCTTTGTTCTCATGTGCGCTCTTTTTGAATGCGTCAGCGAGAGCCTTCATAAGCTCACTCTCACCCTGTGCTGTGGGGGCCTTGCCGAGAGCATTTTCAATAATATTTGACGGGATGCCGAGTTTCGAAAGCATCTCCGGAAAGCCCGCATTTGCCGTATCACCCTTTCCTGACAATGTCACCGAACGTGCGGATGAATCCGCGGCCCTGGCGTTCTCCTCACCTATCCTTGCCTTAAGGGCCTGTGCGAGAGCTTCAGCGGGATCCTTCGGTGTATTGTTTGCTTTGCCCGCTGCGTCCTCAGATGCCGGAGACTCTGCTTTGGGGGATTTCACGTTCTGTCCTTCATGATCCTCTGACAGCGGAAGCGGCTGCAGCAGTCTGACACTGCCTTCCTGCTTTGCCTCACTGCCCTCCTGTACCGGTTCTGCTCCGGTACCGGTCTGCTGCATTGCCGGTCCCTTCAAAGCGGCTTCGCCTGCCTGTGAAGGATCCTGAACAGGTTTTCCATTCACGTTTTTGCCCGAAAAGAGTTCCAGAAGTTGTCCGTACATATCCAGAGCGCCCGCGTTATCACCGCCCGCGCGCATCGCATTAAATGCCTCGGGAAGCTCGTCCATTATCGAGCCTATGGAATCCATTATCTGATGCTCGAAATTCTTATAGTTTTCAAATTGGAGAATATTGTCGCCCGTGACCGGTATACCTAGATTCGTCATCTGAACAACGCTTGTTGCATGACCGGGAAACTCGCTTACATTTCTCGCCATGGCAAGAAGCGTCCCTCTGTCGACAGGCATGCCTTCGCTCATCATCTCGCGCACCATCGCGGTCATGTCGGCATCGGCGGCAAGTCCCGCCTGGGAAAGGGCCTTCATGGCGCTTAAATCGGCGGCGGTATTGGCATAAAGAGGTCTGAGCGTCATCTGGGTATTCCCGCCAGCCTGACCTCTCACGGAGAAAGAGACATCCTGGCCTTCCCGGAGAGCCATATTGCCGGAAAGTTTTGCATTTATGACTGCGCCCCCTCCCAGATCCACGGAGGCAGTCCGCCCGCCGTCGGCGGATTCGGTAATGCTAACGACCTTACCGCGCACCATATCACCGTCAGAGAGCGAAGAGAGCTTCTCCTGCCCTTTTATCAGAGCAGCATCCTTCTTTGACTGCGAGCTGGCAGCGATCTCATTTAACTGACCGGTTGCGGCTATTCTCTCGATCAAATCTGGTCTCTCCCGAAAAACTTAAACTCACACTTCGACGAAATGCCCTATAAAGCTTCTCCTGTGCAGCGGACACGGGCCGTATTCCCTGAGCGCCGCGATGTGCTCCGCGGTTCCGTAGCCCTTGTTCCTGTCAAAGCCGTACATGGGATATATCTCGGCGGCTTGAACCATGAATCTGTCCCTTGTTACCTTTGCCATTATACTGGCAGCTGCTATCGCGGCACTTTTGGCGTCGCCCTTTATCATGCTCTTCTGTTCATAATCCGAAAGCTGCGGCACTTTGACCGCATCGAGCAAAAGAACGTCCGGACGAATCTTTAGGGCATGTACAGCATCGGTCATGGCCTCATAATCTGCCTGAAGGACATTTATCTCATCTATCCTTTCGTTTCCGGCCTCTCCGACAGCCCAGGCCAGGGCATATTCATCTATGAGAGCATAAAGCCCCTCTCTCTTTTTTTCGGATAGTTTCTTGGAATCATTTAGACCTGCCAGGAGATGAATAATCCCGGGATCATCGGGAAGAATGACGGCCCCTGCGACAACCGGACCTGCCAGAGGACCGCGCCCCACCTCATCTACGCCGCAGGCGGTCTTTCCCGCACCTGCAAGTTCCCTGTCAAAGCCTGCAAGACCGTCAAGCCTCGCATATTCGGCTTCGAGCTTCTGCTGTTTTTTCAGAGCCCTCTCCGATGCGTTCACGCTACTTTTTTATCAACCCGAAATCAGAAAACGGATATATCCTTAGAAACGCGCGGCCTATGATATCGCTCCGCGCTATGTTGCCGACAGCCGGATCTCTGCCGTCTGTGGAATTGTTCCTGTTGTCACCCATGACAAAATACTCATCTTCGCCCAATAATATGGGATCGACGGCCCTGCCGGGATTTTTTATTACCTCCCTGCCGTAGCTCTCTTTAAGAACTTCGCCGTCAATATAGATATTGCCGTCAAAATCGATCTGAACAGTCTCACCCGGAAGTCCGATAATCCTCTTTATGAAGAGGATGTCGTCACCGTACTTGAAGGGGAACACAATGATCTCAAAGCGCTCGGGATCCCTGAATCTGTAGGATATCTTATCCACTATAAGCGCATCCTTGTCATGGAGAGTGTTCTCCATAGATCTTCCGTCCACATCTGTGCGCTGGGCAACAAATATTATAAACAAAAAGGTGATGCCGAGTACTACCGCAAGATACAGGATTGTGCCCAGAATGTTCTTAATCGCCTGTTTCATGCTCCTCCTCTCCCAGACCGTCCAACACTATACCGCCAAGCTTACCTTTTCTCATATCATCTATCAGCGCACCGGCCGCCTTATTTATATCCGGTACTGCACCTGCTCCGAGAAATCCCCGTTTCACCGCGATCTTTTCCAGGATTTCCTGACTGTTATCGGAAGCCGTCACCTCTATCCCGTAACGATCATTCACAGCAGACGGATATCCAAGTTCCAGCTTTTTTAAGAGGATCGCCGCTATACCTGTCATATCGAATCGGTCATCATTCATGCTGCCGATCACTGCCAGCAGTTCTCCGGCCTCCGTATCTCCGGTCCTGGGCCACAGAAGCCCAGGAGAATCGAGAAGCAAAAGGTCTTTTCCCGTCTGTATCCACTGTTTTCCTCTTGTGACGCCGGGTTTATTTCCGGTCTTTGCAGCGCTCTTCCCAGCAAGAAGATTGATGAGCGTTGATTTGCCGACATTCGGTATCCCCGCCACAAGCGCACGGACAGGTCTGACAAGCAGTCCCCTCTTCTTATCGCGCTCACGCTTTTCCCTGCAGATACTGTCTATCTTTTTCAGTATTTCACTGCGCGCGGAAGATGACTTCAGACTGACAGAAAGGGTTTCGATCCCCTCCCCCTTCGATACCTCGATAAAGCCTCTCAGTCTCTTCTCATCAGCGAGATCTGCTTTGGTAAATACCAGCAATCTGAGCTTATTTCCGCACAGATCGCCAATATCCGGATTTCTCGATGATACGGGTATCCTTGCATCAGCAAGTTCTATTATCATATCCACCAGACCCAGGTCTTCCCTTATGGATCTGATGGCCCGGGTCATGTGTCCGGGATACCATTCATAATTCACCGGTGTGAAACCATACCTTGCCTAAGATAGAGTCATAAGTAACCGCGCCTATATTGGCACTTCGCGAATCCTCACTGGCATTTCTCCTGTCACCAAGAACAAATACCTCATGCGCACTGAGAGTAAGTCCCTTTTCCGCTATCCCTCCGTCTATCATCGCATCATATATCTTGTCGGGATTAGCCTCAGGAATATCGTTAATATACAGCACCCCGTCCTTTGCGACGACGGTTTCGCCGGGGATCGCGACAACGCGTTTTATGCGCAGTCCCAATCCCTTGTTTCCGTTTGGATAAAAAGCGATGACATCGCCTCTCTTCGGGGATGACAGCCTGTAGGTGACACGATCGATGAACACTGTCTCACCATTTTCAATGCCGGGCGACATAGAGGAGCCGTTCATCATCGTACGGTAACCGAAACCCTGCGCGATAAGCGCCGCAGCGCTTATCGCGATAGCGGTATAGAAAGCAAGAGAAAGCAGTTCCTTAAGAAGCGCGCCTGAAATGAGCTTTTTCTTTTCATAAAATACCAGTCCGCGTTTCTTTCGTGACATATAGCCTGCCTCAGCGCATTATCTCCTTGACCTTGGCCTTCTTGCCGGTGAGACCGCGCAGATAGTTGAGCTTGGCTCTTCTGACCTTGCCTCTGCGGACCACTTCCACCTTCTCCACATTAGGAGAATGCATGGGCCATGTCTTCTCAACGCCGATACCGCTGGACTCTTTCCTGACCGTGAAGGTCATGCGGCTGCCGCCGCCCTGGATCTTCAATACCGTGCCCTCGAATATCTGGACTCTCTCACGGTTTCCTTCCTTGATCCTGTTGTGTACCCTTACGGTATCACCGGTATTGAACTTATAGAGTTCATCCTTTTTCTGTGCGTTTTCGATTTCTTCGATGATCTTGTTCATTTCTTTCCTCCTTGCAAAACCACAAATTTTAGAATAACAAAACTATGATGATCAGTCAAGTTTATTATCTTTTCTTATCAGTATTCTGACTGCCTCAACACTCAGATCAACTGAGCTTCCGGTATCATGTACAACAGGATTTTCAAGTCCTGCCTTTTCCCTCTCCTGATTGGCCATCACGAGAAAGCATGCTCCGACACGTACACGTCTGTACAGGCCTACAATAAACAGCGCTGCGCCCTCCATTTCCGAAGCGAGACAGCCCATTCGCTTCCAGGCCTCCCACTTTGCCAGAAGCTCAGTGCTTACAGGCTTGGTCTCGGGTGAATGCTGCGAGTAAAATGCGTCCTTGCTCTGTACCACTCCGGCATGCCATCTTTTACCGCTCTCCCTGGCAGCCTGGATCAGCGCCCCGGTCACCTCCATATCGGCGACAGCGGGATACTCTATCGGTGCATATTCGCGTGTGGTACCCTCCATACGAACGGCTCCGGTCGCGATCACCAGATCTCCGCCCATGATCTCAGTCTGCATGGCGCCGCAGGTGCCTGTTCTCACAAAAGTATCCGCACCGGCATTGACGCATTCCTCAAGCGCGATCGCCGCACTGGGTCCGCCGATCCCGGTCGAAACGACACTCACCTTTGTTCCCTCAAGCTCACCGTTCCATATCGTGAACTCTCTGTTGGAACATAAAAACACGGAATTATCAAGCTTTGAGGCGATCTTTTCCACGCGTCCGGGATCTCCCGGCATTATTACATATCTGCCGAGCTCTCCGTTTTTTACTCCGATATGATATTGCTCATCATTTTGGGAATACTTCATCTCAGTCCATCAGCCCTTTCATGACATGTATCTCCATCCTGCCATCCTCCGGCATTATACTCCTGATGCACTCTTTGATGGCGGGCAGCATAACGGATGTGCCGTCTGTCGACCTTTTCATCTCATATACATCATTTGCACCGGTCTCTATCACATTGGTGATAACGCCCAGTTCCTCCTGTGTGTCCGCATCAAATACAGTCAGACCGATCACGTCGGCAATATAATACTCGCCTTCATTCAACGGTGATGCATGCTCTCTGTCAACAAGCAAAGGACAGGACCTGTAGCGCTGTATCTGTTCGACCGTATCTATGCCCTTGAACTTCAGTACCACGAACTTCTTTACTCTCTTTACCCCCAGTATGGTGAGAGTTTTTCTGCCATCCCGCGGGGAATCAAGAACAACCTCCCTGATCTGCCTGAAACGTTCCGGATCATCAGTGGTCGGAAAAACGCAGGCTTCTCCGTGAACTCCGTGAGGCTTCACTATGACACCTATCTGAAATTCCTGGGTCAGCGCCATTTTACATTTCCTCCCGCTTTTCCCGGTGCTTCTCCACATAAGCCTCATACAACTCCGGTCTTCTTTCCCGTGTCCTTTTGAGACTCTGGTCAAGCCGCCATTCATCGACCTTTTCATGGTCTCCGGCGAGCAATACCCCGGGTACCCTCTTGCCGTTCCATATCTCGGGCCTTGAATACTGCGGATACTCAAGCAGACCATTCTGAAAGGAATCTGTCTCGGCCGACTCACTGTTGTGTAAAACCCCGGGAACAAACCTTGATACCGCATCGATCAGCACCATCGCCGGAAGCTCACCTCCGGTCAGAACATAATCGCCTATCGATATGTTATCGGTGACGATCTCTTCAAGAACACGCTCGTCAACACCCTCGTAATGTCCGCAGAGGATTATCAGTTCTTCCTCCCCCGCAAGCTCGGTAACCTTGCTTTGAGTCAACACCTCCGCCTGAGGCGTCATATAGATGACCCTGACAGGTTTGCCATTACCGTGCGAGTTTGCCGTCAATCCGTTTGCGGCCTGTCTTTCCCGGTCTTTTCTGATCCTCTTTAATATGTCAAGGTAACAGTCCCATATCGGCTGAGCCTGCATCAGCAGCCCGGCTCCGCCGCCGTAGATGTAGTCATCAACCTTAAGGTGTTTTCTCTCATTGGTGTAGTCGCGGATATTGACCGCTTCCAGTTCAATGATGCCCTTATTGATCGCTTTTCCCGTTATCCCGCATTTAATGCCGGCTTCTATCATCTCGGGAAAAAGTGTCATCACATGAAATCTCACTGATCAGGATATCTCCACATCCACTCTTGTGTGATCCTTTGAAGATGCAGCCTTTACAACGGTTCTTATGGCTTTGGCAATGCGGCCCTGCTTGCCGATGACCTTTCCCATGTCATCAGGACCGACGTGCAATGTAAGTGTAACGTCTTTACCGTCGCGCTTTTCCTCTACCGTTACTTGATCAGGATCATCCACAAGGGCTTTGGCAATAACCTCCACAAGCTCTTTCATAATCAGGCCTCCCTATTAACCCTTTGTAACTCCGGCCTGTCTGAGCACCTTCGCAGCCGTAACAGTGGGCTGTGCACCGTTACCAAGCCACTTCTTCGCAAGCTCGACATCGATCTGAACCTTGGCGGGATCCGTATTGGGATCATATGAACCAAGATCCGCTATGGCTCTGCCCTGTACCGGAAAACGTGAATCCGATACGACCACGCGGTAGAAGGGTGTCTTCTTCTTGCCGATTCTCTTCAATCTGATCTTTACCATTTTTTCTTCCTCCTGTTATCTGTTTGTCTGTAACACTGTGACAACCGGGACGCCTCTGTCTGTCACATAAAGCAATAATCTATATGTTTGCGTGATGCGGCAGATAATAGCGTCCCCGCCGCCGCACCTGCTATTGCTTAAAAATACTTGCCTCTCCGGCCGCCTCCCATGCCCATCATGCCGCCAATTCCGCCGAAGCCGCCGTGTCTTGATCTCTTCATGCCGCCCATCTGCTTCATAAGCTTCTGGCTCTGCTCAAACTGCTTGATGAACCTGTTAACCACGGCGATGTCATTGCCGCTGCCCTTTGCTATGCGGAACTTTCTCTGGGGTGTGAGAAGTTTGGGATTCTCTCTCTCCTTCGGCGTCATCGAAAGGACGATGGCTTCCATCCTGGCCAGTTCCTTTTCATCGGGAAGATCTGCATCGCTTATCTTTCCCATGCCGGGAAGCATACCAAGAATGCCGCTTAAGCCGCCCATCCCGCGCATCTGTTTCATGCTCTCGAGATACATGTTGAAATCATACTGACCTTTTCTAAGCCTCGCCGCCATCTCGCGCTCTTTGGCTTCATCGGCTTCTTTATTGGCCTCCATGGCCTTGTCGATCAGAGTGAGCATGTCACCCATGCCAAGTATGCGCCCGGCCATTCTGTCCGGATAAAAAGGTTCGAGATCGGTGAGCTTTTCCCCCATACCGGCAAAGATGATCGGCTTGCCTGTGACGGCCCTGGCAGAGAGAGCCGCACCGCCCCTGGAATCGCCGTCAAGCTTGGACAGCACGATGCCGTCGATGCCGATCTTTTCGTCAAAAGTGCCTGCGACATTCACTGCTTCCTGACCGGTCATGGCGTCTACAACAAGAAGAGTCTTATTGATCGGAACCGCCGCTTTTATGTCTATCAGTTCCTGCATGAGCGTCTCGTCAATCTGCAGACGTCCTGCGGTATCGATGATGATCACATTGTTATGATGGCTGTCAGCGTATTCAAGGGCTTTCTTTGCGATCTCCACAGGTGAGATGTCCGTTCCCATAGAGAAGAAATCAACACCCACCTTTTCGGCATTCACCTTCAGCTGATCAACAGCTGCCGGGCGGTATACATCGCCCGCCACAAGAAGCGGAGACTTTCCTTTTGATTTTATCTTGCCCGCAATCTTGGCTGCCGTGGTGGTCTTACCTGAACCCTGCAGTCCGCACATCATGATGATCGTGGTCTTGCCGCCGGGCTCGAGTTCAAGCTCCGTGACCTCTCCGCCCATCAGTTTGGTGAGCTCTTCATTTACGATCTTTATGACCATCTGTGCGGGATTGAGGCCATTTAATACCTCTTCGCCAACAGCGCGCTCCTCGACAGATTTCATGAACTGCTTTACGGTCTTAAAACTGACATCAGCCTCAAGAAGTGCCATCTTGACTTCTTTCAGCGCACTCTTTACGTCCTCCTCAGTAAGTCTGCCCTTGCTGCGCAGGTTTTTGAACGCATTCTGCAGTTTGTCCGTCAGGTTTTCAAATGCCATTGTATATCCTTTGAATCGCAATATAAGTCATTGCTGTTATGGTTATTGCTTCGGCAGCAGGCGCCTTGTCAGTGATCACTGCTCAGGTCATGCCAGCTATTATCGCATCCGCGGCTTTTGTCATGCACTCTTTCAGTTCACCGGAAGTCAGGCCTTCTTTTGCCGCATCTTTTTTCAGTTCCTGTGCCAGGCCCGTTATCCTGTCGTATCTCTCGATCATATGCAGCTTGTTTTCATAGTCCTCAAGAAGCCTGGTCGCGCGCTTTATTATGTCATGGACCGCCTGTCTGCTCACAGATTCTCTCTCTGCGATCTCTGCGAGGGACATGTCGTCATATACAGCCGCCTCATAGATACTGCGCTGATGCGGTGTCAAAAGTTCCCCGTAAAAATCATAAAGGCGCCCCTGCGCGATGATCCTGTCCATAGCAGGAAACAGGATAACACGGCGCAGGAGCGCTGTCAAGTATTTTTTCTTTACAGTATGTTGGACTTTATCAGCTGTTGGTTGAGGTTACGATCTTTCCGCCGTTCAGAATTGCACCCTTCTGCATCATTGATATGGCTTCGATCGCGACCTGGTAATAGAGCGCCATATTCCTCATGGAACTGTCATTTTCCGCGACCTTATCGCACTTGAGCTTTGAAGCCTTAAAATAATCAAGAGCCGCATCCACGGTCGATTTGCTGATTATGTAACCCTGGCAGTACAGGGTTCCTGTGGACATATCATATCTCGCATCCTCGTATTTCGTGGATGAGAAAGCGCCCTGCCCCATTGCTGCCGCAAGCGCGCCTATTAGTTCTTCTCTGTTGGACATGTAGCACCTCCGTGAATGATATTGTATACATCATACATTGTAACAGGGCTTAAATCAATTAAAAAAGTGTGATATTTTAAAACACCAGTCTGATCTCTCCCTGTCTAAGGCTTTCCAGTTCTATTTCCGATTTGAGTGCATCAGCCTGAGACAGCATTCTGTCGGCAGCTTCCTTGCATATCTCAGCAAGCTTGCCCTGCAGAGCATCATTCAATGCTTTCGTTGCATCAAAGACCCGGTCATTCAGCCTGTTCATTTCCCGTTCATTCGTGTCATCTGCTTCCACACCCGAACTCCGGCCGGACAGCTCTTTCTTTTTCACATCATCAGATCCTGTATTTTTATGCTCACGGTAAGCCATGATAACATGTATGGCAGCCGGCACAAGCTGGTCAATAAATCGAACCGTATCCTCCGCATATTCCGGATATTTCTTCAACGCCTCTCTTAATCTGCCCAGTTTACCGGCAATTTCACCAAGATTATTCCTGACACCGTCAGGCAGGCCTTCTCCGAGTGTATGCTCAAATGCAAATGTCCGGGCAGCATAATCTGCTCTTTCTATCAAACTCTCATACGAGATCGGTACATCTATCTCTTTTGTATAATCCCGGTCCCTGATCATCCGTATGCACAAGTCAACGAGCCCGGCATCAGGCACCCGCGCGATCAGAGAACCGTCGCTTTTTTGTATTTCAAGGATCTGCGGCATGTCATCATGTATTGTGATCCAGATAATATCGGAGTATGGAACAGAAATATCTCCGTCACCGCTGTGCAGCAACACTCTCGCGCTGCTCAGATATATGATGCCGCGATGTACATCAAAGCCATCGCCTTTTTCGATATAAAATTCCGCATGCTCGATCAGATACAGCTTTTCTCCGGAACCAAACACAGAATTTCCGGGCGGCATCATAAAAACATGCAGGCAGCCTCTTTTGATGTCCTTTACGATATCACCGGAAAGGATGTCCGAAAGTCTCTCCTGATCAATATTTCCACTCTTCAGTTCGCGGTACAGATCCATTGCGCCCATGTTATTTATCCCGCTTTCTCCTGTTTCCTTTGCATCCTCTCACTATTCTGATTATACTTCCCGGATCCTGTGCCCGCAAGTATACGGCTTTCGGAAAATCCACAAATTGTACCCGGCGGGAAAAAAATCCCATATATAGCGGTTGCAAAATCCGAACATGTGTTCTACTATGGTGATATGGGGAAGGTGTCAAAATGTCAGAGCGGATCGGATACAAAGTATATGTTGATGTCGCGGTGCAGTATTTCGCAGATGGCCGGATACGCCCTCTATGGCTCGAATGGGAAGACGGCAGGAAATATGAGATAACCCGAGTGAAAAAGATCGAGCGCTGTGCGAGCAGACGTGCGGGCGGTGCAGGTATCATGTACACCTGTGTGATCTCGGGCAAAGATGTTCATCTGTTCTATGAGGAAAACAATCGCTGGTTTTTGGAAGCCAAGTCATAAACGCATGATCATCTCCAGAAAAAAAGCGGGTAAAAGCAAAAAAGCTCTTACCCGCCGTTCACGGAATCTCAAGCAAACAGATGCAAAAACACAAAAACGCGCCTACTTGTAGCAACAGTCAAACTGTGCTAAAATAGAACGCGGTGTGCCGCAGACATCTGTCTGTATCGATGGTAGGCTCGAACTACCGTCCCTGCCGTACCGGGTTGCAGCCCCGTACGACGGTACACCACTATTTTTCTGGATTAAATAAATACTATCATACTACTTGGCTATTAA
>JAILGA010000072.1 GCA_024697225.1 Lachnospiraceae bacterium
ACCTTGCCGTCTTCATCCCTGTACTCATTGGCAAGAGGGATAAGTACGTGTGCGCCGCCCATGCTCTTCTGATACTCCTCGGATGCATAGCACTCGCCGCCCGAATAAGCTATGCACAGTTCGCCCACAAGGGAATTGCTCGTCCCGTGAAAGAATACAAGCAGAGGGAGCTTAGATCCTGCCGCCGTATTTTTGCCCGGGTCATGATAGTAATACTTATACTCTGTCCCGGCTTCATTCTTATACTTGTCGCTTTCATAAAGGTCAAAATACTTGCCTTCCTCGTATGTCGGGGCATATGAAATGTGATCGCCCTCGTTCATCTCATCCGCCCATGGCGGGGTGTTTACGTTTTTCTGTTCCATGTTATTCTCTCTCTATGCGCTCTGTTTATGCGCCGTATCTGCGTCTTATCTGAGCCGTACCTGCGTCATGAGACGAGAGCTGTCATATACTCCCTTATTGCCTCAGCCATCTCGTCTTCATGTCCTATGAAACAATGATCGGCGTTCTGTATTCCTACAAGCTTTGCATTCTTATAAAGCTCGGCCGCTTTCTCTCCATACATAAACGGGACCACTTCATCTTCCACTCCGTGCACGATAAGCACGGGGCCGTTATACCTTGCGATCTCGTCTTCCACATGGAGCGTCTGCGCCGTGCGCACGTAATCTCCGCGCAGATCCCAGCCGTCGGTTGAGTATATGATATCCGGGATATGCTCAGGGTCAAACGATGCACCCAGTATCTCTCCTTTTCTGCAGGCATCCGGTATCAACCATGCCGGTGACAGGGGGATGATCGACTTGAAATCATCCGGACACATTCCGCCTATTAACATCGTGAGCAGTCCGCCCTGTGAATGGCCGCACAGATACAGATCGGTCACATAATCGAGTGTCTTGGCGTATTCCACCACTGACAGAGCATTGGTTACCCATTTATACAGTGTGTGCCTGCTAAACTCTCCGCCGCTTTCTCCGTGGCCGTACATCTCCGCACGAAGCACCATCATTCCGCTGTCATTTATGGCCTTAACGGCCGCAAGGAGATGGTCCTCCTCCATATGTCCCGTAAATCCGTGTATCAATATACACAAAGGTCCTCTGTCCATGCCCTCAGGGGCATCAAGTTTCGCATGAAGTCTAATCCCGTCGCTGTCGATAAAGAATTCTTTGGTTGTTGCCATATTCATATCCTCCAAACCGTCCTTCGTTCCGGATCAGTCTTTCATCAATTCCCAGAAGCTGATCGCACTGGCTGCCGCGACATTGAGCGAATCCACACCGTGATGCATCGGGATCATCACTCGTCTGTCACAGGCATCGATCACATCCTGCGGTAAGCCGGGTCCTTCAGAGCCAAGCACAACAGCAAGCTTATCGCTGCTTCGTATCTCTTCATCATCTACACTTGTCGAGTCTTCCGTCAGTGCCATGGCCACAGTCATAAACCCATGCGCCCGCAGGGCTGTGATCAGGTTGGTTCCGTCAGACTCTTCCCTGCTTACCTTTGTCCACGGGATCTGGAAAACCGTTCCCATACTGACTCTTGCGGACCGCCTTGTGAGCGGATCCACCGAGGCGTATGTGAGTATCGCTCCGTCCATCCCGAGCGCTGCTGCCGATCTTATGATCGCCCCGACGTTCGTGGGATTTACGATATCGAATAAGACAGTGACCCTTCTTTTTCCCTTAAGGAACTCATCAAGCGGCTGTACCGGTCGTCGCCTCAGTGTCATCCACAGGCCGCGTACCAGCGTGTATCCCGTGAGCTCGGTCACTATCTCGCTGCCTGCCGTATATACAGGGATCGAATCCCTTCGCTCTCTGCCGTATCGCCTCTCGATCTCGTCAAAAACAGGAACGGCTTCAGACACCATCCTGCCCTTCTCGACTAACATTGAAAGCGGTTCATATCCCGCTTCGAGCGCCCGCAGGATCACGTTTGCACTCTCTGCCATGAATATCCCGTCTTCCGGCTCGAAGTATCTGTATAACTGCGTCTCGGAGAGCCTCGCAAAAACATCCAGCTCCGGCGCATCAATGTCCTTGATCTCTATGATATTCATGCTCTGACCGTCCGTTCTATCTCATCCGCGAATCCTTCTAAATAGGGCTCCCGAAGGAGCCCGATCATATGTAATGCGGAATGACGAATCAGGCCATCCGCTTGTTTAGGAAGGCACCTGTAACGGTGCATGTCGAGGTTCTGATCATAAGCAGTACCTCCTTTCCTAATCTCTATGCAACAGTATAACATATCGGATATGTATAGACCATAGAAATGCTATTTATATCCCGGTGGGGCGGGCCCCGCACCCGCTCCATGAAAAAAGAACCACACCTCCTGGTGTGGTCTATTTGTTACCAGAGCGACAGACGGGCGCACGTGGGCGCTGGATGTCCGGGGGAGGCAGGACAAACTTCGCGATACATTTCCGGTAACCACGCAAACAAAGCATAAACATGGCATTTTCAGCTATTCACTACCCTGCTGCAGAATATCAAACAGATTCCCACAATTAGAACAAAACAGAAAATACAGAAACCGCATTGAAACTACAGAACATTATCCGATCTCGCCCGGAGTCTCTAAGGGGATTACC
>JAILGA010000065.1 GCA_024697225.1 Lachnospiraceae bacterium
CGGATGCGGTGCTTGTGCGGCGGTATGTCCCCAGCACATAGATATTCCGGGGACCTTGAAGGAATATGACGGGATGCTTCATACCGGACCGACATGGGCGGATATGTGCAGGCAGCGTGAGGAAGCGGCCGAAAAGATGAAAACATAGCAGATTAAGGAACCTTGCAGGAGCAATAGGGGCGGATATTTTTGATTATGCGGACTCCGATACGCAATGATATGATTGCAAATACTAATGAATAGCACTTGCACTTGCAGACACAATTTGCTTCATCTTATATCTCTTGTTCTTTGTGTACTTACGCTTAACGCATGTGCGGGAAAAGGGAGTACCCCTGCCTATTCACGGGATTTTGGGGTATTTCTTGGTGTATCGGATGAGGATATCTGTGACCGGAGCAGGGGGTATGAACTGATCGTAACTGACGGACAGGATATATCGACAGAAACCGTGCAGAAGCTGAAAACTGACGGACATGTCGTTTACGGGTATCTGAGCATCGGGTCGCTTGAAAGCTATCGCCCTTATTATGATGAGTTTAAGGGGATTGCCCTCGCAAGCTATGAAAACTGGCCAGACGAGTATTGGATAGACGTATCTGATCCCGCCTGGCAATCATTTGTTGTGGGGACTCTTGCGCCTGATCTCATAGCACGGGGCTTTGACGGCATTTTTATCGACAACACTGATGTCTATTACATTTATCCGACTGAGGCGATTTACAATGGACTAAAGGAAGTCATAACGGGTATAAGCGGGCTTGGACTTCCGATCATGATAAATGGAGGTGATCCGTTTGTCACAAGAATGATAGAAGAGGGCAATGCCGGTCTTATCAAGTCCGTCAGCCAGGAATCTGTCTTCTCCCGGATAGAAGACTATGAGAGGGATATCTTTGCAAGGCAGGACCAGGAGGAGACAGAATACTTCAAGAAATACGTCGAAAACGCCGCTGAGAACGGAATAGACGTATATCTGATCGAGTATTCAATGGATGAGGCGATTAAAATGGAAGCAGAGGCGTATTGCGCAGATAAAGGGTTTCACTGCTATGTTTTCGAAAGTGTCCGGTTGGATTAAATGATCAGGATTTCCGAAACTGGGAATTGGCGGGAGAAAGTGGTATAGTATTGATTGGCAATGTGTACCAGGCTCTATAACAACAGGATTCGAAGGGCGTTTTCGGATGAAGACTGCATTTGGTACTGGTAGAAAAGATTGAGCAACTACAGGCGAGAATTCGCCTGATAAAGTGAAGTGATTCAAGAAAGGAGAGCATTATGCTTATCGTAACAACAGAAACTATCACAGGAAAGAATCTTGAAATGCTGGGACTGGTGAAAGGGAGTACGATCCAGACCGTGAATGCCATTAAAGACATCGGGGCTGGCTTAAAAACGCTCGTCGGAGGAGAGTTGGGGAATTATAACGAGATGATGACGAAAGCCAGAGGCCTCGCAACAGACAGGATGGTCAAAGAGGCAGAGGGTCTCGGAGCTGATGCGATCGTATGCGTCAGGTACTCGTCTTCTTCCGTGATGCAGAGCGCAGCCGAGATCATGGCATATGGTACGGCTGTTAAGTTTGTCTGATCAGACCGAGTAACATGTCAGAAAAAACACAAGAGTATGAAAAATACAATTGTAATGGCCACGGAAGAAGACAGAGATCAGATCCTGGCGCTTTACAACTTACTGAAAGGCACCGATTACTGCGCGTGGGATGAGGATTACCCGTCAAACGAGACCATAGATTTTGATCTGTCACGGGATGCTCTCTTTGTCATGAAAGACGGCAATGTGATAAAAGCTGCCATATCCCTCGAAGAGGATGAGAGTGTTAACAATCTCTCCTGTTGGGATGAATCTCTCACTCCTGCGGGGGAACTGGCAAGGCTTGCAGTGATGCCTGGAGAACAGGGCAGAGGGCTTGGACGATTGATGCTTCAATTTGGCATGGAAGAGTTAAAAAAACGCGGGATTAAAGGTATACACTTTCTCGTAAATAAGAGCAATATAAAGGCTATTCGCTGTTATGCGCCGTTTGGCTTCCATGTAGCCGGAGAATGTCACTTGTATGATCAGGATTTTCTCTGTTATGAGGGTCTGCTTTGAGCATACTCCTGAAGTCTTCCGTCGTAACAACAGAAACTATCACAGAAAAACAGACAGGAGGGACAGGTATGTCTGATGTGTCTGGAACAAAGGCCAGGAAACAGTTCGATGAGATGAGCAAAGAATGAGCAGGGGGATCTTATGGCGCTGATTCAGGTTAATTATCTGTCGTGTGCATTATATAGGACGGTTCCTGTCAATGTGGTGCTTCCCATAGACAGGATAGACTATGATAAAGCAGAGTATCTTTCTCAAAGCAGAGGGCCTTTTAAAACTCTGTATCTTCTGCATGGATTACTCGGTAACCATACAGACTGGATCAGCGGATCTCGGATCCAACGCTGGGCAGAAGAAAAGAATCTGGCTGTGGTAATGCCGTCCGGTGAAAACGCTTTCTATTTTGACGGACGGAACCCGCACAGCGATTACGGACGTTTCATCGGCGAAGAATTGCCGGACATTACCAGACGGATGTTCCCACTTTCAGACAAGCGCGAGGATACTTATATAGCGGGACTGTCCATGGGTGGATATGGTGCGATCCGCAACGGCATAGTATACTCAGATAAGTTCAGCCATGTAGCAGGATTATCTGCGGCGGTGCATTTTTTCGAATATGAAGAAGAGGATGAAAATGTTCTTGGACTGCTGGATGATAAGGAGTACGCAAAAAAGACGGATCTGAATCCTAAGGTGGCCATAGATGAACTCATCGCGCAGAAACGGCCGATGCCGGAATTTTATCTGGCATGTGGACGGCAGGATGATCTGATGCCTGCAAATGAGGACCTGCGCGACTATCTGATCGAAAAGGGCGCTGATGTGACCTGGGTTGAAGAGGACGCAGGTCACGAGTGGGATTTCTGGGATGATCAGATCAGGAAAGTGCTGGAATGGCTTCCGTTGTAGATCATCTGCATATGATATAATGGTAGCGGCGACGTGCTGATTTGAGAAAAGGTTTTGTCTGCATTATTTCCGATGGGAGTGCGTTAATGAATAATAATCTTCTTGTGATAGACGTAACCTGTAAGGATCCAGTATCTGTAAAAGGTCATATGCGCGACATTGTGATGATCCCGTTTACCGGAGTGGCTACCGGTTCTGACTTTGTCGGCAAAGTAATAGGGGAGGGCGTTGATACACAAAAGATATCACCGGATGGCAAGGTCTTTCTTTCCGCGCGATATATGCTGGAAGGAAAGGATGCGACGGGCACGCCCTGCCGTGTTTTTATCGAAAACCAGGGGAGCGGCGAAACGGGTTTTCACCCCATGATAGTTACAGACAGCGAATATCTTTCAAGCTGGGAAAAGATGCCGCTGGTAGCAACAATAGAGGGAACAGAGCGTGGTGTAGTCGTCAGAATATTTAAGGAGGATTTATCATGACTTACGAAGAAGTAGTAAAAGAAGCACAGAAGATCGTGGCAATGGGAGATGCATCCGGAATCAAGGAGCACCTGGCAGTTCAGTACAACATAACCGGTGAAGGCGAGGGAGCCTTCTACATGGAGTTGAAAGACGGTCAGATCGATGTTCAGCCGTATGATTACAGGGACAGGGATATTCTTGTAACTGCTGATGCAGGGACTATTCTGGATATGATGTCGGGTAAGCTTGATATGGTGCATGCATATCTTACACATAAGATTGCGGCTGAGGGTGATCTCGGAAAAGTAGATATCCTTAAGAAGCTTATCAGCAGTGCAAAGAAAGCAGAGAAGGCAGCGGCAAAGGCCGAAAAGAAGACAGCTAAGAAGGCGAAATAGAGGATTGCCATGGGAAAAGAATTCGATAAGGAAAAGTCGCGGAAATTGAGTCCCGCTGAAGAACGACGCCTTAAGAAGTTTGAAGCCATCAGTGCCGATATGGAGGCTAAGGGATACCGCAAAGTGGAGCTTACGATAGGAATTGTATGGGCGAACATAGTCGTCATTTTTCTGGCTATTCCGATCGTAGTAATAGTTATGTGGCTGTTTGCGGTGAACAATCCCGGAGTTGTCCCGGTTATCAGTAAGTCATGGGAGTTCCTGATATTTGTGATCAGTATACTCGTATTGATCGTGGTTCATGAGCTGATCCACGGTTTTACCTGGAGCTTCTTTGCAGAAAACGGCATGAAGGACATTGAGCTTGGCTTTATGAAACAATACCTGACACCATATGCCACCTGCTGTACTCCGCTTAAGAAAACCGGGTATATTTTGGGCGCTGCGATGCCTTTGATCACTCTCGGGATCATTCCTTTGATCATAGCAATTGCTGCCGGATCCGTGTTACTTCTTAACATTGCGCTGATAATGACACTGGTTGCGGGCGGAGATGTCATGATCATCTTTAAGCTTTTGACATATCGGTCGAAGGCGAAAGAGAAACTGATATACGATCACCCCACACAGGCGGGATGCTGTGTGTTTGAAAAGTGAGCGAACCTGACAACATCTGGATCGGGTTATAGGATGTCGTGTATTTTTGGGCGGAGGAATCGGAGATTCCATCAAACGTAGGATACGAGCTGCTAGGTTCTGCGCATCTGACAGTTCTGGCGGTATTGCTCATTCTCATTGCCGCAGAGGCGGTTCTTTGTTATCGATGTTCATATAAAACAAGGCGGCGTATGCTTCTTTGTTTATCTGTGACTCTGCCGGTACTGGAAGCGATAAAGATCTGTTTCCTGATACGCATCGGTCACATGGGAGTGGGTTATCTTCCGCTTCACCTGTGCAGTATGTCGATCTACCTGTATCCGGTGATCGCTTTTGCGGGGAATGACATGTTGCGGAAAGTGCTGTCAGAGATCAGTGTATGCACGCTTATGCCTGCAGCCGTCGCGGCGCTGATCTTTCCTGACTGGACGATGTATCCCATGTTCAGTTTCATGAATATATACGCCTTTGTCTGGCATGCACTGCAAGTATTGATCCCGGTGCTTTATCTGATCTGTGGTATAGCCAAACCGTCCGTTCGGCATATATGGTGGAACACTCTGTTTCTTTTGGCCACCGGTGGGATGATCTATTGCGTTGACCGGGTCTTTTCTTGTAATTACTGGTTTCTGCTGTGGCCGGTACCGGGGACGCCGCTGGTGCCAATGTCGGAATTGCTTGGAGGGAGGGCGTACATTCCTGCGCTTATCTTAACAGCAACGGCAGTAAACTTGTGTATGTACGGCGCTTTGTCGGTGCTCGGGCGGTGTTCGGGCAGACAAGGGGGTTGCGGAATGCGGGGGAATAAGGAAGCCAGGAAGACCGGAGGGTTACGGAATGTGGGGGATTCCTGAGTGAAGGAGGCGGCATCAATGAGTGCGGCATCAAAGGAGGCGACATCAATGAGTGCGGCAGGAATATCATGATCAGGATCGATCTTATCACCGGATTTCTGGGCTCCGGTAAAACCACGTTCATAAGCTCTTATGCAAAACACTTCCTGAATGAAGGGAAGCGGATCTGCATATTGGAGAATGATTTTGGTGCCATCAATGTAGACCGTGTACTTCTGCAGGATCTGCTCGGCGAAAACTGCGGAATGGAGATGATCGTAGGGGGAGACGGACTCGAAGCGCATCAGCGCAGAATGCGCACAAAACTGATCGCAATGGCCATGAACGGATACGAGAGGATCATTGTTGAGCCCTCCGGCATTTTTGATGTTGATGAACTGTTTGATCTTCTTTATGAGGATCCGATAGATCGCTGGTATGAGATGGGAAATGTCCTCACTATCGTTGACGCCGGACTTCCGGAAGAATTGTCAGATGAATCTGACTATCTGCTCGCGTCACAATGTGCCTGTGCAGGACGTCTTATCATGAGCCGAACACAGCTCTTTGACAGCCAAAGGCAAAAGCATGTCATCTCACACATCAATAAAGCGATGGAAAAGATCGGCAGCAAACGCCTTTTTTCTCTCGACACAGATGTAGAAACCCTTTCGTGGGATCAGTTTACAGGCTATGATCTGAGACGCATCGCAGACAGCGGCTATGTGCGCGACAGCTATGTGAAACAGCCTGTTATAGAAAGCGGCCATTTTCTTTCTTTGTTCTGTTTTTATCTCGAACTGCCGGAAAGCATTCTCCGGGAAAAGATCGATGGTGTCTTTTCCGATCCGGCATGCAGCGGCGTGTTTAGGATAAAGGGATATATGCATACCTCGGAGGGACGGTGGATACAGGTCAATGCTACAAGAGAAGCCGTGGAGATCTCGGATTGTGCCGAGGCTCAGGATGTCATCATAATCATAGGCGAGGCGCTGAACAAAAATGCTGTCCGCAAATATTTTCCGGTGCAGTGAAGCGCGAATATACATCTGAGTACGTGTGAGCGAGGAGAATCATCAGTGGAGTGGATGTGGTATATCATAGCGGCCCTTGGGGCAGGCATCGGAACGGGACTTGCCGGGCTTTCTGCGGCTACTGTCATGGTGCCGATCCTGATCGTACTCTGTCCTTCTTTTGCCGGAGAGACGGGCGCGTATCAGGCAACGGCGATCGCGCTGGCATCGGATATCCTCGGCTCGGCGGTAACAACCCATACCTATGCAAAGCATAAGAACATTGACCTCAAGAGGGGATGGATCATGCTTGTGTGCATCCTCGGCATGTGCACTGTCGGAAGCTATGTTGCCTTCCTCGTCGGAAATGTCGTGCTTGGCAGCTTTACGCTCTTTCTGACTTTTGCCATCGGCATCCGCTTTCTGCTAAAACCGGATACAAGTCGTAAGGATGCTGCCGGCAGGGGAGAAAAACTGGACCGGAAAGGCGTTGCGATCTCTCTGTTCTTCGGTTTGACCATCGGCTTTGGCACCGGTTTTGTGGGAACGGGCGGCGGTATGATGATGCTTGTTGTTTTTACCGCGTTTCTTGGAATGGAACTAAAGACGGCAGTGGGTACGAGCACGTTCATTATGACCTTTACTGCGCTGATCGCCTCGGTGAGCCACATCCTGATCCATCCGGCCATTCTGTTGGAGAAGTGGGATGTGATGCTTTTGTGTATCGCTGTCGCGACGGCTGCCAGTCTGTTCTCGGCAAAGTTCGCCAATCTGGTGAACAACAGGACCGTGGGCCTGGTGACCGGCGTGGTCCTGACAGTTCTTGGCGGGTCTATGCTGTTTTTGAACTTCCGGTCGCAGATATCCGGTATCCCTCAGGCCGCGCAGACACTGACCTGTCTCGGCAGCCTGATCCGGTACATCATCCCGTGCGTTCTGGTTTTACTGCTGATCCGGTTTTTGACAAAAATACCCTCGTACGTATTTCGGAAGCTGCTGCATATCGTGGCTTTTACCTGTTTTGCGGTCATGATACTGACTGCGGAAAGCTGGCAGGCTGCGGCGCTGACCTCCCTCATCATGGCGGCGGCTATCTATCCGTTGCTTGCGCTGGTAGAAAACGAGAAATGGTATGGGCGGTTCTTTGTTGAGAAATCGCCGGGTGAGATCAAGCGGAGTCTCCTGATGCTGTTTTTTGTGTTTGCGGCGGTCATAGCTGTCGCATGGGGAATCTTTGGTAATCCGCATATCGCGGCTGCTTCAATACTTATGTGGGGGATGGGTGACGCATCTGCCGCGCTGGTTGGTATTCCGTATGGAAAGCATAAGATCAGAACCCGGTATGCTGTAAAATCATGGGAGGGCACGCTTGCCATGTTCGCGGCAGCCTTTCTTGCCGGGACGATTGTTCTGCGTTTTTTTGGTGGCTTAAATATCGGACACGCGGTGTTTGCGGCTTTTCCGGCTGCGGCTGCAGGTGCCGCAACGGAGTTGTTCTCTCCGAGTGAATGGGATACCGTGACCGTTCCTGTGGTGATCCTGATCGCGTTGATGATCGCAACAATATGACGCTACTTTGCCCATTGATATAGCTGGGCATAGATTCCCTGTCTGGCCATCAGTTCATCATGTGTCCCAGTCTCCTCGATACCGTTTTCCGTGAGCACCAGGATGCGCTCAGCGTTGCGGATGGTCGAGAGCCTGTGAGCGATGACAATGGTCGTACGGTTCTTTGCCAGACGCTCAAGTGATTCCTTGACAATATTCTCGCTCTCATTGTCCAATGAACTGGTAGCCTCGTCAAATATCAGTATGGGCGGGTTCTTCAGAAAAACACGCGCGATCGAAAGGCGCTGCTTCTGGCCGCCGGAGAGTTTGATACCCCGCTGGCCGATGTCAGTATCATAGCAATTTGGAAGCTCCGTAATAAAGTCGTGTGCATTGGCAAGTTTGGCGGCTTCTATGACTTCTTCACGTGTTGCGTCCGGCCTGCCGTATCTGATATTGTCATATACCGTTCCCGCGAACAGATAAACATCCTGCTGCACTATACCTATGTTGTTCCGAAGGCTTTTGAGTGTGACATCCCGGATATCGCGGCCATCGATGCAAATACTTCCGTCCGACACATCATAGAATCTCGGGATCAGACTGCAGAGAGTAGTCTTTCCGCCTCCCGATGATCCGACAAGAGCGACATAAGAGCCGGCCTTAATTGTGAGATCGATGTGACGCAGTACCCGGTGCGCCGTATCCTTGTATCTGAAAGAGACATCGTCAAATACGATATCGCCCCTGACATTCTCAAGAGGTCTTGCCCCCGGCCGGTCATCGATATCCGGTTCGATCGAGAGGATCTCCATGAACCGCTCAAATCCTGAATAACCGTTCTGAAACTGTTCGGCAAAATCTATCAGCGTCCGGATCGGATCCGTGAACACATTGATGTAGAGCAGGAACGTCACAAAATCGGCAACCGCCACCCGCCCGCGCGCCATCAGTATCCCGCCTGTCAAAATGACCACTACGTTGATCAGCATGGTAAAGGCAGTCATTCCGGAATGATAAAAACCCATGTAGAAATAACTCTGCCTCTTTGCTTTGAGAAATCCATCGTTGCCGACCTTGAACTTCTCGTTCTCGATGTCTTCGTTAGCAAAGGATTTCACAACGCGGATGCCGGACAGGTTATCTTCTATCTGTGTGTTGATCTCGGCGATCTGCACGCGGTTCTCCCGGAATGCTCTCTTCATCTTCCGGTTCATGATATAAGCGTAGATGAACATGAACGGCAGCAGGACAAAAGCGGCAAGCGTAAGGTATCCGCTGATGCGCGAAAGGATGATGAAAGCGCCTATGATCTTGATGAATGAGATCGCCAGGTTTTCAGGACCGTGATGCAGAAGCTCCGTGATCTCAAAGAGATCACTTGTGATCCTGCTCATCAGCTGTCCCACCTTTTGATCATCATAGAATGAAAAAGATAGCTTCTGATAATGGGCAAATATATCCGCGCGCATGTTGTATTCCATCTTTGCGCCCATAACATGGCCGATATAGGTGATGAAATAATTAGACGCAAACTGAAGGAGCACGAGAGCGACCAGTATGCCGCACAGGATAACGATCTGCGAGACGGCAGTTTCGGCAGACATATTGTGGATGTTTGTTGTGATGTACCGGACAACCAACGGGATCACAAGACTGATCAGCGACGCCAGGAAAGCAAAGAACAGGTCGAGCAGAAATGTCCCGATAAAAGGCCGGTAATAGCTTATCATTTTTTTCAGATTATTCTTCATGCCGAACATCATAGATGAGTTCCCTGATGAATGTCAAGGGACAGTTTCGGATACAATGTATGGTTTGACATTCAGTGGCGGCATTATTATCATAAGAACATGACTTGTGTTATGCAGACTATAACCAGACAACAGGCAGGGCAGTTCATACTCTCAAAGCAGGGGCTAATCGGTCAGTACCGTTTCATTGGCAAGGACGGTGCTTATGCTTATGTGCGTCAGGCCGGATGTATTCAGTTTGATCCTGTTGATGTCTGTGGCAAGAATGCTGAACTCACACTTTGGTCCAGAGTTAAGAATTTCAATAAGACGATGCTCTATGACCTTCTATATAAAGATAGAAAACTTGTCGATTATGCAGATAAGGAACTTTCAATCTGGTCTTCTGAAGACTGGCCGTATTTCTCGTCCTACAGAGACAGAAGCAGAAAACTCGGCAGGACATTTAAGGGACTCCAAAAACTTGAGAAACAGGCAATTGAATATATTGAAGCGAACGGTCCTGTATCGAGCGATTCCCTTCCCATAGAAGGTGAGATTTTCTGGCATTCTTCGATGCATTGGAGCGGGAACTGGCAGAAGAAATCCCAGGCAGCACGTTCGGTGCTGGAGCAGCTATATACAGACGGCGTGCTTGTTATTCACCACAAGAAGGGGAGCCGAAAATATTACGATCTTGCAGTAAGGCACCTTCCCAAAGATATCCTGGAAGCGGATAATCCGTGCAAGACAGATGAGGAATTTCTGCATTGGCGCGTCCTGAGGCGTATCGGTGCGACAGGCCTGCTCTGGGACAAGAACAGCACAGCCTTCTTAGGTTTGGACATTAACGCTGACAAACGCAAAAAGGCGCTTGAGATTCTGACAGAAACCGGAAAGGTGATCCCGATCATGGTGGAAGGCATAAAGCAGCCTTTCTACTACAGGGCTGAAGATTCAGGACTTATGAGAGATGTCCTTGACGGCACTGCCGATCTTAAGCCCAGGATTTCGTTTATTGCACCTCTCGATCCATTGATGTGGGATAAGTCCCTTATCTTTGCATTATGGGACTTTCAGTATTCGTGGGAGATATACACACCCGCAGTAAAGCGCAAGTATGGTTATTACACGCTGCCGATCCTTTTCGGTGACCGATTTGTCGGGCGCATTGAAGCCGTCCCGGACAGAAAGACAGGGGTAATGACTGTAAGGAACATCTGGTGGGAAGACGGCGTGCGCCGAACTAAGAAACTGAGCGCGGCACTCGAACGAGCGGTGAAGGATTTTGCGAAGTTCAACAGCTGCAAAGAGATAGAAATTGAAATGTAAAAATCCAACACTTGCGTGATATCAGAAATCTTTTTACCGGCTCCTCGCCGTTAGTCTTTTTGTAGAATACCCGGAAACAAATCACCACTATGTGCAAAACAACCCCCCCGAAAGCAATATGCTTTCTCGGTGATCAGTAGCTCGTAACTGAAACGAACCGCAGGCTCGCCCCGCAGAGGTAACTATGGATAAATGATACCCGAAAACCCTTGATACGAAAGGAGGAACGGCTCGGTATTCGCTGCTGACCCAAAACGTTCCGGATTTCATCTGCTGACCCGTTGCTGACCCAAACGGGTCAGCAGAGAAAAGGGTGCTGACCCAAAAGTC
>JAILGA010000088.1 GCA_024697225.1 Lachnospiraceae bacterium
TCGACTGGATAAAAGAGCAGTTCAGGGAGGAGAGTACCTCCGTATGGATGTTAAGAAATCTCTATAGTACATTTTCCGATGAACTGGTGGTCGGAAGCGGTGGAAATTTTTATTTCTTCCCGAGAAACGATGAACTGAAAAAGGCATTTGTGTCGCCCAAGGAGATGTCTCCCGATCCGGACGGAAGGATGCGCTATCTCGGTGCCGACGGAAAAGTTCCGGGAAGCTTCGGCATCGACGTGTCCAGATTTCAGGGAAAGATCGACTGGGAAAAGGTGCGCGCCGACGGCGTGAGATTTGCGTTCATAAGGGCAGGTGCGAGGGGAAGCTCGGAAGGAAAACTCATCGACGACTCACAGTTTGAGACTAACATTACGGGAGCTCTGGAAAACGGAATAGATGTTGGTGTATACTTTTATACACAGGCGATAAATACCGAGGAGGCGGTCGAAGAAGCCGAATATGTGCTGGAGGCAATCGACGGCTATGAGGTGACTCTTCCCGTCGTTATTGACTTTGAGTCAGCGGACTCGGAAGAGGCAAGGACCAACGGCATCTCTAAGGAACAGAACACCGACAATGTGCTTGCTTTCTGCGACAGGATAAGCGAAGCGGGTTATCAGCCCATGATATACGGTAATCTTAAGTCATTTTTGATGCTCCTCGATATGGAGAGACTTGAGCACATTAAGAAATGGTTCGCTTTTTATGACAACACCCAGTATTTTCCGTATGAATACAGCTATTGGCAGTATTCGGCCGCAGGAAGGGTTGATGGTATCGAGGGTGATGTCGATCTGAATATCTGCATAGAAGATCTGAAGTCGCAGTGATACCCGTGCCGCGGGTATGCGTAAGGATTTATAAGGAGGGCGGTCTGTTATGGAAATGACACTCAGATGGTACGGCGAAGGCTATGATACTGTTACGCTCAGGCAGATAAGACAGATTCCGGGAGTGACCGGAGTCATATCAACGCTCTACGGCACAAGTCCCGGAGAGGCATGGGAAAGCGCCGATATCAAGGCGCTGAAGGATGTGATCAATGCGGCAGGTCTGAATCTTTCCGGCATAGAGAGCGTCAATATCCATGATTCCATAAAGATCGGCAGTCCCGACAGGGAAGAGTATATAGAGAATTACATCACCACACTTGAGAGGCTGGGGCAGGCCGATGTTCATATGGTCTGCTACAATTTCATGCCGGTATTCGACTGGACGAGATCCGAGCTTGCGAGAAAGCGCGCCGACGGATCCACTGTTCTTGCCTATAATCAGGCGGCGATCGATAAGATAATCCCCGAGAAGATGTTCGAGACCATATCCGGTGAGATGAACGGCACCGTCATGCCCGGCTGGGAGCCTGAGCGCATGGCCAGGGTAAAGGAACTCTTTGAGGCATACAAGGACGTGGATGACGAAAAGCTCTTCGGGAATCTTAAATATTTCCTTGAGAGAATAATGCCTGTATGCAACAAGTATGATATAAAGATGGCTATTCATCCCGACGATCCCGCGTGGAGTGTCTTCGGGCTTCCGCGCATTATCATAAACAAGGAGAATATCCTGCGGATGATGAAGATGGTAGATGATCCGCATAACGGCGTTACCTTCTGCTCCGGTTCCTACGGAACCAATCCGGACAACGATCTGCCTGATATGATCAGGTCACTGAAGGGACGCATTCATTTCGCACACGTCCGCAATCTCAAGTTCAATTCCAGGGATGATTTTGAGGAGGCGGCTCATCTGTCAAGCGACGGAAGCTTTGATATGTATGAGATCATGCTGGCTCTTTATGATATAGGCTTTGACGGTCCAATCCGTCCAGATCACGGCAGAATGATCTGGGATGAGGTTGCAATGCCCGGATACGGTCTTTATGACAGGGCGCTCGGGGCAACCTATCTGAACGGACTGTGGGAGGCGATAGTAAAGAGCAGAAAATAAGAAAGAGGTGGTGCGGATCATGGAACTCACTGAAAGAAGTATTATTAATGACAGAGCGGCATTTGAGGCTTTTGGCTATAAGCTTCCGATGTTTGACAGGGAGACTGTCAGGAACGCCACGCTTAAGTCACCCGAGTGGATACATTTCGGTGCGGGAAATATCTTCCGCGCTTTTCAGGCGAACGTGCTGCAGAACCTTCTGAATGAAGGCATAATGAAAACAGGCCTGATAGCCGCCGAGGGATATGATTACGAAATAATAGACAAAAGTTATCGGCCTCACGACAACTTAAGCATACTTGCCACGCTGAAGGCTGATGCGACCGTGGAGAAGACCATAGTGGGCAGCATAGTTGAATCACTGGTCCTCGACAGGGAACGTACGGAGGACTTCGGGAGACTTGAGGAGATATTTGCCTCTCCATCCCTCAAGATGGCGAGCTTTACCATAACAGAGAAGGGTTATGCCGTTACTGATGCATCCGGCGGATATACGGATGCCATCAGGGCAGATCTTGAGGCGGGACCGTCAGGGGCGGTGAGCTATCTCGGCAAGGTGATAAGTCTCCTGTACAGACGGTATACCGCAGGAGCGCTGCCCATTGCGATGGTGAGCATGGACAACTGCTCACACAACGGAGACAAGCTGAAGAACGCCGTCCTGACCTTTGCAAAGGCATGGTGTGAAAATGTTCTTCCGGACAGCGGATTCTATGACTATGTCTGCGACGGGACAAAGGTCTCCTTCCCGTGGTCCATGATAGACAAGATCACTCCCAGACCGGACGCGAGAGTGGAGAAGATGCTTGCGCAGGATAATATTGCGGGTCTCGATCCGGTGGTAACCACTAAGAAAACGTGGATCGCGCCCTTTGTCAACGCTGAGGAATGCCAGTATCTTGTGATCGAGGACAGTTTCCCTGCAGGAAAGCTTCCGCTTGACAAGGCGGGAATAATATACACGGACCGCGAAACTGTCGATAAAGTAGAAAAAATGAAGGTGTGTACCTGCCTGAATCCTTTGCATACATCGTTGGCGGTCTTCGGATGCATCCTCGGATATGAACTGATCTCGGAGGAAATGAAGGATCCTGATCTGAAGAAGCTTGTGGAAAAGATCGGATACATTGAGGGACTGCCTGTGGTGGTGAATCCCGGTATCATCGATCCGAAGAGCTTTATCGATGAGGTGGTGAATGTCAGGATACCGAATCCTTTCATGCCCGATACTCCGCAGAGGATAGCCTGCGATACGTCGCAAAAGCTTCCGATACGTTTCGGCGAGACTATAAAGGCCTATGCTTCGAGGGATGACCTGAAGGTTTCTGATCTGAAGTATATACCTCTGGTATTTGCGGCGTGGCTCAGATATCTGATGGCTGTAGATGACGAAGGAAAAGCATTTGAGCCCAGTCCGGATCCGCTCCTTGACGAATGCAGGAACTATGTTTCATCGTACAGACTCGGTGCAGAGGAAAAGGATTTATCAGCGCTTGACGGACTGCTTAAGAACGACAGGATATTCGGTGTTGATCTGTGTGAGGCAGGTATGGCAGAGCGCGTCAAAAAGCTGTTCTCCGGGATGTCCTCGGGAACCGGTGCTGTGAGAAAAACTCTGAGAGAGGCGCTGCAGCAGGACAATGGATAAAAAGATGCGGAGAAACATAATCGCGATGGCAGGGGGTGTCGTTTTTGCGGCATGCCTTATAGTTGTGATCCTTATCGTTGTGCGTATGCAGATGGAGGATGATTCGTTCTCCATTGTGCGCACCGATGAGGACTGGAATGACGATTATTACGAAAACGACTTTTTGTTGGGCGGTCTTTTCGGAGGGCTGTTTAAAGGGACAAATGATGAGGCGGCGGAAATGGAGGAGGCAGAGTCTGAACCTGAGGCGGAACCTGAACCTGAGCCGGTGCCAGAACCTGAACCCGAGCCTGAACCGGAACCCGAACCCATCACTGTACCGGTATACCCGGTTGACGAGATCTCGTTTCCCGAGGCAGTGGTCATTGAGAGCAGAAATATGGCCGATCCCTTTTCTACCATGGGAATGGGAGTTGATGACCAGATAACCTGGGAGGGCGGTATTCCGTCCGTATATGACGGCAATGACAGGAACGGGCTGGATGTGGTCACGGAGGTCAGGAATCAGGGTTCAAGCCATCTTTGCTGGGCATATGCAGCCCTCGGAGCAATAGAAGGGAATCTTCTGATCAAACATCCGGATCTGGGAGCTGACAGGCTTGATCTCTCGGAAAAGCATCTCGCCTGGTATGTGATGAACCCTGCAGCGGGCTCCGTGGGTGCGTATATTGACGGCGATTCAAGACAGATACAGGGTGTCGGTGAGGATGCTTCACAGAAATTTTTCCAATCGGGACTTGCCTACATCATGGCCAGCGGCGTCACCGATTTTATATACGGGACACTCGGGGCCTGGAAGGGTCCGGTTGACGACAGGGACATCGACATGTTCACAAGGGAGAGGAACGGCCGTATAACGATAACCGATCAGGGACCGCCATCCGCGGCTTACGGAGGAGCCTATCATGTGCAGGGCATATATGAGATCCCCGGTGCGATATATAACAAAGATGCCATCAAGAAGATGATACTTTCCTTCGGCGGAGTTACATGCAGCGTACATGCCGATCAGACAAGCGGAAACAGCTACTGGTTCATGGCCAATCTCTATGACCACGAGCCTTACAGCGACACGAATCTCCCGGATCATGAGGTGTTTGTTGTCGGCTGGGATGACGCTTATGAGACGGACAATTTCAATCCGCAGCCTTCAAACCCGGGCGCCTGGCTGTGCAGGAACAGCTGGGGTCCCACTGCCGGAGAAAACGGTTATTTCTGGCTTTCCTACGAGGATACGATCATGACGAACAACAATGTGGCGGCATATGACGTATCTCTCAGAGGCGATTCCGGGTGGTATGATTATAACTATCAGGTCGCAGCCAACCTTACGCATGTTTCAGACATGATGATCGATCAGAATAACTATGTCTATGCATTAACCGCTTCGCAGAATCCGTACGGCGTTCTTTATACGGCACAGAGCGATGAGACTCTGAGCGCTGTTTCGCTGTTTTCTCTGGAAACCGAGAATACGTACGATGTACAGGTGTTCCTTGATCCGCCGAAGGATGAGAACGGCAGGATAATGGCGCAGACTGTACTTGAAAACGCTGTACATACACAGAATGTGGCGTCTGCCAGCGGCGGCATGCACACATATGTGCTTAACCAGGATATTCAGCTTTCCGCCGGCCAGGAATTTTTCGTTATGATAACTCCGAAGCAGGATTCGCTGCTTGTATTCGAGAAGGCAATGACGGCAACCGGCGATGCCAATTATGACGAGGATAACAACTATATCGGCAATGTCTATACCGAGACGGTCGCAAGCGGCAGGAGTTATTTCCCTTCCTACGACGGCACCGCGATGGAGATACAAAGCGACAAGGATTTCTTTATCAAGGCATATACGAGAGCGAGGTAGATCGGGATATGGATAAGAACTGGGAGAACTGCTGGCTTAAAGAGTATGCGGATTCCGCCGCTGCATCTGTTTCCTTTGAAGGATTTGACAAAACGGATCCGGTGGTCGAAAACGCTGTTCGGGAGCTTGGTAATGATCCCCTTATCCTGAAAAGAAATAACGATATGACGTCTGAGAGTTATCGTTATGATGACAAGACAAGCACTCTTGAGGCCGCTGATGAGAAGGGTCTTCTCTACGGCGCGTTCCATTATGACAGGGAGAAGAGGTTAAAAGATAAGGTTTCTTCCTTTGGTCCCTGCATACCTGATAATCCGCTCAGAATGCTGAACCACTGGGACAATATGGACGGTTCGATCGAGCGCGGCTATGCGGGAAATTCCTTCTTCTTTGAAAACGGAAAGATATTCACGGATGAAAGGATAAGGGACTACGCAAGACTGGTGGCCAGTGTCGCCATAAACGCCGTTGTGATTAACAATGTCAATGTAAAGGACGACGCCACATGGCTCATCAGTGACAGGTACTATGATGATCTTAGGAAGATGGCGGAGATCTTTGCATCCTACGGAATAAAACTGTTCCTGAGCCTCAACTATGCCGCGTCGATGGATATAGGCGGACTTGATAGCGCAGATCCTCTGGATGAGAATGTCAGGGCGTGGTGGAAGGATAAGATGTCAGAGGTCTTCAGCAGGATACCGGATCTGGGCGGCTTTCTTGTGAAAGCGGATTCCGAGGGAAGACCGGGACCTTTTACTTACAAAAGGACACAGGCGGACGGTGCAAATATGCTCGCAGTGGCTGTAAAACCTCACGGCGGCATCATTATCTGGAGATGCTTTGTATATAACTGCAAGCAGGACTGGAGAGACAAAAAGACGGACCGCGCAAGAGCCGGATATGACAATTTTATCGGAACCGACGGGGATTACGCGGACAATGTGATCCTGCAGATAAAGAACGGCCCGATGGACTTCCAGATAAGAGAACCAGTCTCGCCTCTCTTCGGCGGACTAAAGAAGACCAATACCATGCTGGAGGTCCAGCTCGCACAGGAGTACACAGGCCAGCAGATAGATATCTGCTATCTGATCCCGCTGTACAAGGAGGTACTGGATTTCTGCACGGACGGTCCGGACGGAAAGGGCGATACCGTTGCGGATATCATAGGCAAGCGCTCAAAGGTGCGTGTTACCGTGCCGGGAATGGGCGGCATGGCAGCCGTCTCCAATATGGGAAATGACGCCGACTGGACCGGCGGGGATCTTGCGCAGTGCAATCTCTATGGATACGGGCGGCTGGCCTTTGACACATCTTTGTCAGCTGAAGTTATTGCGAAGGAGTGGCTGGGACTTACATATCCGGAGGAGGCAGGGGAAATACTCCTGCCGATCCTTATGTCATCCCGTGATGTATATGAGAAATATACGGTACCTCTGGGGATCGGATGGATGGTAAGACCTGCGACCCACTACGGCCCGAGCGTTGACGGCTATGAATATGACCGCTGGGGCACCTATCACAGGGCGGATCATCTGGGTCTCGGAGTTGACAGGACGGATGCGGGAACCGGCTATGCGTCCCAGTACGGCGAAGCCTGGAAAAAGGTATACGAGGATCCGGACAGCTGTCCCGAAGAACTCTTATTATTCTTCCACAGGATAGAATACCGAAAGAAGATCAGATCCGGGAAGACACTCATACAGCATATCTATGACTCGCATTTTGAGGGATTGGCTGCTGTAGAAGATTATTTAGAAAAGTCAAAGAAACTGGAGGGCATCCTGGACGGCCGCGTATACGGCAGGATAGAGGAAAGGCTTAAAAGACAGCTTGAAAATGCCAGGGAGTGGTGTGATCAGGTCAACAGCTATTTCTACCGCAAATCAGGCATACCGGACGAGAAGGGGAGAACGATCTACTAATATGAAAAAGCTGACAGTATCACGTTTAATATCGGATCACATGGTCCTTCAGTGGGGGAAACCCGCAAAGATCTGGGGAACTGACGAACCCGGTACCAGGATTTCCGTCAGGATAGCTGCGGTTTATTCGGAGGCTGTCACAGGCGAAGACGGGAAATGGTCGGTCACTCTCCCTGTTATGCGAAAGAGCAGAAACAGTCTCTCGATGTCTGTGGAAAACGACAGGGGGGAATCCATTAAGATCAATGATGTGCTGGTCGGAGATGTCTGGTTCATGAGCGGACAGTCCAATATGGATCTGCTGATGGAGAGGGCAAGGGACAGATATCCGAATGAGTTTTCAGGCTGCGCCATTGATAAGGTCAGAGTATTCAGGATCATTGAGAACGGCGTATTCGGCAGGGAACTTGAGGAGCCGGAGACCGGGTCATGGAAGATGATAGAAGAGGGAATGCTGCCTGAATGCTCAGCTACGGTATACTTTTTTGCAAAGTATTATACCGAACTTACCGGGATACCGGTGGGTGTGATACATGCGAGCCTCGGCGGTTCGCTGATCAGTACCTGGATGAGCAGAGAAATGCTCGGCGAGGCATCAGATAAGATGCCCGACGGATATCAGCAGCTTCTGGCTGAGGCGGACAGATACGCATCTTCGGAATATCTGTCCTCACAGCTTGAGAGAAATGCGAGAAATGCCGCCGACTGGAATGCCGCGCTTTTACAGGATGAGGAATTAAACGCCGATAAGGGATTTGCAGGGCTCCCTTCCGGCAATATCCATGTACCTTGCTTTTTTGCGGATGTCGATGAGCTTAACGGGTTCACGGGACTGATAAAACTTAAGAAGACCGTGTCCTTTACGGCGGATGAGATAAAGTCGCTCAGAAAGGCCAAGAGGATACGCCTGTTTATGGGTACCATGGCGGACCGCGATGAGACATATGTCAACGGTGTCAAGGTTGGTGATACGGGATATCAGTATCCGCCCCGCAAATATGAGGTACCGCCGTTTATCCTTAAAGAGGGAGAGAATGAGGTCGTCATCAGACTCTTCGTGGAAAACGGAAAGGGCAGGCTGACACCCGGTAAATTCCATGCATTCATCGCCGAAGGCACTGAGCCCTTAAGGATATTCAACAGGAAGGATCACGAGGAGTTTGAGGGTGAACCCGTACTGGTAAAGGACCTGGAAGGTGACTGGGAGTATCAGGTCATGTCCAAAATGCCGCTGATACCCGAGACTGATTTTGTCAACTGGCATCCCACCGCGCTGTACAACGGTATGGCCGCGCCGTGCAAGGATTATACCACTGCCGGCATCATCTGGTATCAGGGTGAGTCCAATGCTGATCAGCCGTATGATTATGAGGATCTGATGCTCAGATACATAAGGGGCTACAGGAGGGATAAAAAGGATGAGGAGCTGCCAGTGGTCTTTGTTCAGCTTCCGAATTTTGTCATAGACAACGAGGATGATATCAGGTGGCCTGATATCAGAGAAAAGCAGAGGCGCTGCCAGTATGAGAACAATACATCCATGGTATGCGCGATCGATCTGGGTGAAGACAACGATCTTCATCCCACGGGCAAACGCGAACTCGGAAGAAGACTGGCATTGAGCGCCGCAGCGATCCGTAAATCGACTGACAAAGATGCATCCGGTCCCGAACCGATGCGTGCGGAGATCGACGAGAGAGACGGCGGGCAGGTTGTTGTACTGAAGCTTTCGCACGCGGATGGTCTCTATGCCAAGAGTGTGTGCGAAGATCACAGGATAGTGGATTTTACCGTGCTTACTCCCGGCGGAAGACTGATACGGACTGTTGCGCAGATCGATGAAGCGGCCAGAGAGATCCTTATCAGACGCGAAGATGGGGAGAGCGGGAATTTTACCGTCGATTCCGAACTGAGATATATAGATGCCAACACGTACCGCGGGGATATCATATACAACGCGGCCGGATTGCCGTTGGCGCCGTTTCGTATGAAGATCCTCGGCAACTGGAGAAACAGGAAATTCTGAAGAACAGACCGCAGAAGATGCAGAAAGGGGGATTGATGTGAAGTACTATGTGGACTGCAGCACAAAGAAGGGCGGAGACGGCAGCCGCGAGAAGCCTTTTAAGACGATATCACAGGCTGCGGCTCTGGCGGAGCCCGGAGACGAGGTCATAGTCCGTCCCGGCGTCTACAGGGAGAACGTGGATCCCGCAAGAGGCGGCACACCCGAAAAACGCATAGTATACAGATCCGAGAAGAAGCTCGGCGCCGTGATCACCGGGGCAGAGAGGGTGAAAGGATGGAAAAGACAGGGCAGGAGCACAGTCTGGTGCGCGCGTATCGATAATTCCATATTCGGCGCCTATAATCCCTTTAAGACAAGGGTGAGCGGCGACTGGTTCATCGCCTCGATCGTTGCCCATACCGGAGAGGTCTATCTCAATGATAAGGCGATGTATGAGGTAACTGAGCTGTCAAAGGTGAAGAAGCCGGTTAAGATGATAGCTTCCTGGGATCCCGATTTTTCGGTTTATACATGGTATGCCGAACAGGATGATGACAGTGACGAGACCGTCATCTACGCCAATTTCCATGACAGCGATCCCAATAAGGAGAATGTTGAGATAAATGTCCGGAAGGCGTGCTTTTATCCCACAAAGGAGGGCAACGGCTATATAACCCTCTCGGGATTTAAGGTGGAAAAGGCCGCAACCCAGTGGGCGCCGCCCACCGCGTATCAGGAGGGTATGATAGGCCCGCACTGGTCAAAGGGATGGATAATAGAGGACTGTGAGGTTTCAAACAGCAAATGCAGCGGTATCTCTCTCGGTAAGTATCTGCAGCCTGAGAATGACAATAAGTGGCTCAAGGAGAAATACAAGGACGGAACGCAGACAGAGCGCGACTGCATCTGTCAGGCGGCCAGAGAGGGCTGGAACAAGGAAAATATCGGCTCGCACATAATCAGAAGATGTGAGATCCACGACTGCGGCCAGACCGGTATCGTTGGTCATCTTGGCGGAGTGTTCTCAATAATCGAGGACAATCACATTCATCACATAAACAACAGACAGAATCTGGCAGGTGCCGAGATAGGCGGCATTAAGATGCATGCCGCGATAGACTGCATCTACAGAAGAAATCACATCCATCACTGCACCAGAGGTCTGTGGCTCGACTGGCAGGCTCAGGGCACGAGAGTGACCTGCAATCTCTTCCATGACAACTGCCTGCCGTTCCCGCATCTGATGTGTAAGGAAGCCATGGGGGGCAAAGGGGAGGATATCTTCATAGAAGTATCCCACGGCCCGACACTCATCGACAACAACATCCTGCTCTCAACAAGAACTCTCAAGCTCGCCACACAGGGCGTGGCTGTTGTACACAACATAATCGGCGGCGCCTTTGCAGCTGTCGGTGTCGGCGTCAATAACGGTGCGAAGACTCTCATGTCGCCCAGATATACGCCTTATCATGTGCCTCACGGCACGGCAGTTGCAGGCTTCATGACCATCCTTCACGGGGATATGCGTTTCTACAACAATATCTTCATTCAGCAGAAGGTCCATCCGTTCCTCAAGAAGCTTGAGAAGGAGGAGGGACCCAATGACTGGGATGACAGTAATGCGACAGTCGGAACCAAGCCCTATGACGGCTATATGACCTTTGAGGAATGGAATAAGGAATTCGAAGGCTATTGCGGAATGGGCTCGGCGCCCAGTGACAGATACTATATGCCTCTGCCGGTATGGTGCGGAGGAAATGTCTATGTAAACGGCGCAAAGCAGTGCGACATAGAAAAGGAATTCACCAGGATCAGAGGCAAGGTGAACTTCGAGCTTGTGGAAAAAGACGGGAAATATAGTCTGAAGACCGATCTCTATAAGCTTATGGGTGATGATGCGGATGCCAGTCTCATAGATTCCGACACACTGGGACGCGCATTTGAACCCGAGGAGCGTTATGAGAATCCCGACGGCACAGACATAGTGTGGGATACGGATTTCTTCGGAAAGAAGAGAAAGAGCATACTGCCCGGACCTTTCGCAGATGCGGAGGCGGCGGAAAAAGTGTTATTCTAAGAACAGGAGGGTAGAAAATGTATTACGCTGGTATTGATCTGGGAACTTCATCTGTAAAGCTTCTGTTAATGAATGAGGAGGGCGACGCGGTAAAGATCGTATCCCGCGAGTATCCGCTTTCCTTCCCGCATCCGGGCTGGTCTGAACAGGCGCCCGAGGACTGGTGGCGCGAGTCGATGGCCGGTCTGAAGGAGCTTATCAGTGACATAGACGGCAGCGAGCTTGCGGGTATCAGCTTCGGCGGTCAGATGCACGGACTTGTGATCCTGGATGAAAAGGATGAGGTCATAAGACCCGCCATACTGTGGAATGACGGCCGCACAACCGCAGAATGCGATTATCTTAACAATGAGATCGGAAAGGACAAGATCTCGTCCTATACCGCAAATATCGCATTTGCCGGATTTACGGCGCCCAAGATCCTCTGGGTGGAAAAGAATGAGCCCGAGAACTTCAGGCGCATTAAGAAGATAATGCTTCCCAAGGATTATCTTGCATATAAGCTGACCGGAGTTCATGCTACAGATGTATCAGACGCCTCCGGCATGCTGCTCCTTAATGTAAAGAACAGGACCTGGTCAAAGGAGATGTGTGATCTGGCTCATATCACGACCGACATGCTCCCGAAGGTTTTTGAGAGCTATGAGTGCATCGGCACGCTGCTTCCCGAGGTTGCGAAGGAGCTGGGCGTTCCTGAGACTGTCAAAGTCGCGGCCGGCGCAGGCGACAATGCCGCAGCGGCAGTCGCGACCGGCACCGTGGGCGACGGCAGATGCAACCTGAGTCTCGGGACATCCGGAACGATTTTCATCTCGCAGAAGAATTTCAGCGTTGACAGCAACAACGCACTTCATTCCTTCTGCGACGCCAACGGTCAGTATCACCTTATGGGCTGCATGCTCTCAGCCGCATCCTGCAATAAATGGTGGATGGATGAGATAATCGGGACAAAGGAGTACGCCGATGAGCAGAAGGGCATCACGGACGACAAGCTCGGCGAAAATCATGTATTTTTCCTGCCGTATCTCATGGGCGAGAGATCCCCGATCAACGATACACTTGCGCGCGGTACATTTACCGGCATGACCATGGACACAACAAGGACCGATATGACGCAGGCTGTCCTTGAGGGTGTCACCTTTGCCCTGCGTGATTCCTTTGAGGTGGCTAAGAGTCTCGGACTTAAGATCGAGCGCACAAAGATCGTCGGCGGCGGCGCAAAATCCCCGCTGTGGAGAAAGATGGTCGCAAATATCTTCGGCATCCCGCTTGATATCTTAAAGACAGAGGAGGGCCCCTCGCTTGGCGGCGCAATGCTGGCTGCCGTAGCCTGCGGAAAGTTTGCTTCCGTTGAAGAGGCCTGCGCAAAGGTCGTGAATGTAGTAGACACAGTAGAGCCCGATCCGGAACTCACTGCGAAGTATGAGAAGCGCTATCAGGAGTTCAGGCTTCTGTATCCGTCGCTGAAGGAGGCCTTCGCAAAGATGGCCGAGTGAGAAGCACGGCATATCGTGAGAAAAGCCCCCGGGGATGAGTCTCCGGGGGCAGTTTTTATATGCGCCGACTTTTGAAACACACCACCGGAGACTTATCCCCGGGGGTGTGCTTTATGTAGGCTCAAACAAATTGATAGAATCGGGCGGCTTTACTCTTCCTCCAGCGCCGTGGTCTTGCGTACGGTGACCTTCTGGTCGTAGCAGGTGAAGACATCGTCCACAAAGGCTTTGTCGGGCTTTTTAGTGAAGGCCGAGACGACGGGTACAACGATAAGTCCCGCTATCATCGCGATGGCGCCTGCGTTGATGGGGGATTTGATGAATTTTGCGAACATGTTGATCACCGTGATGCCTACACCCGTGACAAAGCTTGCCCAGACAGAGGCTGCGGTGACCTTTTTCGAATAGAGTCCGTACATGAAGGGTGCGAGGAAAGCTCCTGCAAGAGCACCCCATGAGATACCCATCATCTGGGCAATGAAGGTCGGAGGCTTAAGCGCGAGCGAGAAAGAGAGCACGATAAAGAAGGCGACCAGAACCCTCATGACTATGAGCTGTTTCTTGTCATCCATGTCCTTCATGACTGTCTTCTTGAGCACGTCAAGGGTGAGTGTAGAACTGGATGTGAGGACCAGTGAAGAAAGCGTGGACATCGATGCTGAGAGGACAAGGACTATGACAACGCCGATGAGAATATCGGGAAGGGTGGCCAGCATCTGCGGGACTATCATGTCGTAGGCGACGGACCCGTCTGCTTTATAGATTGCCGGAACATCAAAGAGCCTTGAAAAACCGCCGTTGAAGTAGCAGCCGCCGGCGATGATCAGGGCAAAGAATGTGGAAACAACAGTTCCGGTCTTTACAGCTTTTTCATCTCTTATGGCATAGAATTTCTGTACCATCTGGGGAAGACCCCAGGTTCCTAAAGAGGTGAGGACAACAACCCCGACAAGGCTTAAAGGATCGGGACCGAAGAATGAAGTCAGAAGACCGTGACTGCCCTGGAGAGCAGGCACTGCAACATCATCGGCAGAAATCTCGGAAAGCTTGTTCAGAGAGGTAAGGAAGCCGCCCTGGCCGGCCAGCACAGCACCTATGACGGCACAGATGCCGAAGAGCATTATTATACCCTGGATGAAATCGTTGAGAGCAGTGGCCATATATCCGCCGACGATAACGTAAACAGCGGTGAGAAGAGCCATCACAATAACGCATACCTCGTAGGGAATGTCAAACGCCATGTTGAAGAGGTTGGAGAGTCCGTTGTAGACTGAAGCTGTGTAGGGTACGAGGAAGATGAAGGCTATGACCGAACCGACTATCTGCAGGGCTTTTGAACCAAAGCGCTTGCCGAAGAATTCGGGCATGGTTCTGGCATCCAGCTTCTGGGTCATGACCCTTGTCCTTCTTCCGAGTATCAGCCAGGCCAGAAGGGATCCGATAAACGCATTTCCGAGGCCTATCCAGGTCGACGCGATACCGAATTTCCAGCCGAACTGTCCGGCGTAACCTATAAAGACAACCGAAGAAAAGTAGGATGTGCCGAAGGCAAAAGCCGTGATCCACGGTCCGACGTTGCGCCCCCCAAGCACATAGTCATTGACGTTGCCCGCATGACGTCTGGAGTAGAAGCCGACTCCTATCATCAGAGCAAAAAACACAAATAGTAACAGGATCTTGATCAGCACGGCATTACCTCTCTTTCACATGACCGCATTTTTGCGGTAGAAAAATGCACAACGCGGTATATTTTACACGATAATATATATCAAGGCAAGTATACATTTCATATCAAATAAAATATTTTTCGTGATCCGATCAGGCTTTAATTATGCAGATGATATGTTGAGAAAAAGATCGCCATGAATTATAATTAGGAAAGTTTGTACCATCGGAATAATCGGAAAGATAATCAGGGAGACGGACAATGAGTGACGGTTTTATGGATGCTATGAATTCGATCGGCGGAGGCTCCGAATACACGCTGGAGGAACTAAGAAAAGCCGAGAGGCTTAAGAAGAGGCACGGCGGTACTATTGCGGAGAATCTCGTCAAGGTGACCGGAAGGAGTCCGGGTTCATCCATGAGCCTGGATTTCGCATCGATGAACAGGCAGCTTCAGAATAACCACGATATTCTTGACAGACAGATTCGCGAGCTGAACGAAAATATAGCCCGTGACTTCGGAATAGACCCGGCTGCGGCAGGAAGGACGGCTGTGTCCGCCGAAGCAGGCGCCGCGGGAACCTCATTTGCGGAAAAAAGCACGGGAGATTCCGGTGAGATCCTCCAGGGCGAGGATGCACTTGAACAGTTCAACGGACTCAATGAAGAACTCGGGAAAAAGGTCTTCGGTCAGGATGAATTTATAAAGAAGCTTATAATAGCCTTCAAGCGCCCGTTTGTAATGCCTCCCGGGGACAAAAAAGCAAGAAATACCCTGTTCATCACAGGGCCTGCCGATACGGGAAGACATCTGGGCCTCATTGAATTGGCAAAGCTTCTGAAGGCCAGGCGCATCCTTAAGACCGATGATATAAAGCGGGTCGATCTGGGACTGTACACCGAACCTGCTCATGAAGCAGTCTTTCTGCAGGATATTTATTCCGCACTGTCGAGCAGCGCAGGCATTATTCTGTTTGAGAATTTTGAAAACTGCCATCCTTCGTTCCTTAACCAGGTAAGTTCTCTTGTGACCGACGGAACGATGAAGCTCTCCGGCAGATATGTGATGCAGAAGGGACAGCTCGTGAGCGTGCAGAATGCGCTTGCAACCGAGACTGTCAGCGAATTTACAGCAAATGACAAGTATCTGGTGTTCCTGACCGGAAAGTCACTTGACAAGGCGGCAGGTGTCATGGGCGCACCTTTTATAGATGCTCTGAGAGGCGACGTCTGCGTCACTTCCGGACTCGATGAAGCGTCTGCCGAAAAAATCGCGCTGGAGCGGCAGGGTATTCTGAAGGAGAAGGCATCCTCGCAGTTTTCCTTTGACGTGTCCTTTGACGAGGGCTTTACAGGTTATGCGGTTTCAAAGAAAGGCAGGAGCGACGGCATAACCGGCGTTCTGGATTTCTATGACGACGTCGAGGAGGCGCTTGCACAGGCAAGGCTTGAGGGGGATTACGAAAAGAACGCCAGGGTTGTGCTCAGTGCCGAAGACGGAAGTGTCTTTGCGTCCTTTGGAGACAGCAGAATCGATCTGAGATCGTTCATGCCTGAAGTCTACAAGGGTGAGATAGATGAGATCAAAAAGGAGCTTGATCAGATCATAGGCCTCACGGAAATAAAGGAATATGTGCTGGGACTCGAGGAGTATTACAAGGTTCAGAAGAGAAGACAGGAGGAGGGCCTGAAATCCTCTGAGGTGAACAAGCACATGATCTTTACGGGAAGCCCGGGCACAGGGAAGACGACGATCGCAAGGATAATAAGCAAGTATCTGAAAGCCATCGGCGTGCTCACGGGCGGGCAGCTCGTCGAGGTGTCAAGAGGGGATCTGGTGGGACGTTATGTAGGTCACACGGCGCCTCTTACAAATCAGGTCATAAAGAGCGCGATAGGTGGCGTCCTGTTCATCGACGAGGCATACAGCCTCTATCGCGGAAAGGATGACAGCTACGGTCTTGAGGCGATAGATACGCTGGTCAAGGGAATAGAGGACAACAGGGACAATCTGATCGTCATACTTGCCGGATACTCGAGAGAGATGCAGGAATTCCTCACCTCAAACTCGGGATTAAAGAGCAGGTTCCCCAATATAATCAACTTCCCGGATTACACAGGAAAAGAGCTCTTGCAGATAGCGCAGACCATCGCTGTATCCAAGGGCTATCAGATCGACGAGGGGGCGCATGACGCTCTGAGGGCACATTTTGACCTGGTTCAGATCACAAGAGCGGCTGATGCCGGAAACGGAAGATATGCAAGGAATATGGTCGAAGAGGCCATACTGAATCAGTCGAAGCGTCTTGTGGCTGAACCTGATGCACCGCTCTCGGTCCTTATGAGAGAGGATTTTGAACTCGGGGAGATCCCTGACCCCGTGGTGATCACCGGTGATACGGAGGACAGTAACAGCGATGGCGAGCAGGAATGAGAAAAGATACAGAAAAATAAAAAAGCATCATATCCTCGGAACGCTGATCTTTCTGTTCATCTTCTGCGCGTGTATGAGCGTCGTTCTGGGCGGACTGGTCAGGTATTACATCGAATACATGCTGGATTCAAAGCTTGGAGCCGAGTACAGGGCTGTAGTACTGATAGCCGATGTGTCGCAGAACTACAGGGAGAGAGAAGGTCATTACTCCTTCGACATAGTTGATGACGAGGGAAGAGAATTCTTCGTGGAGGATGCGGACGGTAACGTCATCTTTCAGAACGGCGGGAACACGCGGAGCGATATCGGAAGAAAGGTAAGATTTTCCATGTTCTCCGATCAGGTTGAGGTATACGAGGACAGCGTGGATAATGCCATCTTCCCGGGGCATGACGGACAGGTGCACATGAATATCGGTGAGGTCGCGGGACGTGTGTTCTCGACTTTTACCGGTGAATTAGATGTCAGGGTTTTCAGCCCATTCGATGAAAAAACTCATATGCCGCCGGAATCCCAAGCGGATATCTATGTCACCGATGCCGAGATGATCAACATGCCGTTGTGGGTGGCGGTGGATATGGGCGATTCCGGGAACAGGCTGTTCGGCAAGATATATTTTTCCGCCGAGATTAAGGATATCATTCTTCTTGTCATCATCGCTTCGATCGTCGTACTTTTTCTTGTGGCCGTCCAGATACTGGTCCTCACCAGCACGATACGGAGTCTTGTCAACCAGCACAGGATGACGGACATATTCTTCCATGATACCGTGACCGACGGCCACAACTGGATGTGGTTTCTGATAAAGGGCGAACAGCTGCTTAGAAAAAGAAGAAGCGCAAAGAATTCATATGCAGTACTGGATCTCGTCTTTGTGAATTACAGAAACTACTGTGTATGTCATTCTGTGGCAGAGGGCGAGATGCAGCTTAAGAGAATGAACCGCATCGCAGGCAGGTCGCTCAGGAAAAATGAGATATGCTCACATTACGCCTCAGCAAATTTTGCACTGCTTTTATGCTGCAATGACAGGCACGAGCTTGATGACAGGATAAAAGCGCTCATAAGCGAGCTCGAAAAAACCGAAGACGGTCAGAGGATAAGCTTCCATGTGGGCGGAGAGATCATAAATCCCTCAATTGACGAAAGGGGCAGATATGTCCGGCGAAAACAGGTCGATCTTGAATATGAGTACAACAATGCCTGCGCCGCAAGATCCACTCTTTCGGACAGGGATGAATCCGCAGTTGCTTTCTTTGACAATAAGATGTTCGAGGAGCAGAAATGGGTGAACACTGTTCAGGCCAATCAGCAGAAGGCTCTGGATAACAATGAGTTTGTCGTATACTATCAGCCCAAATATGATCCCCAGAGTGGCAGATTAAAGGGAGCAGAGGCCCTTATAAGATGGCAGTCGCCCGAATTCGGCTTTGTGTCGCCCGGCAGGATAATCCCTATATTTGAGAAGAACGGCTTTATCACGAAGATAGATCACTTTATGATAAAGAGCGTTGCAAGAGATCAGAAGAAGTGGCTCGATCAGGGACTTACCTGTGTGCCTGTCTCCGTTAATGTATCGAGGGCGCATTTCATAGAGAGCGATCTTGCCGAGCAGATAAGAGATATGGTTGACGAGGCCGGAACACCTCATAATCTCATCGAGATAGAGCTTACGGAGAGCGCATTCTTTGACGATAAGAAGGCGATGATCTATACTATCGGGAAACTTAAAGAATACGGATTTACTGTATCCATGGACGATTTCGGCTCCGGGTATTCCTCTCTGAACTCGCTCAAGGACATGCCGCTTGATGTTCTCAAGCTCGATGCGGAATTCTTCCGCGGTGAAAACAGTACGGAACGGGGCAGGATAGTGGTCGCCGAGGCCATAAAACTGGCAAAGAGCTTAAATATGAGAACGGTGGCCGAGGGAGTCGAGGAAGGAGAACTGGATCAGGTCAGATTCCTCGCGGATCAGGGCTGCGATATGATACAGGGTTACTTCTATGCAAAACCAATGCCCGGAGGCGATTTCGAAGAGAAAATGAAAAACCCGGTCACCAACTGATGTCCGGGTTTGTTCTTGTTTTTATGTCCGGTGCTCTTAAAGAGTTCTTTCGTCCCCAAAGAAGAAGAGGGCGACGGTTCCGGGACCGGTATGGCTTCCGATGGTGGCACCTATATCAAAGACTGTTATCTTTCCCTTTGTGCCCGGAAAACGCTCTTCGATGAGTTTGGTCATAACATTGACATCCGCAAGACATTCCGAATTGCTTATAAATACCTTACCTGAATAGCCGGTGCCGTTTTCCGCGTGCTCCGCCATCTTTTCAACTGTGCGGCGGATGACGGCATTTTTGCCTCTGATCTTTTCGCGGGGGATAAGCCTGCCCATGCTGTCAACATTGAGAAGAGGGCAGATGTTCAGGAGCTGTCCTACAAAACCCGCGGTTTTGGTGACTCTGCCGCCTCTTATATAGTAGGTCAGATCCGTGGAAAAGAACCAGTGATGGACGCGCAGCTTGTTTGTTTCGGCCCAGTCGTAGAGTCTGTCTATGTCATAGCCCTCATCGCGCTTATCGGCGAGCAGATCCAGGAAGAGACCGTAGCCGCTGGATGCACCCAGACTGTCAACGATATATAGTTTCCGGTCGGGATAGCGGTTTTTCAGATCATTTGCCGCGATCCTCGCCGAATTGACGGTACCGCTTATTCCGCTGGACAAAGTGATGTGTATGATATCCCTGCCTTCCTTCAGAAAACCTTCAAAAAACTCCTCGTAAGCTCCGACAGAGATCTGTGAGGTCTTGGTCATGGCGCCGGCTTCCATGCGGCGGTACAACTCGGCGGGAGGGATCGTCTTTCCGAGATCATCCGGATATGTAACGCCGTCGATCTCAAACTGAAAACATATATACGGTATGCTCCTCTCCTTGAAATGGGCTTCCGACAGGTCGGCGGAAGAGCATCCTGTAAGACAGTATTCAGCCATAATGACAAACCTCCTGTTGTTATGATTTAGTGTGATATCATTGAGCAGATGATATTATAACACTTTATTGCCTGAAATCCAACAAATCATAAAATTTAAGATGATCAAAAATAGATCAGCATTCAACATAAGTCATTGTTTACTTATTTATTTCTCCGTGATATAATATCTGATATTGTGTGATCTCTGATATATGTGTATTTAGTTGATTCATTTAATAAGCACAAATACGCACAATTTCGACACGGTGAATAAAATCACTTAAATCAAGGAGGATTATCATGAATCAGAGCAGGTCCCAAAAGAGCAAAAAAACAGGTTTCTTCGGAAGTGTGAGATTCCGCCTGATGGCGATCATCATCGCCATAATGGCTGTGCCGCTCATCACTATCATCATCATCAGTTATGTGTCTTCCCACAAGGAAGCAGTGATGAACATGGAGGATATGAATGTAGCTCAGGCCAATCTGGTCGAGCATGATTTCAGTGCCATAGTCGAACAGAACAGAAATGTTATCCAGACGATCGCTTCATCGGTCACGGTCCGCAAGGTCCTTAAGGGCGAGGCCGATACGGCGGATGTCATCGAATGGCTCGCCCAGTCGGATGCAACAGTGGGTGACGGCAATACAACGGTCATCACGGGACCTGATGGCATGCAGGTTGCCCGTCCCAAGGGGGATCTGGTCGATGTGGCCGACAGAGAGTATTTCAAGATCTGTAAGAGTGAGAAGAGATTCTATGTTTCTGATCAGAATATCTCAAAGACAAGCGGAAAGAGAATATGCACATTCATCACCCCTGTCATCGATGCGGACGGAACCTTCCTGGGTGCGGTTCAGAGAAACTACGATCTGCCCAAGTTCACGGATCTGTGCAAGAGCGAGATGACAGGTACCAAGCAGGATATCTTTATCGGAGACAACAACGGCGATTTGATTGCACATACATCCATGGATCTGGAAACCGGTGAGCCCGTCAATTTCTCAGCACAGGCATGGTACGGCGATTCAAGAAATGATATGGAGGCTGCCGGAAGTTACGATTCCTCATTTAATGGCGGAAACTGGAAGATATCCTATCAGCGTGATCCCGTCACAGGCTGGGTGACCGTTATCGCAACCAATAAGGAAGAAGCTCTCGCAAGCGCGAACAGGATGCTGACTATCATCGTAGGCGTCGGTATCATAATGCTCATCGGTGCCACGGTTCTTTCGATCCTGCTTGCTAATTCCTTCACCAAGCCCATTATTGCGGTCAATGAATCGATCGACAAGCTTTCCGACGGTGAATTCAGGAAGATCGAAGACAAGGCTCTCGCTGCAAGAAGTGATGAGTTCGGAGATATTGTAAGAAATATCAATAAACTTGTAGAAAAGCTCAGTGAAGTTGTGGAGAATATCAAGGCAGCCGCTGCGACAGTCAACGAACAGGCAAGAGAGCTCAGCGATACATCAAGCCAGATCAGCACTACCACAGATGATGTTTCAAATGCCGTTCAGGAGATCGCAAGAGGTGCAACGGAGCAGGCCGGTACGGTCGAAAAGGCTTCCGAGAACATGAACAGCCTGTCAGAGGCTATCCAGACAGTCGCATCAAACGCGGAACAGCTCGCTACCGCCGCTTCGGACATGAATGGCGCCAGCCAGTCATCTGCGGATGCTCTTAAGCAGCTCTCCAACAACATGGATACGATGGGACATTCCGTATCCGATATTTCCGAGGTTATGCGTGCTACCAACGCCGCGGTTCAGAATGTCAATGACAAGGTCGATGGTATTACATCCATTGCATCCCAGACCAATCTGCTCGCTCTGAATGCTTCCATCGAAGCTGCGCGTGCCGGTGATGCAGGCAAGGGCTTCGCGGTTGTCGCCGAAGAGATCGGAAAGCTTGCCACTGAGTCTGCTACGACTGCACAGGAGATCCGCGATGAGATGTCCAACCTGCTCAGACAGGCACAGGAAGCAGCTGAGAAGACAAGTGAGGTATCCGATATCGGAACCAGCGTCAATGAGGTTCTTGTCAATACCGTTGATAAGATCAATATGCTGATCAACGGCGTTGGTTCCACAGTTGACGGTGTCAATACAATCTCAGGTCTCACGCAGGAGTGCGATGCTTCCAAGGCAATCATCGTCGAGGCAATGACGAGCCTTGCTGCTATTTCCGAAGAGAATGCGGCGTCAACCGAAGAGACATCCGCATCCATGCAGGAACTGAACGCGACCATCAACGTGCTCACCGAGTCCGCCAGAAGCCTCAATGATGTGGCTGAGAAGCTCGGCGAGGATCTGCAGTTCTTCAAGATCTGATCAGAAGACAATACATGAGCTGATAAGAATGCCGGACTGTTGTATTATGCAGTCCGGCATTTTTATATAATGGATCACCGATATTTCACAGAGAATCCGCGGTGAGCGCTTTGTGTATCATCCGGTGAACAGGAACCATGATGTGAGCATGGAAGCAGCCGTAAGAAAGGGAAAAAGTAATAATGAATGAAACAGCTTTGATAAATCCGGTAACGCGCATGGATTATCCGGATCCCGATGTCATAAGGGTCGGTGACATCTATTATATGGTGAGCACCACCATGTATTTCATGCCTGGCTGTGAGATATTGCGCTCGTATGATCTCATCCACTGGGAGCATGCTGCCTATGTGTATGATCTGCTGGACAGTACACCCGCGCAGCGGCTTGAGGATGAACAGAATATCTACGGCCGCGGCATGTGGGCTGCAAGCCTGAGATATCATGACGGTATCTTTTATGTATGCTTTGTCGCAAATGATACCCATAAGACATATCTTTACAGATCGCGTGATATACGAGGCCCCTGGACAAAGAGTGAGATCAGGGGATTCTATCATGATAATTCGATCCTCTTTGATGATGACGGAAGGATTTTCATAGTATACGGAAACAGGGAGATCCGTCTGACCGAGCTTGACAGTGATCTGTCCGGGCCGAAAAAGGGCGGTATCGACCGTGTGATACTTAAGGACAGAGATGATGCGCATCTTGGTTTTGAGGGATCTCATTTCTATAAGATTGACGGCAGATACTATCTTTTCATGATACATATACCGAAGGCAGCGGGCAGGCGCACGCAGTGCTGCTATACGGCGGATGATATAAACGGGGAATTCAGCGGCGGCGACGTATTAAACGACGATATGGGCTATCATAACATGGGTGTCGCGCAGGGCGGCATTGTTGACACGCCGGACGGCAGATGGTATTCCATGCTGTTTCAGGACAGCGGGGCAGTGGGACGCATTCCGGTGCTGGTACCGGTGAGCTTCAGAGAAGGGGTCAAATCTGATGGCGGCAATGAAAGCACGACCGGAGCAGTGACCATGGACGCGCCTTTCCCGGTGTTCGGTCATGACGGCAAGGTGCCGGAGATCTTTGATGTGCCTGATAACAGACCGGGATATGAATACATACCGCTCGTCGGCAGTGATGATTTTAAGAGTGGCGGAGCAAAGGAGGGTGACGCCGACAGCTTCGGCTTCCTCAGCCGCTGGCAGTTCAACCATGAGCCAGATCTTTTACTTGTAGAATATGATAAGGAGCGGGGGAGAGTAACACTAAAGACCGACAGACTTGCTGTCAATCTCGTACAGGCTGTGAATACACTTACACAGAGAATGGTATATCCGGGCTGCTCAGCCAGAGTTACTATCGATGCTTCAGACCTTAGAGAGGGCGACTATGCGGGGCTGTGCCTGCTTGAGAGCGAATATGCGTTTATCGGAGTCACGAGGCGGGATTCCGGACTGAATCTTGTAATGGCGAAACACGTTCTTAAGACAGATTCCATCTGGGGGGAGAGGAATGACGGGGACCCTGCGGAAGAGATCGAAACAATACCATGTTCGGGAGATTCTGTCACTTTGTGCGCGAGAGTCAAATTCGAGGACATGAAGGACGAGGGACGCTTCGGATTCTATGAGGACGGCGCAGAGCGTCCTTTCGGAGAAAAAGTGAAGTTAAGGTTCAGGCTTGATCATTTCACAGGAGTCCGTTTCGGCCTGTTCATCTTCAGCACCAAAGAAGCCGGCGGCAGCGCTGCATTCTCGGATTTTGTATATGTGCCGGCAAGATAAGGAAAGAAAAAGAGGCGGCCATTGCGGCCGCCTCTTTCGATAAGCTATTGTTATGATCGATCTTTTACATATGATGGTATACGATCATTAAGGAAAACTCTGCCAAAGCATGCCTCATCGCCTGCATAGGAGTCGTCATCACTGTCGTTATAGATAATGCCGCGTTTTGCATATACATTGATGTCGTATGTGACGTTGGATTCATCTAAGCAGCTTGTGCTTCCGTATCTGTACCAGGCGGAGGTATAGGTGGTCGACATCGACGCATCCATGATCTCTCGTATCTGCGCGGTATCATCACTGGTGAAGAGATTTTCTGAATATTCACCGTCTTCATCCCAAACAGAGCGGAGTATCTCTACTCTGGCCACTTCCTCCGGAGTTATGAATCCGCCGCACCACAGACCGTTTCTGTCAAGGAAGGCTATCGTATCTGTGTATGATTCATAAACAGGCCAGCTTATTCCGTAGTACCTGTTCCGCCAGCCGTTGTCGGAAACCCTGTACTCGACGCAGCCTACGGGCGCATTGGCGGAAGCCATGGTAAAGCTGTAATGGTTGTGGACATCACCTGCGTAGACTTTCAGGAATTCGTCGAGCATACTGTCAGAGCCTGTCGATACACCATGCTCTGTGTTCACGTACAGATTAAACCTGCTCGCACCGCTGATCCGTTTCGCACTCTCCCGGATCGTGTCCGCATTCTCGAGACGGTATACGCCGTCCTGGAATTCCTTTGTCTTTACGATCCTGTCCATAAGTGCGGGATCTATGTTTTCAGGGATGTCTATCGATCTGGTCACGATTTTGCCGTTTTTCATCCTCCATCCCACTATGGCGTTCCAGTAATAAGCCTGATCATCCGGAAACTCATTATAAGAGTTATCATCATAGCGGCAGCGCATTTCCTGCCCAATCCTTGCCAGCTCACGCACGTCCTCCGTATTTGTCAGAAACATGCGCTTCTTTATCAACGAATTCTGCGATATATAGGAGCCGAATTCGTCAACATCCTCAAGGTTATAGTTGTAATTAACCAGCCATGCGCTCTCAACCTGCGACGCGTCCGGCAGCCATCTGTCGTAGCCTGTGATATCAAGGCGGAACGCAAACATTACGATCAGTGTTATCACGGCAATTACAGGCACCTGATAGAAGCGGTGGAAGGCATCTCTGATATTCTGTGCAAAAATGGTCTCAAGGAGCGCGCATCCGACAAATATAGTGACAAGTATCGTAAGTATGACGGCAACCAGTTCGGAAGCACTCTTTCTGCCGAAGATCCAGTAAACGAAGAGACCTGCGTCAAGAGAGAACAGGATCGCAGCCGAAAACTTAATGAATACACATACAGCCCTGTGCGTGACCGAGAGGCCCGCGTGTTCTGCCTTTCTGGTGCGGTACAGATAAAAAGCTATGACGATGAAAACAGCAAAGATGATGAGATTGAAAAGAACGCCGGGCAATGCGTCTTTTGCTATCTGCAGCATATTGGCATAACCGTATGAAGAGTCTGTGATGCTGTATGCCGGAGAACCCGTGATGCTTTTCAGATAGTGATAGGGCGGCAGCAATAAGAATCTGTTTATTATCGGCTGGTCACCGCTGTCATCAAAGGTCCTGAAATAGGCCGACATATGGAAATATACCGTGAGCCTGAAGAGCGCCTCTATACCGAAAAAGAACGCGTTCATAAGGACCGCCGTAACGACAGTTCCTGTAAGGAGCGATGCGGCAGTGCTCATCGCGAGTATCGCAAGGAACATGACTGTCTGACAGAGCCATGCGAGCAGCATTTCAGAGAACAGCCAACCGGCGGCACATCCGTTCAGTACAGTGAGCAAAAATGCAAGCAATGTACCAAGCAGTGACGGTAAGGCATATATCAGGAAGTTGTTGACCGTTATGGCGCAGAATCTTGTGCTTCTTTTTTCGGGCCTGCTGAGGTAAAAGTCAACCGTTGAGGTTTTATACAGGTATGCGAAGCCCTGAATACCAAGAAGTATTGCTCCGACAACGCAGATGAACCAGCCTATGCCCCTGAAACCCATCCAGCTTGACACTATTCTGGCCCCTCTGGCAGCAAAGGTTAGGACCGCGTCATCGGTATCGATGTATATCGAAGCGCGCTCACGCTGTATAGCCATCGCGGTCCCGAATATATCGTAAAGAAAATACATCAGAACAGATAGTGCGGCAAGGGGTAGCCGTCTGGCGGTTATCTCTCTCTGTTCGCGGATGAATTTACCCAAGGATGAATTTGCGGATGTCATATCCCACCACCTCCGTTTCACTTATGAATATCTCTTCGAGCGAAAGCTTAAGAACCTCGAAGAACAGGGGATTAACGCTTCTGAAATGTGATTCGACATATGATCTCTCACCGCGTACCGTATAGGTATAGAGCCTTCCGCGCTGTTCCTCAAGAAGTATATTGAGATCCTTTGTCGCCTCTTCTCTGTCCCCGTCGCTGTTGAAAACGATCTGAACCTTCTGAAGACCGAGCTTCATGTCGGCAAGATCTTCTGAAAGCAGTACGCCGCCCTGATGGAGCAACCCCACGTGGTCACAGATATCCTCGAGCTCACGCAGATTGTGTGACGCGATCACCGGTACAAGGCCGCGGTCCGACATATCCTGGGCCATGAGACTTTTGACGCCCTGCCTCATTACAGGGTCAAGACCGTCAAAGGTCTCGTCGCAGAGAAGATATCTTGCACCGCTGCATATGCCGAGTATGACCATGAGCTGTTTCTTCATTCCTTTTGAGAACTCGGATATCTTCTTTTTGGTATCAAGACGGAAACCTTCGGTCAGATGATCAAAACGCTCTTTGTCAAAATCCGGATAAATAGAGCGGTAATACTCACACATGACTGCGGACGTAGAGCCCGGGAAGAAATATGCGTCATCAGGGATGAAGAAGATTTTCTGCTTTACCTCGGGATTATCGAATACCGGCATGTCATCGACCAGTATGCTCCCGGATTCCTGGGACAGGATACCGGTGACGAGCCGCAACAGTGTTGATTTTCCGGCCCCGTTCGTACCAACAAGTCCGAAGACTTCACCTTCTTTGATATTAAGTGTCACATCATTCACGGCAAGAGTAGAGCCGAATGATTTACACAGATGTTCAAGTGCTATCATGCGTTTCCTCCCTTCGCGGCACCCTGTATAGCTGACAGAGCTTCGCTGCATAGTTTCGCGGGATCGATCCCCAGATCTGCGGCCTCTCTGAGTGTCTCCGATAATTCATCGAGCAGTTCGGTGCGTTTTCTCTCCTTGAGCACGTTGTTGTCCGCAACGAAGACGCCTCTTCCCCGCACGGTGTACGAGAAGCCCTGTCTTTCAAGCTCAGCGTAGGCCTTCTGCACCGTATTGGGATTGGTGGCGTTTTCCATGGCAAGAGAACGCACTGAGGGAAGCTGCTCTCCTGGACGGAGAACATCCATGAGGATGAGCTTTTTGATCGATTCGACGATCTGCTCGTAGATCGGCCGACTGTCCCGCCAGTCAATCAGATCCATATGTTACCTCCTTTAATAACAACTGTACTAACACGACTAGTACACAT
>JAILGA010000125.1 GCA_024697225.1 Lachnospiraceae bacterium
GAGGAAACACCCAAGGAGCAGCCTGTAGAAGCGAAGCCCGTCGAGGAAACACCCAAGGATCAGACTGTAGAGGAAACACCCAAGGATCAGACTGTAGAGGAAACACCCAAGGATCAGCCTGTCGAAGATGAGCCCACGGTGAAACCGGTCGAGGAAACGCCTGCTGAGCAGACTCCTGTTCAGGCTAAGCCGGTCGAGGACAAGCCCAAAGAGGAGACTCCTGCTCAGGAGAAGCCCAAGGCAGAAGCTACAAAAGCCGGCCCTAAGGTGCCGGATTATGCTCCTCCCAAGCCGCCTTCACTGGACAACTTCAATGAACTGCCTGTTGCGGACAAGAAAAACATGGCTTATGCGATGGTGGTCCATCAGGGTGCTCTTGATGAGTCACTCACAAGATTGGGATTTGGCGGACCTGCTCATGTTGAGGCCGGAGATCTGAAGAAGGTAGGTGAGCTTCATAGCAGAACGATGGCTGACTGCAACAGTATACTTGCCTCTCCCGATAAAAAGGTAGTCGAGAATCCGCAGTCCAAAGAATACTATCAGTATCTCGGAAGACTGACAAAGGTTCTTGAGAACCAGAAGGAAGATATTGCCAAGGTAAAGGACGGGAAGATGACCGAGGAGGATTACCGGGCTAAATACCGCGCCGCAGACGATAAATCGGAACGAAAGGCGGCCGATGACCTGCCTGCTGTTGAGGATGCACTCAGTCACGCAAACGGCCTGCAGAAAATGATGCCAGGTATGCTGGTATCAAATCCGGGTAATGTATTGCCTCAGAACCTGCCGAAGGTCGTTGAGGCAAACAAGAGCCGGGCATCACATTTCCAGAAAATGCGCGAGCATGTGGAAAGAGTCGAGACTCAGATGGATGACACCTTCAACAAGTCCACTTATTCACAGATGGAGTATGCCCACAGGATGGCCTCCGTGCGCGCTTCCACCGATCCTGCAAGCATACAGCGTTTTGAGAGGCAATTGCAGGGACTCCACATGACACGGGGGATCACGGACAGCTTTGAGTTTGATGATTTCTATAACAGCGCCCGCAAATTCCAGGACATCAGGACAAAAGGCCCCAAGAGCGGCTCTCCGAAGGATATGGAGAATTACAGAAATGAGCTGATGAGAGCCAGAGTCGATCTCAAAAAGCATGCACAGGCGTATATCAATGAGCGAAACACAGATTTTAAGCCATTCGGAAGAAGCGAAAAGGGGAAGATGCGCCTGGGAGTGGCGCAGAGCATGCTCGCTGAGATAGAGGCCATGGAGATGACATCAGCCAGGGAGAGAAGCAAGATAAGGGCTGACCTTTCCCGCGCCAGAGATGAGCATATAAGAGAAAAATCAGCCACCAGAGTCGAGATGGAACAGGATTATCTCAGACAGGCGGGCATGCTGTCCATGACACCGGAGATGCGAACCGAGAAGATCGCCCAGGCCCAGCCCCAGATGAAGGAAGCACAGGCTGCCGTCCAGACCGCCGGGCAGACCCTTGCGACCAATCAGACACTCTTTGGACAGATGACACAGATGTTCATGCAGGCCCAGCAGCAGATGATGCAGGCCCAGAGTCAGTATATGCAGGCCATGATGCAGATGCAGACAATGCAGATGCAGATGATGCAGATGATGATGGATCCCAAGATGGCCGCGCAGATGCAGCAGCAGGCCGGCATGACAGGCCCTGCGCCGACAGCCCAGACAACACAGGCGACTCCTGCACAGACAGTCCAGACACCTGCACAGACCCCTCAGGAACCTCAGACAACCCAGGCCAAGCCTCAGGAGCCTCAGACGACACAGACAAAACTTCAGGAACCTCAGACAACCCAGGCCAAGCCACAGGAACCTCAGACAACCCAGGCCAAGCCTCAGGATAAGCCGTTAGAACAGATGACGGACGACAAGCAGCCGGAAACGATGGAAGCGGCAAAGCCGGCCGGCAAAGTGAAGGTTTCCAAGAGCCTTGCCGATCTGCAGGCTGAGGACCATAAGCCTGAAGCACCCGCGAAACAAGCCCAAAAAGCCGGAGCTAAAGTCAGGAAGGATGAAGCGTCTAAGAAGGCCGCTATGAACGAAGCAGAAAAGAAAACCGGCGGTATCATTATGTAGTAAACAGTGATCAACAGGGACGACAGTAAAGTGTAATGTTGACAGAATGATCAAACGGAGAAAAGATATGCAGCACATAGAAGATATGATAAAAATGAGTGATTTTTCCAGGGAGACAGATCTTGAGCCAAAGCTCAGGAGCATGTTGAAGGGCGCTGCAAAAAAGAAGGTTTCGCTGGGTATGCTGATGGAGCAGGAGGGAGTGTCTGCAAAAAGCCCTGTTGATAATACTTCAAAAACGCGAACAAGACAGACGACCACGGAGAAGAAGATGGAGGGGAGGAACCTGTAATGATAGGCAGAGAATCTTTCGATCATAGAACACCGAAGCAGGTCTTTGAAGATGACGTGAGAAGTCTGATGACAGAGGTTACAGATCCTGATACCAATAAGAAAAGCTATATGCTTGCGCCCGGAAAGACCATGTATGACGCGGCGGCTGTTCTCGGAGCGGTCGCTTATGTCTCTATAGGTCCCAAATGGTTAGGTTTCGGAGAGGAGGCACAGGGTAAGCTTGATGAGTTCATGAAAGGGGAAGCCGGTTCGGAATGGCAGAAAGAAGTGCTTACCGTGCTGCATAACCTGACGGACGTTATGGCGCACGAGGAGAATAAGGAATTCTTTTACGGGGCTTATAACAACATAAGACAAAACTATCTCCTTATGATGAAGGATGATTATGAACGTACGCCCTTCGATGAGAGGACATTTTCTCTTCGTGACAGTCTGAAAGAAGCGCGGACATGGGCGGATATCGAGCGTATAGCCGGGGTTATGGACGGTCTTGCCGATACTTACAGGGGAAAAGGCGGCTATGCAGTCACAGCGATGAATGACTGGTCAAGATCTGTCAGGTCCCAGATGCCGGAGTTTGAGCCTTCGCCTTTTTCCTATGACAATTTTGTGCCGACCGAACAGCTGGATAAGATAAGAGCGGATATGAATAAAACCTGCATAATGATAGGCAGGGATAAGACCATAGACCGGAGTTTTGATTTCTACAGAGCCCGTATTCAGAATCAGGTGAATTCAAGCGAAAAGATGCGAAGAATGGATGCCAATTCCGATGTAGCCAAGGAAATGGTAGATACCATGAGGAACAACAGCGAGGATATCCGGGATATCTTTGAAAAAATGAAGGCGGAGGGAAGCCGGGCTGTATTCGGTGATTCCGAACAGTATCAGAGAATGTTCAAGGCGGCACAGACAGTGAGCGAAATGGCCGAGGACATGGACAGGCGGCGCGCCTGGACAGATCCGCGGAGACTTAAGGAATATCAGGATGCAATGAATGAACTTGGTGCGGCGGCAGAGGTATATGCCGATAAGGAGGCATACAAAGAAAAAAAGACATCAAAAGGCGTTTCCAGAAAGAATTCTGCACTTGCGTTCATACAGCTTACAAATGTGGTCGGAGCCGGAGAAGCACATACGATAAAGGATAATGTGACGGATATGCGCATCAGCAGGTCGGAGAGTAAGGACGGAGCAAGAAGGGAACGGAAGAGTATCGATGATCTCATAAAAGCGGAGACGGGTGAAGCAAGCAGGAAATATCATGAAAAGCGTAAGAAGCGTGAACTTGATAAAACCGCGGATATGGTCAAAAGAGGTGTGCTGTAAAACAGAGATATCCGTATATGAAAAACATGCCGGTCGAAATAATGAGTCTGTGAGGAAAGTAAGTTATGGGAAACATTGCTGAAGAAGAGAAACAGGAAATGTATGAGGTAAATCCCAATTGGGCAAGAAAACTTGTAAGGACCACAGGGAGATGGAGTGTGCTGCATCAAGTGGGCAGAGGCCTGATGAGAGGGACAGGAAATGTCCTTTCGTCAGATTCTTTCAGAGAATCAGTCAGCTCTGCTGTCGTGCCGGATCCCGGTAATCTTAAGAGCGTTACAGTTGACGGCCATACCTATACGCCTGATTCTACGAATCTGAAGGAACGGGCGAAAAGGGGAGGGATCGGCGTCGGCGTAAATGCCGGAATGAAGATAGGCAGTGAGGTTCTGTTACATGAGGGAAACAAGGAAGACTTTCTTGTTTCCGGAAAAGAAATGGCAAGATATCTCAGAAGCGAGAAGCCCGACGAGGATAAGATCGCCGCGCTTGAGACGGAAACGGGCTACAGATTAGATGGGGAAAAACTCGCGAAGAGTATCAGTGACAAACTTGTAAATGCACTTGGTGACAGCCAGTTTTATCCCGAAACATGGCAGACACAGATCATGCCCGATCTTTTGAGAACAGCTTTTATTGATGTGATAAGGGATATGAACGCCGATCTTGTCAGACAGGCCAAAGAGAAAAAGCTTTCATCAACCGAACTCCTTGAACTCAATATAGAGACCTCGACTGCTCATATAAGAGATATTTTTGAGGATTATACTCTGGCGATCGCCAATCAGACGGAGGCACTTGCCGCGCCGATGCGCTTTACCGACAGAAGTCCCGATCTGATCGCGCGGATAAATCCCGGTGAGTTTACTGATGAGACGGAAAAGCAGAGGCTGGAAAGTGTCAAAAAGAATCTGAAGCAGGAAATACTCACCAGTGACGATGAACTGGTAAGCATCCGGAACGAAGCGATGAAGGATTTTATCGCCATACCCTCGTATCGGCTTGGCGAGGAATTTCTTGAAAATATCAATAAAGCGGTTGTCAACAGAAAGGATGATCAGGGCCTTCTGGGACCTGAAACGCCCGAATTCAGAAGGGCGGTACTCGATCTTCGCGAGGTTAAGAAACGGTATGAGAGCAGAAGCTGGTGGAACAGGAATGTATCCGACAGAACAGCCGCGAGAAAGGAAAAAGATACTCTTGACAGGATGAGCGACGTCATGAAAAAGTTCTATCCGCGGGATGCGGAAGTGCTGATGAATGCGGAAAGTTATGTCAAAAGAGGGGAGATAGACTCTAAATCCATATATCAGCTGCCTGATATTGCAAGTAATAAGACTTTCATTCAACAGGTCCAAAAGAAGGTGAGTAATGAAAGCGACAGGATCGTAGGACCCACGATCACGTATGCCCTGGAACAAACTGGCAATTTCTTTATCAGTATTCCGCGTGCGATCTGGGGGGTTGGCAAACGGCTGTTAGGGATCGGCACAACCGAAACGGCACAGACCGAACAGCATGATACGGAATCCGCGGAGCGCAAACCGGCAGAGAGACATGAGGAAAGCACACAGCATGATCAGTCCGGCAGAAAATCCGAACAAACCGTGGCAAAAGCCATGACCGAAGAGAAGCCCGAGGACAAACCTCAAGCCTCGGTCGAAGAGAAGGCGAAAGACAAACCTCAAGCCTCGGTCGAAGAGAAGGCGAAGGACAAACCTCAAACCATGACCGAAGAGAAGCCCGAAGACAAACCTGAAGCCACGGTCGAAGAGAGGGCGAAAGACAAGCCTGAAGTCACGACCGAGGAGAAACCGAAAGACAAGCCTGAAGATAAAACAGAGGTCAAAACCGAGGATGATGTGACCAAAGGGTCCGGTAAGACAGATGCCGTAAGCACGGCCGAACCGGAGCAGGAGGGATGGCTTTCTTGGGGATGGAGAAAGCTTACCGAGGGATATAATTATGTTACGGGTTCCTTTAAACCTGATCTGGGCGATATGAAGCTGGATCTGACGGATGAGGACATAGCATCTGATCTGCACATGGTAAATGATGATGAACCGGCGATGCAGACACAGGATGAAAAGCATAAGGGTGAGAAGAAGTCGCTGTCTGATCTTGAGACCGCAGAGGGCATAAAGAAGCAGGATGTATCAAAAACCTCCGGTAAGGCGCCGGCTGAATCCAAACAGGCTTCAAAACAGGCGGCAACTGGTCAGGCAATAAAGTAGTGCTTTCTGATTCGTGATTGAATTAGTCACGGCATTGTGATATCTTATATGCTGTAGGTTTCCATAGAATAAAGATACGGGAGTCGGCAGATGAAAACAGGAAGCAAACGCCTTGCGGGGCAGTTCATATCATTTTTTGTTGCGATCGCGCTTGTAACGATCCTTGCAAGCGCGCTTGTAACTTATATCAATCAGTCGGATTCATATCACAGAGAATGTGTCCGGAATCTCAAGGAACTCACAACTCACCTGACAAATGAGGCTGTCTCCGAGGGGAGAGAGTTCATTATCCTCAGGGACTATTTTGAGAAGCATAAAGACAGGGTGCATGTGGCCGCCGATTTCCGCGGGGATTACGAAAGAGCAAAAGAGGCATTTTATTCTTATGTCGAAGAGAATTATCCTTCGAAATCCTTCGGGAGAGATCTCTTTTTTGAAGATCTGGACGAGACAGCGCAGGAACTGTATGTGAACTGGCGGTTTGAGCACTGGTTTATAATGTTCTTTGATGCTGCGGATGATTTCAATCTGAGTTATGTATATTTCATTTATCCCGACGAGGATTCCGATCATAAAATGGTCTATATGTTCGATCCCACACTGTATGAGGAAGAGGCGGAGAATGGCAGCAGAGTGCTCATTCTCGGTGATACGGTTTATGAGGATCCGGGCGAGCACAGGAATATGTGGGAGGCATGGGAGACAGGTGAGGCTCCCGACGGCTTCGATTCTCTGGACAATCAATACGGCTATGTATATACCTATTGCATGCCGCTCATAACGGAAGGTGAGAAGGTGGGTCTCGTCTGTGCCGAGATAAGCGTGGATCTGGTCAACAATACCATAATGCTTTCGGTCATCAGGCAGATTATCGTCTCCGTAGTGATACTTGCCGCCGCGATGATACTGCTATATTTCTTTGTACAGGACAGGGTTCTGAACAGAATATTCAAACTGGATACCGATATCAGGGAATACACCGACAAGAAGGAGCCCGGGATCGCGGATGTCATCAGAAAGCACAGCGGGACAGCAGATGAACTGGGAGCACTTTCCGGACAGTTTGCCGATATGATAGACGACCTGGATCAGCATATGAAGAATCTGCAGAATGTTACGGCTGAGAAGGAACGCATCAGCACGGAGCTGAATGTTGCGACCAGGATACAGGAATCCATGCTCCCAAGGATCTTCCCACCGTTCCCCGAGCGCAAAGATATGGATCTGTTTGCGATAATGGATCCCGCAAAGGAGGTCGGAGGTGATTTCTACGATTTCTTTATGCTGGACGAAAACCGTATCGTTCTGGTCATGGCTGATGTTTCGGGCAAAGGAGTGCCTGCTGCCCTGTTCATGGTGATCGCCAAAACACTTATAAAGAACAGGATGATTGCAGGAGAATCCGTTGAGAAAGCTCTGTCGGCGGTAAACAATCAGCTTGGTGAGAACAACGACGAGATGCTTTTTGTGACTGCCTGGGCATGCGTTATCGACATGACGAACGGGCATGCGGAATACAGTGATGCCGGTCATGAAACGGCATATGTGAAGCACCTCGACGGCAGCGTCGTTCCGATAAAGCCCGCTAAAAAGTATCCTCCGCTTGCTGCTCTTGATGATATCGAGTACGTCAAAGAGGAATTTGATCTTGGTGTGGGTGATATTCTGTTCCTTTACACGGACGGTGTCCCCGAGGCCACCAATACGGAAGAGGAAATGTACGGAACAGGCAGGCTTGAAGCATTCCTCGGAGGTGATAAGAGTGCATCCATGAAGGATCTGCTTGAAGGAATGCATAAAGACGTTGATCTCTTCGTCGGTGAAGCGGATCAGTTTGATGATCTGACAATACTCGGCTTCTGCAGGAAAAGCTGATGAAAGACGCTGCGGGCATCGACAGGATGCTGGATATATGCGCCCTGGAGAACCATACAGTAAGAAGATGTCTTGAAAACGGAGATATCACCCTGGATGCGTTTCTTGATATCCAGGCAGGTAAGGTACAGGCTAACTGCGGGGTTGAGCCGCTTCGATCGCCGGATGATGTTAAAAACAGGGCAGCTTGGATGACAGAGGCTCTGACGGGACGCGACGCTGCCGGTGAAGTGGCCGATGCACTGACTAAAAATGCCGTATGCACTGCCGATCATCACGGCGCGATCTTCTGTGCGCAGTCCTTTCAGGGCGATATCCTTTATTCCCTCCTGTTAAGAAAACTCGGATACGGCGGAAAGCATGTCCCTGTGTTTTGTGCGTCTCAGGTTGAACTTGAGAATGGCGCATATGCAAGGGGCATATGTGTACATAATGATCCCCGCGAGAAGAGACTCATGCCCATCTTCTCTGCAAAATACAGCGTGACTCTTGCAAGTCATGCGGATCCGGTGGATGAGGAAATGACCGGGCGATTCAGAAAGAGGTTCATCGATGCCCCTGATCCGCGGGATAATAAAGACGCAGCACATCTGAAAAAGGCACTGGATGTTATCCTTAGGTGCAGCTATGAATCCGGTGAGGCAAAAAAATGTGACAGATTTGCCGATCAGGTGACCGTGGCGGGTGTGGCGATCTCCGGGCATTTGTTCGCTGGGGACGACGGACCTGTGTTTGTATACCTGGAGAATGAGGAGGTCATAAAGCCGGCTCTGTATGAAGAACTAAAGGACGAGAGTTCGATCATATCAAGGATCCTCTATGATGATAAGACGCGGAGTCTTTTTGTAAACATGAAGGCAGAGGACGGAGTATCCTTCGGAGGCCTGCTGTTCCGCTCGGCTGACGAAAAGGGAAGAAAAATCCTGCTTACACTCACCGGGGATGGAAAACTGACAGGAACAGACTGGCGCAGGGAACAGGTGGTATATGACACTGAACCTGATACACTTATAGGCCTTATGGAAGAGCGGAAGATCATACCGGGAACATTTACCTGCGCACTTATTTCATTTTTTGAACGCGGCATCACGTGGTTCGGCGGCATGTTCCAGTCGGGTTATCTGCCGGTCTGGCAGAAGGAGCTGGCCGGTTTTCTGCGAAGAGCCGGGATGACGAAAGAAGCCGATGTGACAGAAGCATATGACTGCTCGGGGTATATAAGCGGACCCATGTTTGATATATACAGGGGACGGGATTTTTCTACGGTCGCAGGTCCTGTGGAATATGTACTCAAAAGGCGCGCATACGGGAAACTGGCCGGTGATATGAGACGCATAACGCTTATGGATGCTCACAGGATCGGTCTTTCGGAGATGTATTTTGATCTTGTCGCGAGAGATATGAGAGAAGATAACTGGTACGAAATCATTGCAAGGGAACTCGGAAATCTTTATCCGAATGAAAGCTGAAAAAGCCCCTTCGACTGCGGAGGGGCATTTTACAACAGGAAGACGACAGACGGCTATGCAGGAGGCCGTGAAAGGTTGGGAAAATGAAGAGAACTGCATGGGCAGAGGTTGATCTTGACAGAGTAAGGCATAATATCGCATGCGCACAGGAAAAAGTAGGCGGAAACGTCAGGATCTGCGGTGTGTTTAAAGCCGATGCATATGGGCATGGGGCTGATAAACTGAGCCGGATTTTATATGCTGAGGGTCTTATCGCAATGGCTGCAGTGGGCAAGCTTTCGGAGATGGAGAGTATGTTTGCCGCAAATCCGGATAACGGCATGGAAGTACTGCTTCTGGGGGCTCTTGAGACAGCTGAGATGGAGAGGTCTGTCAGCGAGGGAAAGATACCTGTTGGAAGGGCTGTCTTTTCAGTGTATAATATGCAGCAGTTTGCCGCATATGAAGAGGCAGCGGAGAGACTCGGAAAGAAGATCCGCGTACATATTAGGACCGATATCTGGAAATCAGGTATGGGACTTGATTTTTCCGAGTTTCGCTCGAGAGAGGATGAGATATTCGGCGCAGAGCATCTTGATGTCTGCGGGCTTTACTGCCATCTTTACTCTTCCTATTCCGATGACAGGGAGCGCATACAGTCAGAGCTTGGATGCTTTGATGACTTTGTACACAGTATCGACAGTGAGCACAGAAAAAGGCTTACGGTGCACATCATGAACTCTGCACTCGTTTTCGGTTTTCCATCCTACGGCTATGATATGGTGCGTGTCGGAACGGCAATGTACGGACTTGACAGCGGGGACGGCGGCTTACTGCGGCCTGCAATGAGAATCTGTGCGACTGTTTTTGATACGAGGAGCGTGGAGTGGAACGCTCCGCTTTCCTATAAGCCGCCCGAAGGGGAAGAGTGCGGGCACACCAGGCGCAGGATAGCCAGGATCATGATGGGATTCTGCGATTGCCCGCTGCTTTTGACACAGAAGGATATCCGCGTGTGGATAAAGGGAAGGGTTTTTCCGCTTGCCGATGATGTGTGCATGGACAATCTCTGCATAGATATTACGGGTGCGGATGATATAGAAGTGGGGGACACAGCTGTACTTCTTGGTGAAGAGGGAGTGACGGTGGAAGAGATCCTGGCAAGAAACGGGATAGATATGATACACGGAGAATGGCTGTCCATATCCATGGCCAGACTTAATAAGGTCTATATCGGGGAGAATGCATGAATAGCAGGATCATGAGATTCATACTGCCTGTCATACTCGTGCTTGCGCTTGCCGGCTGCGGTGTTTCAGGCGACAAAACCGCGGCATCTGCCGATGCGGGTATAACAGTCACGTCCCCTGACGCCGATACCGCTCCGGGGGTAAGGAAAGACGGTAAGAAATTCAGACTTGCCATGCTGGACTATGATGAGTATCTGCCCGCCAGCAGGCAGCTGTACTATATACTGTCGGGACTTGAGGAGCTTGGATGGATAGCTCCCGGTTCGCTTCCTTTTACTTCTGATGAGATTGACAGAAATTCCATGTGGACAAAGGATATGTATGAGAAGCTTTCGGAGGCGGATCTGGGTGAATATCTGGAATTTGCCGAAGACGGATTCTTTTATCTGGGTTACAGCGATGAGGCAATGGTCAGGGAGAATCTGACAGAGCGTGCCGGGAAGGATATAGATATGATCCTGACCTTCGGTACATATGCCGGAAAATATGTAAGAGATCTTGATCTGCCCATCCCGCTTGTGGATTTCTCGGCCACTGATCCGGTGGCATCGGGGATCATCGATTCCGCGGAAAACGGAAGCGGAAGGGCCAATGTATGGGCACAGGTTGAGCCGTCACTACCGCTCAGACAGATCCGGTATTATCATTCCGTTAAGCCCTTTAAAAAGCTGGGTATAATAGTGCACGCGGATGAGATAATCACGGGAGTCCCGGACATAGAAGCATCCAGCCGGGAGATAGGGTTCGAGCTTGTGAAGTATTTCATCGAAGAACAGCCCAGGGAGACCAAAGAGGAACTGGATGCTTATTACTTGCTTGTGGAGCAGAAGATAAACGAGATGACGAACGAAGGCATAGACGCTTTCTTTATGCCGGTCGATCTGATAAATGACATTGACAGGATCCCGGAGCTCCTGCAGCCTTTTTATGATAAAAAGATCCCTGTATACCTTATGGATGATGTGGCTGCGGTAAAAGCCGGGGCATTGATGCTTATATCCGCCAATGATGTGGAAAATGTCGGCCGTTTCGTGGCGGATGCCATAGCAAGGATTCTAAACGGCGCCGAGGCGGGGAGCCTTCCCTGTATCTATACCAGCGCGCCCAGCATATATGTGAATTATGATATCGCAAAGAAGATAGATTATCCGCTCTCTTTTGAGTTTCTTGCAGTCTGTGACGAGATCTTTACAGGGACAGGTGACGGGAATGAAGGATGAGCCTAGAAAAAGAGTCGTATATCTGAGTGTTCTGTTCCTGATGTCGCTGTTTGCGATAACCTTTGTCACGGTCATGGGTTATCTCAATTACAGGACAAATGCTATCGAACTTGAAGAACAGGCCATTGAGAGGATCGAAGATGATACTGTCACAAGGCTTGAGACTGCTCTGGGATTCGGCAAAAGCTTTGAAAACTTTTATGGTATTGATGAGATACTATGTTCGTTTTCGGAGCAGATAACGGGGCCGGCTCCTTTTATTACGGACAAAAACGGTGAACTGATGTATGCCGGTGAGGGATCGGCGGACGACATATTGCAGATAACGGCCTCGGAACAGTTCAGAAAAAAGCTTGCATCCGAAGATGATGAGAGCGGCAAGATAAACCTGGGAAAAAGCAAGATCATATATACCAGGATCAGACAGGATGACAAATCTATCGGTAATTTCTGCTGCGTCTATACGGACGCCATCTACAGATCCGGATTCGGACCGTTGAAGAACAGCCTCTTTACTCTTATGCTGATCACGCTTCTTATACTTTTTCTGGCCCAGTTTTTCTACGTGTTTGTGATCAGTGATTTCATTGGGGAAAAGCTGAAGGACGATTTCAGGATATTGAGAGAGCGCGTGATACCAATGTTCCTGATGACGATCGGCATAATAGTGCTTTCAGCACTGTCCATGGTGCTTTTCCAGAAGGATTACAGGGCCAGAGCGGATTCTGTTATCCGAATATCGCTCGGCAATCTGGAAACCACGATAAAACGCGTAAAGGATCAGGGCGTTGAACTCCGCGACATATCGGGGCTCGACGATTATATCAGATCAAGGGTTGAATCACTGAACACTCTCAGTTCGGTGCGCATTTCCGAGCGCATAGCCGAAGTGGAAAGGACTGATGAGGGTTCAAACGTGATATCTTTCACTATTGACTCCGACTGGAGTGGCGATCAGGAACTGTATCTTGAGGCTGAGATCTCAGGCGGGGCGATGAGAACGCAGATAACCAATATGATACTGATATTGCTGTCGACGACGATCATCCTTCTGATATTTATATTTGAGATCAATAATATTGTTGAACTCATTACTGAACAGGCTGCTTTGCGCGTTGACGGGGATACGTGCTTCAGTGAGAGACAGATCGGGCTCACACTCAGACTGACCGGGTTTCTCTGTTCCACCGCGGAATATATGTGTATTCCTTATGCGGCTATGCTTATAAGGGAGAGCGGTCAGTCACTCTTCGGGCTTTCTGTCGGTATGACGGCAGCTCTGCCTCTGACGGTGGAGGGCTTTACACAGATGGCCGCGGTGGCGCTGCTTCCGCGCTTTGTGCGCAGGTATAACATCAGGCTGACGCTGGTACTCTCAGGCATCATGATGATCCTCTGCAATCTCACGGCCTTCTTTATGAATGCGGCAATCTTTATCGTTATCTGCCGCGGCATAGCAGGTATTGCATACGGCGGTTTCAAGCAGGTTTCCAATCACATGATCACCAGGGGCTACAGGACAGAAGACGGAAGAAGCTCCAATTTATCCCAGGACAATGCGGGACTTCTGGCGGGTGCGACCTGTGGCGCGGGTCTGGGAGCTATACTGTCATCAAATGCTGGATACAGCATCACATTTTTGTGTTCGGCCATCCTCACTGCTGCATATCTGCTGGTGACTTTCTGTGCGGTTCCCTGGAAGGCGCTGTCAAAGACCGGGATAACTGAAACGGAAAAGAAACCTGTCAGCTTCACTGATATAAAGAAGATGATCACTTCGCCGGAATTTCTGTTGTTCCTGCTTTTTATATGTATGCCTCTGAATATAGGAGTTATGCTGTGTGTGACGCTTATACCCGCTGTATGTCAGATCAACGGTATATCGTCGGTTATGCTCAGTTACTGCTATATCGGAAACGGACTTGCGGGAATTTATATCGGACCGGCACTTGTGGCACGGGCAAAGAAAAGGTTCGGCGCCATTCCGTGCATAGTCGGAATATTTATTCTGACCGGAGCGGGTATAATACTGCTTAAGATACCCCCTGTCATTGTCATGATAGTCATAACAGGTATGATACTGGGCTTGCTTGACGGCTTCGGAACACCTCTCGTAACCGACTGCTTTATGGATCTCAAGGTTGTGAAGGAATCTGTGGATGAATCTACGGCTTTGGTGTTCTCTGTCGTTGTCTTTTCGGTGCTGTTGACGATTGCACCCGTACTGGCCGAGTTCATGCTCATTCCGGGGGAGGGACCGTTCACTCCGATGCTCATCGGGGCTTATATCTATATCGTATTTGCTATCATTGTATTTCTGATTTATCGTAAAAATAAAAACAAAATTTAGAATTCTACTTGATACGAATTCAATAATGTGTTATATTTTTCTCGGTTTTGCGTTTTTGGGGAGGAATAGTGTAATGAAGCATTGTTCTGCGTTAAGGCGTGCAGCTGCTGTTACCCTTGCTGCAACGCTGTTTTTAGCGTCATCTGACGGCGCTTCTGCGTATACCGCATATGTTTCTACGGCGAGCGCAAATATCCGTGCGGCTGCCGGAACCGGCAGCGCCATTCTCATGAACAGAAAAAAAGGGCAGACAGTTGAAGTCACCGGCGAGGCAAAGGGCAGTGACGGCAACATCTGGTATGCCGTAACCGTGGACGATAAGAGCGGTTATATAAGGAGTGATCTTGTCTCAAAGACAGCACCCGCGAGTACACCTTCTTCCGCGGGAGGCACAAGAAGTTCGGGGAATATCGTGGCCGGCAACTGGCAGGCTGTGCCTGAACGCGCTGATATGTGGTACTATGTGGACGCCAATGGTAACCGGCTTACGGATTGTTTTTCCTCCGACAGTTATTACGTCGATTCCAACGGCGCGAGATTTGCCGCAAAGGAGATTCTGGGCGCGAGGATAGGACAGCGCAATTCCTGGATGACGGCGCATGAGGCAGGAGGCTTTGACTGCTTTGTCGCCGGTGCGACCGTGCTTCAGAATGCCTTCAATAAGAATATCGACGGCGCGCGCGCGATCAGCGTCTATTCAAACCACGTCATGCTCAGATCCGTGGTCAGAACCGATAATTCGCAGACTACGGAGGAGCGGCTTGCTCTTTATAAAAATGATGACATAAACGGTTATACCATAATGGTCAGGACATCCCTGGGAGGCGACAGACTCGCACTTTTGAATGGAACCTCCGCAGCAGTCAATCCGATGCCCGAATATGATTACGGGACCCTGAGATTTTTTACCAACATGGTGAGCCGCTGCGGCGACAAGGTAGCTGCGGCGATATATTCCAGCTGGGAGGACAATAACGAGTACGATCTCAAGATGGGCGAGTGGATACGCGTGGGCGACACCATGATCCGCTATATGCCCACAAACGGTGCGGGACTCTATGAGATCAAGGCGGCGTTCTGACGGCAGGCTGATCTGCATAATAATCACCGGTGCGCTCCTTGCCTTACCGATCCATGCGGGAGCAGCTGAACTTTCCGATAATACCGACAGACTATCGGGATTTGCGGCCATGCTTTCCGAAAACAATATGAAGGGTACGGCACCCTCTGATTCCAACAGACTTTCTCCTGAGGATGATACCTCCGTCGATGTGAGCGAAATCCCGGGTGTCAGGAATTTTCACGGTTATTCCCAAAACAATGAGAAAAGCAATGAGGTGGTCAAGAATGAAAGGCTGCAGTCGTTTTCACAGCTTGCGGGTGAACTGCAGCGCACTACAAAGACTGTCAGCGGGGAATCTTCCGATCTGCGGCTCACCGGATTTGCGGGGGAGATAGCAAAACTTTCCGAGGACTACGATAAGAAATACGGCACCTCCAAGGAGGACAATGTGGTAATTACCAATGTTCCTGCCGGTGCTCTCTGGGTCACAAAACCGGACGATATAAAACCGATGACCGAGGAAGAAGTAAAGAAAAAGGCTGTACAGGATGCGCTTGCGCGGATGAAAGGCATGTCCGACGAGGAGATCATCATGGATCTTCTGACCGGCGCGGCAAACAGCGGCTTGCCGGATGAAACATCTCTTTCGGGCGAGGAAAAGATAGTGTATAATGATCTGTTGGATGTTTATGGCGATGACATCGACAACAGTTCCCCGTGGGCGGCATCGAAAAAGAATACCCGGGAGTGGACGGCGGAGTCGTGGGACAGGCTGTTCCCCTATGATGCCGATCAGTATCCGGGAAAGCCCATAAATGTCGGCGAGTATACGCTTACGGCCTACTGCCCGTGTGAACTGTGCACCGGAAAGAGGGACGGCATAACATATTCCGGTACAAAAGCCTGTCAGGGGAGAACGATCGCGGTAGACCCCGCGCTCTTCAGAATGGGCGATCAGGTCATGATTGACGGTCATGTTTTTACCTGTGAGGACACAGGCAAAGCTATAAAGAGTACGCATATCGATATCTTTATGGATTCACATGAGGAAGCCCTTTCGTTCGGAACCAGAAAGGCGGAGGTCTATCTTATGTGGAACGGGAAGAAAAAGTGAGTGAAAGGAGACAGCATGTCCGAGACAAAAAGAGGAATAGGAACCAAATGTGTTCAGGCCGGTTATACGCCCGGAAACGGTGAGCCCAGACAGATACCCATCGTACAGTCCACCACTTTCAAGTATGACACAAGCGAGGACATGGGCAAGCTTTTTGATCTTGAAGCTTCGGGATATTTCTACACAAGGCTTCAGAATCCGACCAATGACCACGTGGCCGCCAAGATAGCAGAGCTTGAGGGCGGAACCGCGGGTATGCTCACAAGCTCCGGACAGGCTGCTAATTTCTTTGCCCTGTTCAATATATGTGAGACCGGAAGCCATATCGTGTCTTCATCGTCCATCTACGGAGGCACTTTTAATCTGATAGCGGTCACCATGAAGAAAATGGGCATAGATGTCACCTTTGTATCACCTGATGCGACCGAAGAGGAACTTGATGCTGCCTTCAGGGAGAATACCCGCGCGATGTTCGGCGAGACGATAGCCAATCCGGCATTGACCGTACTTGATATAGAAAAGTTCGCAAAGGCAGCACACAGACACGGGGTGCCGCTTATCGTGGACAATACTTTTCCGACGCCGGTGCACTGCAGACCGATAGAGTGGGGAGCGGATATAGTGACACATTCGACCACGAAGTATATGGACGGCCACGGAACCGCTGTGGGAGGTGCCATTGTTGACTCGGGACGTTTTGACTGGATGGCTCATGCCGAAAAGTTTCCGGGACTCACCACACCTGATGATTCATACCATGGCATCACCTATGCCGAGAAATTCGGAAAGGAGGGCGCTTTCATCACGAAGTGCACCGCACAGCTGATGCGCGATTTCGGGTGCATACAGTCACCCCAGCACGCATTTTATCTGAATCTCGGCCTTGAATCCCTTCATGTCAGAATGAAGCGTCACGCCGAGAACGGACTTGCGGTAGCGGAGTTTCTTGCGGACAGGCCGGAAGTGATTAGGGTCAGCTATCCGGGGCTTAAGGGTGATCCGTACCATGAACTGTGCGTAAAGTATATGCCCGAGGGCAGCTGCGGGGTGGTGTCCTTTGAACTGAAGGGTGGCAGAGCCGCTGCCGAAGCCTTTATGAAGAAGCTGAAACTGGCTGCCATTGAGACCCATGTGGCTGATGCGCGTTCCTGCTGTCTGAACCCGGCGACATCAACCCACAGACAGCTGACCGATGAACAGCTCGAAGCGGCCGGGATACCTGCCGGGCTTGTCCGTATGTCCTGCGGATTGGAGGACGCGGCGGATCTGATTGCGGATCTTGAACAGGCACTGGCGTAAATCTGACCGGTTTCATCGAGGATAGTTTATGATAAAAAAGATCAGGTCGTATCTTGATGATCCCGACTTGGATGTTCAATACAAATCATTTATCCTTCTTTCGATCATAGCGCTGATCGGGCTCTTTTTGGGCCTGGTCGGCGGTATTGTAATAAATCAGTCAATACTTGCGAATCTTTCCCTTGTTGTTGAATTCTCTCTGTTTGCAGGGATATTCTTTTATTCGGTGTGGCTCAATAAACTCCGGTTTGCGATGGTGTTTATTTCAACATTTCTGGTTTTTGTTTTTCTCCCTATTTCGTTTTTTACAAGCGGAGGTGCTGCCGGTGGAACTCCGGTGTGGTTCATGTTTGCCACGCTCTATATACTGATGGTCTTAAGCGGAAAGACAAAGGCTTTTTATCTTGCTGCGGAGTCGCTTATCATAGTAGTATGCTGGGTTGTAGGCTTTTATCATCCCGAACTGATAATAGAATTCACGAGACCCGAAGCATTTATTGACTCAATGCTGACGCTCTTCATTGTGGGTACAGTCATGGCAATACTGATAAACTACCAGACTGTTCTTTTCAGGAGGGAGAATGAGCGGGTGAGAAGACAGAAAACGCAGATTGAGAGCCTCAATCGCAGTCAGAATCTGTTCTTTTCAGCCATGAGCCACGAGATCAGGACGCCTATCAATTCAATACTGGGCCTCAATGAGGTGATACTGAGGCAGGAGGATGCATCCGATGAAATAATAAAGGACGCGGCAAGCATTCAAAGCGCCGGAAGGCTTCTGCTGTCCCTTATAAACGATCTGCTGGACATATCCAAGATCGAAGCCGGAAAGATGGATATAGTCCCGGTGGATTATGAGATCGCCGATATCATATCTGATATCGCCGGTATGGTATCACCCCGTGTAAACGAGAAGGGACTGGCCTTTAATGTGAGCGCCGCACATGATATACCTTCGGTTCTTTTCGGCGACGAGGTGCGTATAAGGCAGATAGTGATAAACCTTCTGAATAATTCTGTGAAATATACACATGAAGGTTCAGTGAATCTCAAGGTGAGATCGGAGAACACCGGGATCGACAGTATAAATCTCATCATCTCAGTATCCGATACGGGCATCGGCATCAGAAAAGAGGCACTGCCCGATCTTTTCGATGCATACAGAAGAGTGGATCAGGAGAAGAACAGAAACATCGAGGGAACGGGACTTGGACTGTCAATCGTGAAGCAGCTGATCGATCTTATGGGAGGTGAGATCACGGTAGACAGCATATACGGAAGCGGTTCCACATTTACAGTATGCCTCCCCCAGAAGATATCAGATCCGAGACCTTTGGGAGATTTCAGCGTGAATACATCACTCTCGCTTAAAGAGAGGGACGGGCATTTATTTACGGCAGCCGGGGCAAATGTGCTTATCGTAGATGATAATGAGATGAATCTTGCCGTTGAGACAAGACTGCTCGCTGGGACCGGGTTGGTTACAGATACAGCGATGAGCGGCGCAGATGCATTGAAAATGACAAAAAAGAAGCACTATGACGTGATCCTCATGGATCATCTCATGCCGGTGATGAGCGGGATAGAATGTCTTTCTGCGATACGTTCCCAGGAGGACGGACTCAATACCGATGTGCCTGTTGTGGTGCTTACCGCAAATGCTGACGGAGAGAACCGCGAGCTGTATAAAAAGAGCGGCTTTGACGGATATCTGGTAAAACCCGTGACGGGGAAACAGCTCGAAGAGATGCTTATGAAACACATACCCGCAAAAAAGCTGGGCCGTCCGGGAACCGCTGTTATACCGGAGGATGCCGGCTCCGGGGAGTCCTTTAAAACAATACTCAGATTATTCTGCAGATCCATACCGCAGAAATCATCCGAGTTAGAGGAATTTTACGCATCGAAAGACTGGGAGAATTATACTATAAAGATCCATGCGCTGAAGAGCTCCGCTAAAATTGTAGGAGCGCATGAACTTTCTGAGATGGCGCAGAAGCTCGAAGACGCGGGGAAGAAGGGTGATGCGGATTACATTAGGGAACATCACGAAGAGATGATCAGGACCTACAGGGAGCTTGCGTCCATGGCCGCGCCGCCTTCAGGCGTGCAGAAAAAGCGTGTCATGGTGATCGATGATGACGAGCTTTATTCCGGCATCATCAGGCAGTGGATAAAGGATATGTGCTCTGTGGAGATTTTCACAGACGGAATGAAGGGCGTGGAGTGGCTTGCCGAAAACCGCGCCGATCTGATACTTCTCGATTATATGATGCCAAAGGTCAACGGACCGGAGATACTTGAGATACTCAGATCGAACCCGGACACCGCTTCCATACCGGTGTATTTCCTGACAGGCGTTGAGACCAAAGAGAGTCTCGCCCCCATTATGTCGCTGAAGCCGCAGGGCTGCATACTCAAATCGACATCCCGCGGGGATCTCAGAAAGATCATAGAGGATGCGCTTGCCTGAAAATAGTAATAAAACTTTATAAAATAGTGCTTTTATTTCTATCATCCTTGTGGTATCATGTGGTTAATTGTTTTTCTTTGTGAAGGGAGGCAACGCATGAGCAAACCCAAAGCGCCTAAGAGCAAAGTCAAGTTCAGCGTCTACATGAAGAAATACTGGCAACTGTATGTAATGCTTGCACTTCCGCTTATTTATCTCTTCATCTTCAAGTATCTGCCCATGATCTATGTGCAGATAGCTTTCAAGAAATACAGTCTTGTGGAAAGCGTATGGAAACTTCCCCTTGCAAAAAAACACGGCTTTGAGTATTTCATAAAGGCATTTTCGAACAACGATTTCAAATATGCGCTCCGCAACACTCTGACGCTTAATCTGCTGGATCTGGTATTCGGATTCCCCGCTCCCGTCATTTTCGCTCTTATTCTCAACGAACTGTGCTTCATACGCTATAAAAAAGTCGTTCAGACCATAGCATACATGCCGCATTTCCTGTCATGGGTCATCATTTATTCGCTTGCTCTGCAGCTTCTGGCACCGGATGCGGGTCTCTTAAACATGATGATCAGAAATCTGGGCGGTGAGACGATACCTTTCCTCAATGATGCAGCGCACTGGATCGGGAGCTATATCTCCTTCGGTGTGTGGCAGAATTTCGGCTGGGGCTCGATAATATACCTGGCGGCAATAGCCGGCATCAACCCCGAGCTGTATGAGGCTGCCGCGGTTGACGGAGCAGGGCGGTTCCGCAAGATCTGGCACATCACGTTGCCTGGTATCCGTTCAACGATCATTGTCCTTCTTATCATGAACCTCGGAAATATCCTGGGCGGCGGCTTTGACAGACCTTTCGCCTTCCAGAACAATCTGGTAATGCGTGTCGCCGATGTTATCGCCACCTATGTGTACCGCGTCGGTATCAAGGGACTGCAGTTCTCCCTGACCACGGCTGTCGGTCTCTTCCAGTCGGTTGTCGGCGTGTTCTTCCTTCTTCTTGCCAACTGGCTCGCCAGACGCTTCGGCGAGCGGGGCCTGTGGTAAGGATCGCCTGAGACGGAGTTTATTGCGGAAAGAGAGGACTGAACATGAAGATCAAATCCAACGCCGACAAAGTCTGGGATATAGTATTTGTGATAATATGCTTCATAGTGGCAGCTATATGTGTGATACCGATGCTGAATCTGCTTGCGAAGTCGTTAAGTGCCACGGATTATCTTGTAAGGAACGAGGTATATCTGTTGCCCAAAGGACTCAATTTTGATGCATATACGACTGTCCTAAAGGATCCAAAGTACATAAGGGCATTTTTCTGGACGGTCTTTCTGACGATCATATGCACGATACTCTCGCTGACCATGACTACATTGTGTGCATTCCCGCTGATATTTGAAAATCTCAGGGGGCGCAATGCCATCAATATCTTCATCACGATAACGATGTTCTTCAACGCCGGTACGATCCCTAACTACCTGCTCATGCAGAAACTGCATCTTTTGAGCAATCCTCTGGTCCTGATCATTCCGGGTGTGATGAGCGTATACAATATGATCATAATGCGCAGCTTCTTCTACGGGATACCCGAGTCGCTGCGTGAATCTGCTGAGATAGACGGGGCTACATTCTTCCAGATACTGAGAATAATATACCTGCCTTTGAGTAAACCGGTGCTCGCAACTCTGGCTCTGTTCTATGCCGTCGGACGCTGGAACGGATATTCCGATGCCCTGATGTATATGAGAGAAGAAAAGTACTACACGCTGCAGCTTTTGCTCTACAATATCATCAACAACATCAACCAGGTCGAGGTTGCGACTCAGGAGGGCTTCTCAAGCCCCGGTCTCGCCGCTTCACTGAAGGCAGCCATTGTCATGTTCTCTACGATACCGATCCTGTGCGTATATCCGTTCCTGCAGAGATACTTCATCGCGGGCGTGACGCTGGGAGCCGTCAAAGAGTGATAATAGCCCCGAGGGGGGATATTATATATCGTTTTCACAACAAACGAAGGGAGGAAAACATGAAAAAGAAGTTGATTTCACTGTTCCTTGCATCTGCCATGGTAGTGTCCATGGCTGCCTGCGGATCATCGGGCAGCTCGAGCGGAACCGCTCCCGAGCCTGCACCGGCTGCAGAACCTGCTGCTGCTCCTGCAGCGACGGAGACCAAGGAAGAAGCTGCACCGGCAGCTGCTGAGGAGGCTGCTCCTGCAGCAGAGGAAGAAGCACCTGCTTCTGAACTCGTTGACGGGAAGTTCGCCGACACACGTTCCATCACTGTAGAGATCTATGACCGCGGCAACGACGGCGGTTCGGATCCCGAGAACAACATGTACACCGAATTCATTAAGAAGGGCATGCTTGAGGAACACAACGTCGAGGTTACCTTCAAGAAGGTTCCCCGCTGGACTGAGACAGACGACATCAACAACCTGCTTGCTGCAGGAGAGGCCCCTGACATCTGTGTGACCTACAGCTATCCGACCATCCTGACTTATGCCGAGATGGGCGGTGTCATCGACCTCAATCCCTTACTTGAGCAGTACAAGTCAGAGCTTCCCAATCTCTGGGCATGGCTCGGCGATCAGAACATTTACTGGGACAAGGATCCCAAGACCGGCACTGTGTGGGCAGTCGAGGGACGCCGCGCGGAGCAGCAGAGGATCGTAACCTTTGTCCGTCAGGACTGGCTTGACAAGTTAGGCCTCAGCGCTCCCACAACCACTCAGGAGTTCGAGGATATGCTGATCGCATTCAAGGACAATGCAGAGACTCTGCTTGGCAAGGATGCTTCCAAGATCGTTCCTTTCTCCATCAGCAAGGATATAGGCTGGAGAGCTGCGAACATCATCACTGCACAGATGGATCCCGCTATCACCGACAAGGATTACTACATCAACGGCTTTGATGACAGAATGCTCACCGAGCCTCAGACAAAGGAAGCCATCAGACTTCTCAACAAGTGGTACAACGCAGGCCTTATGTGGAAGGATTTCGCTCTTCAGCAGGATGATACAGTTGAGGATGACATGATCAAGGCCGGCTATGTCGGTTCCTTCCAGCACAACTGGGATATGCCTTTCCGTAACGGCGAGGACGGCTACAACGCCAACCTTGCACGTAATGTCGGCGAGGATGCCAAGTTTGTCGCCATCGATCCTTTCACCAACTCCGACGGCAAGCATGCAAAGTGGCTCTACAGCCCTGCAGGTGACCGCAAGAGCTTCTTCCCCACGACCAACGACGAGCCTCTGGCTTCTCTGCTTTACCTCGACTATATCAGCAGACCTGACGTGATCAAGTATCTGCAGGCCGGTGACGAAGGCGTTACACACGAGGTTCTTGACAGCGGCGCTATCCAGATCATCGCGGCTACCGGTGATGCGATCCAGAACTCCGGTAAGAACATCGACTACACTATCACCTGCAACGGCACATGGTTTGGCGATCCCGATCTCGCTGCTCTGTCACTTGCATACGGCTATGCCGGTGTTGATCCTGAGCTTGTGAGCCAGGCTGATAAGATCGCACGCACAGACGGTCTTACACCCAAGAACGTCAACGTAGGAACCATCGAAGCTGAAGCCGGAGTCGGCGACACTTTGTCTCAGAAGAGAAATGAGGTCTATGACAATGCTGTTGTCGCTTCCGAGGCTGATTTCGATTCCGTATGGGACAGCTATATTGCCGATTATCTTTCTTCCGGCGGACAGGCCATCATGGATGAGCGCGCAGAGAAGTGGGATGAGTACTTCGGTGCGGCAACAATGCTTCCCTGATACCTGACACAGTTTTATATGACTGATCTTCAGAGCCGGCGGATTATTCCCGCCGGCTCTGTTCATACAGGCGATTATTATTGACGAACATAGACATATGTGGCACAATTCTTATGTCAGATCCGCATGTTGATTACAGGGAGGAACTTCGGTGGAAAATAAAGAGATCCGTAACGAACTCATAAAGAGGATCAATCTGTGCGTGATCGTGTCATTGACTGTTCTTGCCATCATAGACAGTATTCTCAACAGGATCCTTGACGGAGAGATATGGATACTTCCCGTGATCATATCAGGAACTGCTGTATGCTGGTGGGTTCTGATATCCAATAAGCTCACAAAAAAGATGCAGCTTTATCTGTTCTTCGCTTTTGCCATCTTCCTCGAATTCTATTACTGCGTAAGCGTGAAGACGATATATGAATGCGGTACGGTCATTGTTCTCATGATATTCATTTTTGCCTTCAGCAGAGAGAGGCCTTTGATCCTGACAGGTATCGCCGGTTCTGTCTTAAGTCTGGTCTTTCATCTCATCACCATGCGAAAATATGTTGAAAGCAGTCCCGATATTTACAGTATGATGCGTGCCTTTGTTGTATTCCTGATGATACCTCTGGCTGCTTTTCTCGTGGACTTTATAATCAAGACATGGACGCTTTCCGAAAAGAGCTCAATGGCGAAGATCGATGAGCTTTCTCTTGAAAACGAGCGCGTCAATAATTTCCTGGCAAATGTGTCACATGAGATCCGCACGCCTGTAGGTGCGGTCATCGGACTCTCACATGTGCTTCAGAAGTCGGATATTGATGATGACGGTAAGGAAAAAATAAGAGCTATCTCGGAAGCGGGGTACCGCGTATCCGAACAGATCAGCGACATACTCGATTTTACCGAAGTTGAGATGAACAGGATGGTGATCAACGAAGAGAATTATATGATGAATTCGCTGATCAATGACCTTCTTACAGAGCTTTCTCAAACAGATAATTACGGGCTCGATCTGGTGATCGACATCGACCCGAAGCTCCCTGCAGTCCTGACCGGTGATGAGCAGAAGATCAGGAGGATCCTCTGGCATCTGATAAGAAACGGTTATAAGTTCACAAGATCAGGCGGCATATATGTTCATATCTATGATGTGAAGCGTGAATACGGTATTAATCTCGTGATAGAGGTTAAGGACACCGGACTTGGAATGACGGAAGAGGAGATCGACAATTCCTACGAGAAGTTTTATCAGGCCGATTCCGGACGCGCCAGATCGAAGGGCGGCCTGGGGCTCGGGATACCTATAGTCGGGGGCTTTGTCAAGTCAATGGGCGGTGTGTTCACCATAGAGAGTACTCCCGGCGAAGGAACCGCAGTAAAGGTCAGCATACCGCAGGCAGTGGAGGACGTGGGATGCAGTATTTCCGTAAACGATGGGAAAAACTGTGCCGCAGCGGTCTTCCTTGGGTTTATCACTACAGGAGATCCCAAGCTGCGGGAGTACTATCTGGATATGATAAAACACCTTTCAACCGGTCTTTCGGTGCCGTTCCACAGGATTCAGTCGCGAAATGAACTGGAGAAGCTTGTGGCATCATCACAGATCACGCATCTTTTCGTGGGAGGCCGCGAATATCTGGAAAACAGGGAATATATAGATTCTCTTTCAATAAGGATTAATATTGCGGTGGTTGCCGGCGACGAATACACAGGCGGCGTTTCAGACGGCGTAACTCTTTTGCTCAAGCCTTTTTATGGTATGCAGGCGGCAAATTTCCTGAATCAGGATGTTTTGTCGGATGAGACTGATATTGGGGAAACAGTCTCATTCCCGGGGTTAAAGGCACTTGTTGTGGATGACGAAAAGATGAATCTCATTGTGGCCGGGGAGATATTCGGCGGATACGGTATGGATGTATCCACTGCGGAAAGCGGTGAGAAAGCAATAACCATGTGCAGGGACAATGATTACGATATCGTTTTCATGGACCATATGATGCCGGGAATGGACGGAGTTGAGGCGATGCATCGCATCAAGCAGAACGCCGCCGCAAAAAACAGCGATATCTGTGTTGTTGCTCTCACGGCAAACGCCATCAGTTCCGCCAGGGAGATGTTCATGGCAGAGGGTTTTGACGGCTTCATACCCAAACCCATAGAGATCAGTGAGCTGGAGAGGGTGCTTAAGCGCGTGCTTCCCAGGTCCTTGGTCGTATACGGTAGAAAAACGGATACAGGTGATAATGCGGAAAGGTCCGGCAGTTCAGTCAAATATGCCATTGGACATACACCGGCGGCGGAAACCGCAAAGCCAGCAGCAAGCCCCGTCTGGGCACTTAAAAACTGCGGCCTGGATACCGATTACGGCATCGAATACTGCGGCGGTGAAATCGAATTCTATATCGAACTTTTGACTGAGTATTCCTCTGATATAGATAAGAAGATAGATGAGCTCGAGACTTATGTCGCCGGAAAAGACTGGACCGGATATGAGATCAGAGTTCACAGCGTAAAGAGCACTTCGGCGATGATCGGTGCGTCGACAGTGTCCGATGAAGCAAAGGCTCTGGAATTTGCTGCAAAGGACGGCGATGCGGATTACATTCTGAGCAATCATTCCGTTTTTCTGGCTGATTACGAAAAACTTCTCCGCGGCATCTCCGAGGTGCTTGGCGGATCGCAGGGAGGTATGGAATGAGAAGCCGGATACGAGATCTGATCAAAAAAATAACCGGACCAGAGCTGGATATCAGGTCGAAGATATTTGTCCTGCTGACGATAGTAGGCATAACAGCCCTCATATTTGCGCTGATCGTTGATATCATGATCGGGGAGAATTATGTCGAGATCATCATACTCATCGCCACGCTGATCCTGACACCGGTCATAACTTATTTTGCAGTCAGAAAAAACAGAATTCAGCTTGGAGCGCTGCTCGTTTCAACAGGTGTTGTTTTCGGTGTTGTACCGCTGGTTTTTTTCTTCGGCGGCGGCATTACCGGCGGAGGAGTGATCTGGTTCTGCTTTGCCTATCTCTATATCGGTCTGACCCTGGAAGGAAAAGTCCGCAACATCATGATGGCGAGCCTTACTCTGATAATAGTCGCCGAGTTTATTGTCTCATATCTCAATCCGCAGCTGTTTACCGGGCATGACAGCCTTTCCACACATCTTGATATACTTGTATCTCTGCTGCTGGTAGGTTTTGCATCTTACTTCATGGTGCTGATCCAGTACCGTCTGTATCTGGCTGAAAATCTCAAGGCAAGGGAGCAGGCTGAAAGGATCGAGTCGATGAACAGAGCTCAGAACCGCTTTTTCTCAAGCATGAGCCATGAGATCCGCACTCCGATAAATACAATAATCGGTCTCAATGAAATGATCCTGAGAGAAAACGTCAATGCCGAGGTCAATGACAATGCCAGGAATATCCAGGCGGCATCCGCTATACTGCTTTCCCTTATCAATGACATCCTCGATATGTCCAAGATCGAATCGGGAAAGATGGATATCGTAAATGCGCAGTACGATGTAGGAAAGATGCTCTCCGAGATCGTCAACATGATCTGGATCAAAGCAAATGAAAAAGGTTTGAAACTCACGGTGTCCGTGGATCCCGGCATGCCGTCACAGCTGTTTTCGGATGAGGTGCGTATAAAGCAGATCCTCATAAATCTGTTGAATAACGCCATCAAGTATACTCCGGAGGGGAGTGTGACTTTTTCGGTGCACTGTACCAAAAAGGGCAACGGCTTTGCTCATGTGATCTATTCAGTGGAGGATACTGGAACGGGGATACGAAAGGAGAATATACCATACCTGTTTGATGCATTCCGCCGGGAGGATGAGCTGAATAACCGCTATATAGAGGGCACGGGGCTGGGACTCGCCATAGTCAGGCAGCTTGTCGAAATGCTCGGTGGCACGGTTTCCGTCAACAGTGTATACACCAAGGGTTCCACTTTTGTCGTGGAGATCGATCAGGAGATAGCGGATGAAACTGCCATCGGCGACTTTGATGCACTCAAGGTACACGATGCGTTTGACAGATATGAGTATAAGCAGAGCTTTGAGGCTCCCGAAGCAAAAATCCTCGCGGTGGATGACAATGCCGCCAATCTGCTGGTTGTGAAGAAGTTCCTCAGGGATACCGGTGTGCAGCTATATACAGCGGAGAGCGGCGAAAAGTGTCTGGAACTCACCCAGCAGATCGGGTTTGATGTTATCCTTATGGATCATCTGATGCCGGGCATGGACGGAATTCAGTGTCTGCATGCGATAAAGGAACAGCCCGGCGGTCTGTGTAAAGAAACTCCCGTCATCGCCCTGACCGCTAACGGCGGAAGTGAGAATCAGGCACTATACAGAAAAGAGGGATTTGACGAGTATCTGATCAAACCTGTGGATTCCGCGGAGCTTGAGGATAAGATCCGCAGACTTCTGCCGCCTGATATGCTGACCGGAAAGACGGTGGATGGAGAAGTACATGAATCTGACAGGATAGTGCGCGAGATGCGTAAAAAAATCCCCATACTGATCACAACTGAAAGTTCGGCTGATCTGCCTCGTGAACTTGTCACCAGACTGAATATCCCTGTGATCTCATGTCATGTGCGGATGGATAAGGGAGTTTTTTATGACAGTATCGAGACCGGCAGCGACGGTATCGCCCAGTACCTTGCGGACAGCAGGATCAGGGCGGAGAGCGAGGCGCCCTCGGTAGAGGAGTATGAGGAGTTTTTCTCCGGCCGGTTGACGCTCGCTCAGCATATCATTCATATCACCAATGCCAAATACGCCGGCCGGAGTTTTGTGAACGCCTCTGAGGCGGCTCTTTCCTTCAATAATGTCCGGGTGGTGGATTCGGGGCGTCTCTCCTGTGCCACCGGCTTGCTTGCACTATATGCATTTGATCTGGCAGAGAGTGGAAAATATGATCCCGATGCGCTTATGACCGAACTGATGAAGAAAAATGAAAAGATCCAATTCAGCTTTACGGCTCGCACAACGGAGTTTCTATCGAGGAGCGGCCGTCTTCCGGGCTGGGTGAATTCGGTCTGCAACACCGTTCTTATACATCCGGTGCTTTCGACAAAGGACAGCAGGGTACGCGCTTCGGGCATGATATTCGGGGATTTTGGGCGCGTTACCTCCAGGTACATACACTTTGCCCTGCGTGATCCAGATCACATCGATCGCTCTGTGCTTTTGATCTCCTATGTCGGCATAAGACGGAGTGAGATCGAAAAGATTCGTGAGACGGTATGCGATATAGTACCTTTTGAAAAGGTCTATCTGGTAAAGGCATCTCCGTCCATCGCCGTAAATTGCGGCCCCGGTACTTTTGGTCTTGTATTTGCGAGGAAGTAAGAGATGAATAACCTTGTTCTGATAGAGTTCTCGGCACTGCCTCTTTTGCTGACGCTTATCGTTTCCACTGTATCGCGCAAGCTTAACAAGGGCAGGGCAAATATACTTCTTTTCTGGGTCCTCGTGCTGGCTTTTTTATCTTCTCTGGCGGATACCGTGGCCAATTTTTTTGTTCCGCCGCTCAATGATCTTCAGTACTATATAGTAAAATGGAATAATTATCTCTACTTCGTGACAAGAAACGGTCTGAACTGCGTATATTTTTTCTACATCATAGCCGTTACCAGAACCTGGCACAAGATAAAGGCCTGGTGGATCAGATTGCTGCTTGTCGCACCGTATGCCGGCATAGTCATAATGCTGATCCTGAATCCCACGACGAGCATTGTGTTTTCCGTTACCAGGCAGAACGGATACCAGCGCGGAAGCATGATACTGGTTGTCTATCTGCTCGCGGCGTATTATCTTGTGGTAGGTATCGCATATCTGTCGGCTTACAGAAAACTTCTTACGTTCTCGGAGTGGAGCTCGCTCTTTTCACTGTATCTTCTGAATGCACTTGGCGTGGCGATCCAGCTTATATTTCCTTTCCTTCTTGTCGAGTGTTATTTCACGAGTATCACGCTGCTGTTCGTGGTACTGTACGTGCAGAAGCCCGAAAAGCAGATCGATGTGAACACAGGTCTGCCTGCTTTTTTTGCCTTCAGGGATGCCATGAGCAAGATCGAAAGCAATGGACAGAAGGTGCAGGTTGTCATCGCGTGCTTTGACAATGCGGATGAACTCATCAATTATCTGGGTGATAAGACCTTCAGAGCTTATATCCACGATGTCGAGAGGTCGGTCACGGCTTATACCAAGAAGGAACGGCTTCTGGCAGAACTCTATTTTGAGCCGCCGGGCCATTTCTACGTGATACTTAACGATACGTCCTACAACCCCGTGCAGGGGATACAGGAGATACGGGATCTTGTGACGAAGAGAAACAGTGCGATGACTGATTCCGGGCTGCAGGTGAATCTGAAGATAGTGTCGGTGAGGTTTCCTGATGAGATCGGAAGCTGTGCGGATCTGATACACTTTGCGCACAATTTTGTCAGATTTACCGGCGACAGGATACTGTACCACACGGAGCAGATCGTCGGAAAGCGCGAATACCGGATCGAGATCCGTTTTGATGAGATCCTTAAGCGCGCGGTGATAGACGGGAAGCTCTCGGTGGCCTTCAGGCCGGTGTGGTCAGCCGTTAAGAAAGGTCCGGTATTTGCCGAGGCTGTCGCTAAGATCGATGACGCGGATTTCGGCGTTATAGACGATGATACGCTGAGGGAAGTGGCTCTTGCCAGAGGTGCTTCCGCGCTTTTCGAAGAGTTTGTGCTTGAGCAGGTGTTTGTCCGCCTGAAACAGGAGAGGATTTCACAGGCAGGACTTTCCTATGTGGTCGTAAAGCTGTCCGGGGCGCTGGGAATGCAGAAATCCTTTGCTGACATGGTATGGAATTTCAGGAGCAGGTATGATGTTTATCCCGGTCAGATATGCTTTGCAGTTAAGGCTGCAGATACGGAACGCGCAGGCGAGAATTTCCTTGATAACATAAAGCAGCTGGTGCGTCTGGGATACCGGATAGCGATCGATGATTACGGAAGCGGTCTGGCAAATACCGAATTCCTGTCGGAATACGAGATAAGCAGTGTGCGGCTCGATCGCAGTATGCTGACAGAGAACATGACAACGGCCGGTAGAGCGGTGCTGCGCGGTACCATCGCGATGTTGAGAAGTATTCCGGTCGATGTGGTGGTGCGGGGCGTTGACGATGAGGAAACGAGAGACATGCTGGCCGGTATGGGCTGCGAACTGATGCAGGGGGGACTGTTTGATAAGACGGCCGGGGATGCTATGAGTTTGTGACCGGCTGCAAACTTGACAAGAATCGCTCAAACTAATATAATTACGAAGTCGTTATGCAGGATTAGTACATCGGTAGTATGCAAGCTTCCCAAGCTTGAGAGGCGGGTCCGACTCCCGTATCCTGCTTTAGCTACGAGCCACGCTATGTTCAAAGAATAAACTCCCGGCGCGAGCTTGCTCGCAGGTGGGAGTTTTATTTTGGGAAAGAGTGCGGTGACAGCCGTGCATAGAGGATGTACGAAGTGCATACGAGATGCAGGAATGGCATGTGATATACCGCATATTTTTATCATGAAAGGAGACAATCATGGCAAACGTAAGCGAAGCAAAAAACAAGGCAAAGGGATTTGTCGGGGAGTTCCGTGAATTCATTATGCGTGGAAATGTCATGGATATGGCAGTCGGTGTCATAATCGGTGGTGCGTTCCAGGCAATAATCAATTCTCTCGTGAACGATATAATCATGCCTGTCATCACTCTTCTTACCGGCGGCATTGATTTTTCCAACTGGTTTGTGGCACTTGACGGAGGCCAGTATGCAACACTTGCGGAAGCACAGGAGATCGGAGCGGCAACTCTGAATTACGGCTTGTTTATAACTGCGATCATCAATTTCCTGCTGATGGCGCTGGTGATATTCCTTCTTGTCAAAACTCTTAACAAGATCGCCGAGAAGGCAAAGAAAGAAGAGGAGGCCGCACCTCCTACCACAAAGATCTGCCCTCGCTGCATGTCCGAGATAGACATCAAAGCCACAAGATGCCCGCACTGCACCAGCGAACTTGAGTGATCCGGCATGACTGTCATACAGACAATTTATGAAAAGTCACATCCGTATTCGGGTGTGACTTTTTCGTTGCCATTGTTTACTATAAAGAATATACTGAAAACATCAAATTATTATTAGCAAGACTCTTCTGCGAAAGGAACGGTGATATCATGGCCGGCAATATGAAAACCGTAGGTCTTCTGTGTACCGATTCATCTGATCTTTACCTTGCAAAGGCTGTATATTGCATAGAGAGAAATCTCAGTGAACACGGATATCATTCGCTATTATGCACTACGGGCTATACTTTTCAGCGGAAACAGGAATCCTTAAGGCTGCTTCTTTCCAAGGACATTGATGCCGTGATCCTGGTCGGTTCACAGTTTATCGGACATGACGAAAATGAGAATGAGTATATAAAGAAGGCCGCGGAAAAGCTTCCCGTGATCCTTATGAACGGCGAACTTGAATACGAAAACATATACTCATGCTGCTGCGACGATCATCAGGCGACAAAAGATGCAACCCTTTCGCTTATTGACAGCGGTGCTAAGAGTCTGCTGTATTTTTATGATAATCACACTTATTCCGGCAAAAAGAAGCAGTCGGGATTTGCTGATGCCTGCAGCAAGAGGGGGGGCACCGACACTTTCAATCTGCTTTATGTTGGGGAGCGCGAGGATATCGGTGATGTCGCGGTGCGATTAGAGCGTCTGTGGGAAACGGGGATCCACTTTGATGCGATAGTGACCTCGGAGGATTATCTTGCAGTTGGCGCCGTTAAATTTGCGCGAAGAAACGGGATTCAGATACCCGGAGATCTGCAGATAATTGGTTACAACAATTCGCTCCTCACCGTTTGTTGTGAGCCTGAGCTCACATCGATAGACAATCATCTGGAAGATGTCTGTGACCTGGTTGTAGGTGCGGCTGTAAGCATATTGGAGGAGGGGACTTTTCCTCCGCGAAAAGTGCTTTCCGGAGAACTGATAAAGCGCGACAGCACAAAGACAGTATGAGTTTCCCGGAACATGATGATCGCGACAGCACGAAGACAGTGTAGTTTCCGGAAATACGCTGTATCCCGGGGCAGCTTCAACCTGTACGCGTGTTCTCTTCCGGTTCGAACACTTTAACACCCTTTTCGAAATAGCCATGCGGATGCACGATGCCGAGGGCACACGGGCCGTCGTCTGCGTGGGCTTCAAGCCCGGCCAGTATCCGGTCCTGATACATCCGTCCCCGCAGCACGGCGTCATATCCGAACCTTCTTCTCAGTTCATCCACAGCCATATCCGCCTTCAGTTGTTTCTCGCGCATATTTTCGTCCGTAAACAGATCAGTCTGGTAGCAGTATCTGTCGGGCTGCAATTCCGATACTCTGACCCCGACGCTGCGCACGGGCTTGTCCCAGTCGTAGTTTCTGACAAACAATTCCATGGCAGTCCGGGCGATCTCCGCGGAGATATTTGTCGGTATGGCAATCTTCTGCTGCCTTGTAAACCAGGACAGCTCGTTGTCCCGCACTGAGATACCGATATTTCTCCCCACAAAATGATTCTTTCTGAGTCTTGAGGCGACGCTTTCCGACAGGAACAGGATAACCAACCGGACATCTTCATTGTCAAGAAGATCCCGGGGCGTTGTAGTGCTGTTTCCGATGCTTTTAACCGGTGTATCCAGGCCGTCAGGTTCCACTGGCGTCCGGTCCTCGCCGTTTGCAAAAGTCCAAAGCACAAGACCCATCTTTCCCAGATGCGCGCTCAGGACAGCGGGGTCGCAGGTGGCGATATCGCCTATCGTGAAGATCCCCAGATTCCTGAGTTTCCTCGCGGTCGATCTGCCCACATAGAGCAGATCCGACGCGGGCGAACGCCAGATTATGTCGCGGTAGTTGCCGCGGGTTATCTGTGTTATGGCATCGGGCTTTTTGTAATCAGAACCGAATTTGGCAAAGATCTTATTCCAGCTTATGCCTATGGATACGGTGAGACCGAGTTCTTTTTTGATGCGGCGGCTTATCTCGCACGCCACACTCATTCCGTCTCCCATAGCGCTCTGACAGGCGCTGACGTCCAGCCAGGATTCGTCGATTCCAAAGGGTTCAAGCAGATCTGTATATTCAGCGTAGATCTCATGCGCAAGTTCGGAAAATCTCAGATAAAGGTCCATCCTGGGCGGAACAAAGATGATTTCCGGACAGGTCTGTCTGGCCTGCCACAGCGCCATGCCCGTCTTTACTCCGCGCTTTTTGGCGGGATAATTGGCTGTAAGCACGATGCCGTGTCTCGCCTCGGGATCGCCGCCGACTGCTAACGGCCTGTCGCCGAACTCGGGGTGGTGCAGCATCTCCACACTGGCATAGAAAGCATTCATATCGCTGTGCAATATGGCGCGATCCATCACATACCTCCAAAAATAATATACATGGATACAAACATAATAGAACACACGTTCGATAAATGCAAGTGTCTGTTGCAATCGGATCATCCTTCCGGAAGTCATGAAATATACACTTTTTGCAAGATTATCGAAAAAACAAAACTCCGTAACCGACAACATGGTATAATGTTATAGTTTTTGTTTTGTGTGTTCCGGGAGATATTGAAGAATGCAGATCGGACTCAGACTCCACGATAGTGAAGAGCTTTTGCTTGATGAAAGGCTGAAGGCGGTGCGCGGCCGGGGGTTTTCATGCGCTCATGTTGTACTGTCAGGACTTATGGGCGAGACGGCGGAAGCCGGTGCGCTCACGCCGGGCTATGCTATGTATCTGAAAAAGGCTTTTGCCGGTGCGGATATCGATTTCGCGCTCCTTGGCTGTTATCTGAATCCTGCGTGTCCCGATAAAAGCATATTTGATGACATAATGCAAAGATATATCGCGCATATAAGATTTGCGTCATTCCTGGGCGGTGTCATGGTCGGTACGGGGACAGGGGCGCCCAATGTCAGGTATGAATATGACAGGGATACATGTCATTCCTATGAAGCGCTTACGGAGTTTATAAGAAATCTCAGGGTGCTTGTCAGATATGCGGAGCAGATGGGTGTCATATTGGCAATAGAGCCTGCCTATAAGCATATTGTATGGAATGCGGAACTCGCAAGGACCGTTCTTGATGCCGTCGAATCTCCGAATCTGCAGGTTATCTTTGATCCGGTAAACCTGCTTCACGGTGACAATATCGATCACAGGGATGAGGTGACGGAGCAGGCGATCGACCTTCTGGGCAGGGATATCGCGATGATCCATCTTAAGGATTATACCGTCAAAAATGACGGGAGCGGCGATCTGTCAGTCTGTGCCTGCGGCGAGGGCGAGATGGACTACAGAGCGATCCTTGCTTTCGCAAAGGAAAAAAAGCCGCATATTCAGACGATCCTCGAGTGCACGAAGCCGGAAAACGCAGTGCAGGCGAGAGAATATATTCAGAAGCTTTACGGAGCCGGCACAGATATAAATGCGGCGGTAAAAGCCGGTAACGACGCGGACGGGGACGAGAATCTGATAAAGATACGTGAGGCGCTTGATGAAAATGCGCCCGAGGAGCCTCTTGTGGTGCCCGCAAACATGGTGCTCACCGGCTGTGACGCGTGTACATTTCCTTTAGAGGGTGAAGCCTTTACTGTGGCAGAGGTATATCTCAGGGGCAATGAGGCCTGGATAAGGTGCAGGGAGGATGAAAGCGTAATAGGTCTCGACTGTGAATATGGCTTTTATCACCATATGGCAAAAGAGAGCGTTGTTCTTAAGGCGCCGTTCGTTATAGATGTAACGGATGACAAAAACCTGATGGGAATTGTAAATACGCTTGCGACGATGTTCAGGATACTTTCGAGGAGCATGGTTCAGGATCCGCAGGAGGTCTGTGCGCGTATCAGGGACAGGGCAAACGTAAATCTTGAACCTAAGGGCATAACCATGAGGTTTACGCCGCAGCATCTCAAATTTATCCAAAACAAAAGGTTTATCTCCCTTGAGGAGGTTGTGGACATCATATCGGGACCGGGCGGCGAGGTCGTTGCGGAGATTGTCGGGTAATGACAGAGTACAGAACGCAGAAAAGAAAAAAATGGTACAGACTTGATAATGCGGCCAAGATGATCCCGTCTACAACGCATTTTGCCAACACGCGTGTGTTCAGGATTTGCTGCGAGCTGCACGAGGAGGTGGACGAGAAGCGTCTTCAGGACGCCCTTGACAGAACGGTCAAGGCGTTTCCGTATTTTAACAGCGTACTGAGAAAAGGTTTCTTCTGGTACTATCTGGAGGAGAGTGACAAAAAGGCGGTTGTGCGAAGGGAAGATCTGCCGGCGTGTCACAGCATTTACAGTCCGGGTAGAAAAAACCTCCTCTACAGGGTGAATTACTTCGGGAAGCGCGTGAATCTCGAGATGTATCACGTACTGACTGACGGCACCGGTGCGCTTGTTTTTTTTAGACGTATGATAACCTACTATCTGATACTTTCACATCCGGAGCTTGGCGATGCCGATGACAGCGATCTGCTTGAAAAGTACGAGGAAAATGTAGGGGATGCCTTTGACCATTATTATACCAAGGGACGCGGACTTGCCCAGCTTCGGACAATGAGCTTTAACTGGGCCTTCAGGCTCAGGGGCGCCAAAGATCCGAATATGGAGAATCATCTGGTGGAGGGAGTAATCAGCTCTGCGGATTTTGTCAGGCTCGCGCATCAATATAATACAACGGTCGGCGTTTTGTCCGTGGCGCTCTATATCGAAGCCATAATGGACGATATGAACATGCGTGAGCGCGCGAGAAAAAAGATCACGATATCGGTGCCTGTAAATCTGAGACAGTTCTTCCCGTCGGATACAAATAGGAATTTCTTCGGAGTCATAACCATATCCTACCTGACAAAGGATTATACCGGCGAGCTTGAAAGCATCATAGACTGTGTGAGAAAGGCTTTTGAGTATCAGTTGTCACAGGAGAGAGTGACGAAGACCATGAGTTCATATTCGGCTCTTGAGCACAATGTTCCGATAAAGGTGGTGCCGCTGGTACTCAAAGATCTGGTGGTTCAGGGTTTTGCTACTGCTTCACAGATGGGGGTTACCTGCTCGGTCTCCAACCTGGGGAGAATTGCCATGCCTGATCAGCTTGCACCATACATAAACTATTTCAGCGCCTTCACCACAGCTTCATCCGCGCAGATAACCATTGCGACCTATCGCGATAAGATGACCTTCGGCTGGGCTTCTGCGATAACTACGCATCAGGTGATGCGCGCTTTTTACAGGAAGCTTGCGGAGCGTGGGATAGAGGCTGTTGTTGCGACCAATGACCACGACGCGGAGACAATCGTACAATGACCGTGAAAAGCGAGAGACAATAGCCGGGAAAAGTGAGTGATGTTAACCGGGATCGTATGAGGAGGGGTAATGCAGAGCTGTTCCAACTGTCATATAAAGATCCGCGGGCATAAGGATGTATGTCCCCTTTGCGGCGGAATGATCTCAGGAGAGCCTGAGGATTCGGCGTTTCCTGTTATCGCGGCGCGAAAATACACGAGCAGGCAGGTGATTAAGATAGCAGTTTTTGTATTTCTCGTGCTTGAAACCGCGATGGTGACGATCAGATACCTGGCGGGCACACAGGCTGCGTGGGCGACGGCAGTTTTTCTGTGGGCGCCTTTGGGGCTTGCGGGAGTGTTTATCACTATGGCATACAGACACAGCGTGCTTAAGCTTATCTCGGCAGAGGTTTACATTGCTATGATACTGAACATACTCATAGACAGATCTACGGGGAGCTATGGCTGGTCGGTTTCATATGTGATACCTTCCATGTTTCTGGCACTTGCGATATCTACATTCATTGTTGCAAAAGGACTGAAACTTGTGCCGGGGGAGTATCTGATGTATCTGATCTCGGCGGAGGCTTTCTCGTTTTTTCAGATCATATTTATATTGAGCGGATGGAACCGGCATAAATCACCGGCAGTGATCTCTATGGCGCTGATGCTGATATTCCTTTTTGCGGAGCTCATCTTCCTCTCGCAGGATTTCAGGAATACAACAGCCAAGACGCTTCATCTGTGAGTTAATGTATGGATAAGAACCGTGAGAATAAACTGAATCTGAGCCGGGGGCTCGCATTTGCATACCGCGTGGGAGATCTTGTGGAGGAGAGAATAGGCCAGGGCATCGAGAAAAGCGGACTCGAAGCAAAGCTTCTACGCGTCGGAGAGATGGCATACCCTCACGTCTGGTACAGGATACCTGTTGAAAAGGGCATAAGCGGAGACGGATCCGAGTATCACATTTATCTCAAAAGTGCCAGGCTTGACCGTCTTGTGGTGTTCTTTTCCGGAGGCGGAGTCGCCTGGAATGCATATACCGCCGCCAGACCCGTGACCGGCGGAAAAGTGGCGGCGGGTCTTCCGCATTTTTACTGGAACAACCTGAGACCCTTTACGCAGATAATGAACATCAATATAGGGATAACAGAGACAGGGAACAATGCAAATCCTTTTGATGACTGGAGTTTTGTGATCATCACATACGCCACGGGCGATTTTCATGTGGGGGATAACGATTACTCTTTTACCGATGAGGAAACGGGAGAGACCGGTACGGTCCGTTTCCACGGACACGCCAATTTCAGGGCGGCCATGGAGATCGCGAAGGAGTATTTTCCATCGCCCGACAAGCTTCTGATAGCGGGTGACAGCGCAGGTGCATTTGCCGTACCGGCACTCACGCCGGAGGTCATAGGTGAGTGGTATCCTGAATGCGAAGATATAACCTGCCTTTCTGACAGCGGACAGCTTTTGTATGACGGCTGGCGGGACACCGCGCGCGATATCTGGCGCGCAGACAGCGAGATAGCTGATGCGATAACTTCGCCTAACATCACCTGCGACTGGTACAGAAGACTGTATGCGGTAGCGGGAGACAGAGTGAGATATCTTTACGCGTGTTCCGCCCGCGATTATCTTCTGAGCGCGTATTATAACGACGTTGCAAACAGAGAGTTTACAAGTGATGCTGAGATCCAGGAGACGTTTTACGAGCAGCTGTGCGTCATGCTGGAACAACTGAGGAGCATAGCGCCCGGGTTTTCGTTTTTTATAAACGAATTTCCCAATCTCATGGTCATAAAGCGCGGTATGAAGGGCGGTACGGCGCATACCTGCGTGAGAGAGCGGATATTTTATCTGCCGGGACCCGATGGCGTCAGTATGGCGTCGTGGCTTTTTGATGCTGTATCGGGTAAGATGTATGATTCGGGCATGGGACTGATAAAAACGTAAAAGCCCCATAAAAGGGAGGAAGCCGGTACGGGTAATCCCGAACCGGCTGTTTATGAAGAAAAAGCT
>JAILGA010000146.1 GCA_024697225.1 Lachnospiraceae bacterium
GGTCGTAAACCTGATGCTTCCTGTCTTTGCACAGGCGAACGGTTTTAAGGCGTCTGTTCGCGAAGGGTGGCTTGCGGGACTGTATCAGGCGCTGAAGGAGAGGTCGGGGGAAGTGGAGCTCTCGGTTGCAGTGCCTTCGCCCGCGGGTGTGGACATAAATCCCAGACAGGAGCTGGACGGCGCAAGATGGTATGTTTTCTGCGAGGATCTGGCTCATCCGGAGAAATATGATACCTCTATGGAAGCGAGCTTTGCAGAGATCTGCGCCGATCTTGAACCGGACATCGTCCATGTCTTCGGTACGGAATTTCCGCATGCAAGAGCGGCGTTCACGGCTGCACAGGGGAGAAACTGCAGCACTCTTATCGGCATACAGGGTTTCTGCGGCGGGATTGCGAAGGCATATATGGCGGGACTTCCTGAGAGGGTACAGAGGAGTGCGACGTTTCGCGATGTGATAAAGAGGGACTCTCTCGCCGATCAGAAGAGAAAATTTGAGGCGAGAGCGGAGAACGAGAAGAGGGCACTTTTGCTTGCGGGAAATATCACCGGGCGGACGGATTACGACAGACAGGCGGCGCATGGCATAAATCCGAAAGCCCCTTATTATTCCATGAACGAGACGCTGCGGAAGGAATTTTATTCGGGTGCCGTGTGGTCCGCCGGGAGTGCGGTGCCCCACAGAATATTCATGACGCAGGGAGATATACCGCTGAAGGGCTTTCATCATATGATCGAAGCGCTTTCGATCCTGAAAAAAAAGTATCCCGATGTCAGCCTCACTGTTGCGGGAAATTCGGTTATAACAGGGAAAGGCAGCAGGATACCGCTGTTTCTGAAGATCGGAGAGTACGGCGCATATCTGAGAAAACTGATCGGGAAATACGATCTGTGGGAGAATATAACGGTGGCCGGGAGCCTTAGCGCTTTGCAGATGAAGGAGCAGTACCTCTCGGCAAATGTGTTCGTGTGCCCTTCCGTTATAGAGAATTCACCCAATTCTCTGGGTGAGGCGATGCTGACAGGTGTGCCGGTGGTGGCCTCAAAGACCGGGGGAATACCGTCTATGGTCACTGACGGGAAGGAGGGCATGCTTGTGCCGCCAGGTGATCCCGAAGCCCTTGCGGCGGCTGTGACACAGATGTTCAGGGAACCTGTCATAGCGGGTATTTACGGGGAGAACGCGAGAGCGAGGGCGCTTGTGACCCACGATCCCGAAAAAAATACCAGAAGGCTCTTTGAGATATATGACGCTCTGATTGCCGATAAAAACAGGATGTGATATTGTTGTGCCGATGACACTCACTTTTATCTCCAATTATATAAACCACCATCAGATACCGTTCTGCGATGCCTGCCACAGCGCTCTGGGAGACGGTTTCAGATTCGTGCAGACGAGTCCGATGGAGGAGGAGAGAAAAAATATGGGCTGGAACGAGGATGAGGTCCCGCCCTATGTTATTAAAGCCTATGAGGAGCCGGAACTTGCTGAAAAGCTGTTTCTGGAGGCGGATGTGTCGCTTGCCGGATGGTCCGGCAGAGAGGATCTGGTGGAGCGCAGGATGGCTGCGGGCAGACCCACGGTGCGTGTGAGCGAGAGGCTGTACAGAGAGGGTCAGTGGAAGGCGGTATCTCCGCGGGGGTTGATCCATAAGTACAAAGAACATGTAAGATACAGGAACAGCAATATATGGCTGCTGGCCATAGGTGCTTACACGGCTTCGGATTTTAAACTCATACATTCCTATCCCGGAAGGATCTTCAGATGGGGTTATTTCCCCAGGTTTGAAGAATATGACAGGGCGGATGTGGAAAAGGAGAGAAAAAGCAGGGAGACAGTGCGGATACTCTGGGCGGGGAGGTTTCTTCCGCTTAAGCATCCTGACTATGCGGTCAGTGCGGTCAGAAGGCTGCTTGGAGAGGGCATGGATGTGAGCCTCACTATGGTGGGAGACGGCGAGTACGCAGAGGAACTTAAGGAGGAATGCCGAAAAGCCGGGATCGGAGACAGAGCAGAGTTCACGGGTTTTCTGTCCCCGGAGGATACAAGAAAGAGAATGCTGGGATCGGATATTTTTGTCTTTACCAGCGATCATCTTGAGGGCTGGGGCGCCGTGGTCTCTGAGGCCATGAGCGCCGGGCTGTGCGTGGTGGCGGGCTCCGAAGCCGGGGGGCCGGCTGCGCTTATAGATCATGGGGAAAATGGACTCCTCTACAGAGGTAATGACAGGGAAGATATGTATTTAAAGCTGCGGGCAGTTGTGAGAGACAGGGAACTCAGAATACGGCTCGGAGAGTCGGCATACAGCACGATGCGGGATTACTGGAATGCGGGACATGCCGCGGATGAGTTCCTGAAATTCTGCAGGGCTGTCACAGACGGAAAGGCTGACAGTTATGTGCCGCCGGAACAGGGGCCCATGAGCAGGGATCCCGGGATCAGGCCCTTCAGAGTGGAAACAGGGTGACCAAAAGTGAGTGATATAAAAGTGAGTGTCATAGTGCCTGTCTACAACACGGGGAAATATCTTTCCAGGTGCCTGGATTCCCTTGCTGCGCAGACTTTTGAGCCGGGGGAACTTGAGATTATTGTAGTGGATGACGGCTCTACCGACGATTCGGGCAGGATAGCCGATGACTACGCAGAAAGATATCCGGACATAAGGGTTATACATCAGGACAACGCCGGCTCCAGCGCCGCAAGAAATGCGGGTATCAAAGAAGCGCGCGGCAGATATCTGGGATTCGTTGACAGTGACGACTATGTCAGTCCCGGCATGTACAGGGCGCTGTATGATGCAATTGTAAGGAATGGCGTTTTGATGGCGCAGACCGGCCGCGATGAGTATGGTGAAGACGGTACCAGGCTTCCCGATGTGACCGGCATACCGGAAATGGAGAGCTTTATACTGGCCGATGAGATGCTCTTCTCGCTTCTCATGCACGAGGGGGATGCTTCCTTCTGCACGAAGCTTACGGACAGGATGCTCTTTGAGGGCAGGGAGTTTCCCGTGGGAATGCTCAACGAGGATTTCAGACTTTTGATCTGTATGCTCGCCGGGGATGGTGGAAAAGAAGCCCCGGACAGACTGGTCGCCCTGCCGGAGAGGGATTATCACGTCTTCTACCGCACAGGCAGCAATTCAAGGAAAAAGGCGGCGCAGAAGGACTATTTTCCGCCTGTGTTCACCGATATTGTCGTGAATGCGGATTTTGCCATGGAACTGGTGAAGAAAAGACGCCCGGGGATATTACCTGCGGCAAAGCGCTTCGCTCTGGTGCAGAGACTCGATTATCTGCTTCACATTCCCGTCTCAAAGATGAGAAATGACAATGCTTTCTACGCCAGTGTGAAGAAGTATGTGAGAAAGCATGTATCCGATATCGTACTCAATCCTTATCTGAGCGGGAAGGAGAGACGGAGCCTCCTGCTCCTTGCCGTGGCGCCCCGCACTGTCAGGGCAGTGCACAAAAGGATAAAGAAACTGTGAGAAAGGAAGCTGCAAACAGGGAGATATACGCCCGAATATTAATGATCCTTGTCCTGGTGCTCATCATAGCCGCAGGACTTCTTGTTATGCTTTGGTTCGGCTATAGCAAGAGCGGTTTTCACGAGGATGAGATCTATTCGTTTTATTCTTCGAACAGAACGAGCGGAATAGCCTGGCCTGACAGGGAGTTCTTGGATTCAGAGAGGCTTTACGACGAGTGCGTGGTGCTTCCCGGTGATGGTTTTGATTATTTCCTGGTGAATACTGTGCAGTCCTGGGATGTTCATCCGCCGCTTTTCTATGATATCCTGCATACGGTGTGTTCCGTTTACGCAGGCAGTTTTTCCAAATGGTACGGCATAGGGATAAACATGGTCTCTTTTGTGCTGTCGATCCTTATCCTTTATGCGATATGCCGCGAATGCGGACTTGGCCGGGTGTTTACCGCCATGTTTCTCTACATCTGGGCAATGCATCCGGTCGCTGTGTCGGCCGTGATGTTCATAAGAATGTATATGCTGCTTACGGTCTTTGTGCTGACGTGCCTGTGGCTTCATCTGAGGATGATAAAAAGGGGCTTTTCGAGCCGAAGGATGATCGCCGTCATGATCGTATCCTTTCTGGGATTTCTGACCCATTATTATTATCTGGTATTCTTCTTTTTTACGGGCGTCACGCTGTGTCTGCTGTGGTTTCTGCAGAAGACACCCGATACAAGTTCCATGGGATTCGGCGAGAGAATGGGAAGGATCGCAAAGTATTTTGCCTGCTGCGTCTTCTCGCTGGGAGCCGGCGTACTTGTCTTTCCAGCATCGGCAGCCCATATTTTCAGGGGATACAGAGGAAAAGAGGCATTTGAGGCTTTTTCCGACGTGACAGGCTGGGGAGGAAGGCTCAGGTTTTTCGGAGGCCTTGTGAACGATCAGGTGTTCTCCGGCTCGCTCCTCATACTTTTATTTCTGTATATGGTGCTCGCCATCGCAGGCGGCCGGAAGGACAGGCGCTTTCAGGTGACGACGGTGCTGGTGTTCGTTCCTTCTGTTCTGTATTTTCTGACTGTGTCGGGTACCGCTCTCATATTTGGCGAGACCTCGATACGATACATGATACCCGTGGCCCCGCTGTTTCTTCTCATCATACTGTCGGCGGGTGATTATCTGCTAAAGAGGCTGAATGCATACTGGAAGCCGGAGAACGGAAAGAAGATGTCGCTCAGGTTCTGGAGGGCGGGAAGCCTTGCAATGACGGTTCTGTTCTTTGGCATATTTGTCTTTATGAACATCAATGGACTGTTTTTTGCGAACAGAGTGCTGTTTCTGTATCCGGAAGAGAAGGCTGAGATCCGGACTCTCCGCGAGCACGCCGGATCCACGGCGGTTGTATTATACAACCGGGAAAGTCCGGAGAATATCTGGCGGCTGTATGACAGGCTCATGGTATTTGACAGGGCATATTACATATGCTGCGGGAGCGAGGACGAGGAGCGGCCCGAGATGGATGAAAAAGACAGGGACATCCTGAAAAACGCGGGGGAGATCGTGGTCTTCGCGGCTGACACCCCGGAGAATATGGACAGAGATGCGGAGATAAATGCCCTCATGCGCCTGAATCCGGGAGTTTCAGAGAAAGAGATGCTCTCGAGGAAGGATATGTGGACGACATATCTGCTGAAATAAAGGTTAGTATTCACATGAGTCTGTGCTTTGGGCTGTGAATAGAATATTTAGGAATGGAGAATGATCATGGGAAGAACAGTTTCCGATGCTGATGAGACAAAAGCATATCCGGTGCATTTTAAACCGGCTGAGTGCAGCATAGATCTGGGTGATGGCAGCGAGAGGGGCGAGTATGTGTCCCAGGATTATATACTGCAGCGGCTGGGGAAACCCCTGCACGCCATTAATCTAATGTACTGCTACTATCCGAAGGATGAGACCTGGCCGCTCCGAGCCAGCGTCGCTTATGCTGACAGGGATGTGAGCTTCGCCTGGGATTATCCCTATGACGACTATTTTCCGTATATGGGAGGATTACATGGCGATACAAAGGGGGAGCCGTTTTTGTCGATCCGCGATGTGAGACGCCACGGCCAGGATGTGGTGCTGACTCTCACCATGGATCCGACGCTTTCGGATGACGAAATAGCGGCCGTTGCGAGGGATCTGATCCCCTACGGCAGACTTCAGATACGCATAAATCACGAGGCCACCGGCAGCTGGTTCTCCTTCAATAAGAGGGCCTCATATCCCGAGGTGGCGGATTTTTTTGCCAGGTGTGTCCGCATATTCCACAGGGAGGCGCCCCAGATAAAGGTCATTCTGTGCCTTGACGGATATAAGGATGAAGGCAGTCTGAAAATGGAGAAGGAGGATGATTTCATTCCGGCCATACAGGCGGCCGATGTGGTGTCCGTTGACAGATATCTGGCGCTGCACTGGGGCTGGCCTTACGATGTGGCGGACTCCGACACGAAAAGCTATGCGAGATATGATGTGGAAGGCATATACAGACTCGCCGGAAAGAGCGCAAAACGTTACGACGAGCTTTGCGGTATTCATAAGCCCATGGTCCTTTCCGAACTTAATGCGGACGGTGATGTGACAGGTCCCTACGATCAGGCGGCGATGATGAGGGAGTTTGCTGAATTCATAAAAGCCGATGATAACAAGTGGCTTGACGGCTTCACTTTTTACCAGTTCAGGGACAGGGGAAGGCTGGGACTTGAAACCGAGGATCCGAACAATAAGGATGTGGGCATACCGTGTCCGGTAATGGACACATTCATAGAGATGATAAATGATCCGTTTTTTTCTACATCCATAGAACGCGGACTGAGTGAAGAGACAAAAGATAAGATGAATGCCGCGCAGGATGCGGAAAAATCCGATGCGGCAGATGATGGGACAGGCAGAGAGCTGTTAAAAACTCCTGTGGTACTTCGCTGGGGCGGAAGCGATGATGCCGACGGTGTAGCACTGCCGCTTTCCTTCGATGGGGCGCCGGTGTTTACCGAAGCGTATTTTGAGGATGAACTGAAGGACACGAACCTGATGCTTGAACTGAACGGCAGGTGGTTTTATAAGGCGCCGGGGGTTACCTGCATAGATCTGATGCCGGCGTTTTACGGGAGAGAGATAAGTGGGGGATTTGTGGCACCGCTTCACATCTTTGCACCGCCGGCAGATGGGACGAATGTAAAGCTTACGGGCGATGAGGTGCCGGGGCTGACGCTTTCGGAGGATGACTGGCTTACCAATTCCTATACGGTGCTTCCGGCTCTCCCCAGGATCAGGATACGCACAAAGCCCATAAGGGAGACGGCCTGGGCGCCTGAACCGGAGGGAGAAGAGTGAAACCGGAGCGAGGGGCGAAGTCCGCAAAGAGGCCGACAGACAGGATGAAGTCTGCAAAGAAGACCGCCGGTGAAGTGAAGTCTGCAAAGAAGACATCAGATGCAGGGAATTCCGTTAAGAAGGTGATAACAGGCAGGGAAGCCGCTCTTAAGGCCCTCATAAGACGGGAGAGGACCGGGGGCGACATAACGGAAGGCATGGCTGATATGGCGGCACTTCTGGATGCCCGCGATGCCGCATTTGCAAAGAAGCTTGCCATAGGTACTGTCAGGAGACAGATCACGCTTGATGCTGTCATCGATGAATATGCCTCGATGAAGACAAGGGCCATGAAGCCCGTGATCAGGGTGATACTGAGGCTGGGTGTGTATCAGATACTTTACGTGAACTCGGTAAGAGCTGCCGCCGCGGTGGATGAGGCTGTAAAGCAGGCAAAGGACAGAAGGCTCGCTCCTCTCTCCGGCTTTGTGAACGGCGTGCTGAGAGCTGTGGCGGATCACAGGGAAGATATACTGACATGGATAGAGGAAGCTCCCGCGGGGATAAGGTACGGAATGCCTAAGTATCCGCTGGGAGTTTTTTTAAGTGACCGGGGAATAGCTGAGACAGACAGGATACTTGAGGCTCTGGATCTCGACAGACCTGTGACGGTAAGAACGAACAGGGCAGTTCTCGATTCCGCTGACAAGCTCGGCGCATGGGAGAAAGAACTGTGCAGTGTCTGCGAGGCGGCGAAGCACGTGCTGTCGGATCGGTGCTTCCCCGCAGGAGATCAGGCTTTGTACACTTTAAGCGGCACAGGTGATATCAGACGGCTTCCGGGGTATGAAGACGGCGCTTTTACCGTGATGGATGCCTCCGGAGTGCTCGCTGTGCTCGCCGCCGGCATAAAGCCAGGAGATAAAGTGCTTGATATGTGCGCGGCTCCAGGCTCCAAGGCGCTCTTCGCCGCTTCGCTTCTCTATGATCCGGGGCAGCTCACCGCATGGGATGTGTCGGAGAAAAGACTTGATACCCTCAGGGAGAATGCGGGGAGACTGAGACTTGAGAGGATCAGGATAAGGAAGTGTGATGGGACGACAGGTATCGAAAGCATTGAGATTGTAGAGGGCGATGAGAATATCGGAAGTATCGCCGGTTGTAATGGTACTGGTGTTTCAGAGGTATTACCATATCGTGGATCGGACATCAAAGCCTACGATGTTGTCCTCTGCGATGCTCCCTGTACCGGCTTCGGTGTCATGGGCCGAAAGCCTGACATCAGGTTTAACTCTTCATCGAAAAAAACGGCATCTCTGATCGAGCTCCAGAGAAAGCTCCTGATGAATGCCGCGTCGCTTCTGAAATCCGGAGGAACGCTCATCTACAGCACCTGTACCATAAACCGCAGAGAGAATGAAGGCAATGTGAAGTGGCTTGCCGAAAACTCTGATCTTATCCCCGCCGCCTGGGAGACAGGTATAGAGGGCATGGCGCCGGTGAACGGCTGTCTCCAGATCATGCCCGGCAGATGGGACACGGACGGCTTCTTTATCGCGAGACTGGTAAGGAAATTAAGCCCTGGTTATTAAACTATTCATGCTTGCGACCAGCCCCATTTCGTATTATCAGCTGCAAGTTGCCACAAGCTCATCCGGCCTGCAGTGAAGGACGCGGGCGAGAGAGATAACGCTTTCTGCTGCGGCTTTGTTCAGGCTCTTTGCACCGGTTTCATATTGCTGCAGCGTCCGGATGTTCACGCCTGACGCGTCTGAGAGTTCGGCCTGTGTCATGGCCATTCTTTTGCGGTATTCCTGGAGCCTGCTGATCTGAGACCTGCTGTTGTACAGATCGCAGATCTCTTCAATTGCCCTGTCATCGGATGCTGTGTGGAGCGCCGGGTACATCTGCAGCAGATCAGCGGAAGTGATAACGTCGATGATCCTGCCGAACGACCGATTGACAGTCCACTGAAAGCAGGCCAGGATGTACCCTATCCAATAGTATTCTTCCGTAGTGTATCTGATCATCGCAGGAGGCCATTCCCGCACGTCAGCCCGACATTTTTCCGCGCAGTTCCGGAATAATTCGGTTCCGGACATTCCGCTTATTACACACGGATCGCCCATACCAAATCGATCCGCAAACCCACTGATAACGAAATACCGTAAAGCTCTGTCCGGGTCGACATTGCACGCATCATGCGCGTATTCCGTCATTTCCCCGAGATTACGCATCGCATCATATAAATAGTATTCCTTATATGCGCAGCTCATTGAGTCCCGGCTCCTCTCCTAAAATATCTCTGGCAAATATACCTTCTGTCACTTGCTCCTCCAGCATGCGGTTGAATGCCTCTCTTGCATGTCTGTCGCGCTCACTGCGCCTTGAAAAGTATATCTCACCTGATACCATTGAGGCTTCGATAAACGACAGCTGCTCAAACGCTCTCCGGCTTTGCAGAAATACCTGTGTTCCCAGATCACCCAGCTTCAAAGCAGTTGACAACTGCTGCAATGAAATGGTATTTGACAGGAAAGCTCTTGCGTAGGAAAAATAAGAATCATCTGCACGGTATCCGACGAGCACATCATAGTCTGTAACATCAGGAAGATAGTGCCCAATAAGGTATTCGGCTGTTCGCCGTTCTATCGGACTCGAGTATCTTACGGCTCTGTTTTTAAGCAAGATCGAAAGCCATTCAATGACACTTCTGTCGTTAAGCTTCAAAAATCTCAATCCATCTGTGTTCAAGCGGTATGTATTGACGAATCCGCCCCTGTCATCCTTGCAGGCCCATTCCCGGGCAAGATCAGCGTTTTCGGTACAGTAGAATCCCTGCCCGTAATCATTATTCTTCTTACCGTATCCATACAGCGGCTGTTTAACAATAGTTTCCGATCCGTGAAATATGATCATATCGTTCCTCCGCTTCGATAGATGTAGCACATAGATATTATACTTCTATAGAAGTACCATGTCAATTGAATGGTCAAATAAAGTGAAAGGATTCCCATGTCAATCTGCCGTTTCTCTTTGCCACAGATTGTGGTATACTCGTATGATGTGAAAACATAAAAAGCATGCGGCAAAAATGCCTGCACTGAGAGTCTTTTCAGGGAGCCTGATACCGTTAGCGACCGTATTTTGGTCGGTTACGGTATCGGGTCCGAGGCTGGAAAAAGACAGATACTATCTGCGTTAATAGAGGAGGGAATACTGCATGGCACATCTTTTGGATGACAAGACTGTCCTTGTGACCGGAGGCACGGGCTCTTTCGGACACTGCTTTACGAGTTATGTACTCGATCATTTCAATCCGCGGAAGGTGATCATCTATTCCAGGGATGAGTTCAAGCAGTTCAATATGCAGCAGGAATACGCCCACTACAAGGGGAATAAGCTGAGATTCTTCATCGGCGATGTGCGGGACGGCGCCAGACTTGAACGTGCCATGGAGGGTGTGGATTATGTGATACACGCCGCGGCGCTGAAGCAGGTGCCGGCCTGCGAATACAATCCTTCGGAGGCAATAAAGACCAATATCAACGGCGCACAGAACGTTATAGATGCCGCTCTGAACACGGGTGTGAAGAGAGTTGTGGCACTCTCAACCGACAAGGCGGTGAATCCGGTTAATCTGTACGGCGGCACCAAACTGGTGTCCGACAAGCTCTTCATAGCCGCCAATGCCTATGCGGGAAGCAAGGACATCAACTTCTCGATAGTGAGATACGGAAATGTGGCGGGCAGCCGCGGCTCGATAATCCCGGTCTTTAAGGCTGCCATAGAGAGAGGGGAAAAGGAACTGCCGGTGACAGATATGCGGATGACGAGATTCTGGATATCGCTTCCCGAGGGGGTTGAACTGGTGTTAAAGGCTCTGGCCGAGGCCAAAGGCGGCGAGACCTTTATAAGCAAGATCCCGTCCTTCAGGATACCGGATCTGGCTGAGGCCATGGCACCGGGCTGCACAATAAAGGAGATAGGCATACGTCCCGGAGAAAAACTCGATGAAGTCATGGTCACTCCCGAGGATGCACCGAACACATGGGAATATGAGAAGAATTACGTGATCTATCCCCAGGTGATATTTAACGAGTGGCAGGCCCCGGCGCCGGGCGGAAAGAGAGTGCCGGATGGCTTCTCATACAATTCCGGCAACAACACAGAATGGCTGTCGGTTGAGGATATAAGAGAGAGACTTAAGACAGACGTCGCTGAGCACTGATGTGACCTGGAGACTGATAAACAGTTTCGGGAAAGCATCAATAAGCGGGTCACAACGGAGATAACGGATGGACAGAGAAAAATACGGACTCCCTGCGATAGAGGGCGGCACTCCTGTCAGGGAGACCAATATCGAATATGCGCATCAGGATGTCAATGATGCGGATGTGGCTGCGGTCGCCGAGGTGTTGAAGAGCGATTTTCTTACCACGGGACCGAGAGTAGCCGAGATGGAGAAGCGGCTTTGCGAGCTGACAGGTGCAAAGTATGCGGTCGCCTGCTCCTCCGATACGGCCGCTCTTCACATCGCCTGCAAGGCAGCAGGCATGAAGGACGGCGACGAAGGGATAACGACACCCATCACCTTTGCGGCGAGCGCCAACTGCATGCTCTACTGCGGCGGCAGGCCGGTGTTTGCCGATATCGACAGAAATACCTGGAATATCTCCGCCCCGGATATCGAAAAGAAAGTGACAGAGAAAACCAGAGTGGTTATCCCGGTGGACTATACCGGCGCGACAGCCGATCTGGACGAAGTAAGAAGGATCTGTGACGAGCATTCCCTTGTGATGATCGAAGATGCGGCGCATTCCATAGGAACCTTTTACAAGGGACATCATATAGGGAAGATTGCCGACATGACCACTTTTTCATTTCATCCTGCAAAGACGATAACGGGAGGTGAAGGCGGCTGTGTTGTCACCGACAGCGAGGAGTACTATGAGAAGCTGATGCTCTTCAGGACCCATGCGATCACCCGAAAGCAGAGCCTTATGAGGCATGAATCCCCGGGACCCTGGTACTATGAGCAGCTCGATCTCTCAATGAACTACAGACTGACTGATATCCAGGCCGGCCTCATTGTAAGCCAGCTGAACAGGCTTGAGGAGTTCTCCGCAAGGAGAAAGGCCATTGTTGCAAGATATAACAGAGAGTTTGAGGACGTGCCCCAGCTGATCATTCAGAAGGAGCACGAGGGCGTTGATGCCACCAGACACCTGTATGTGCTGCGGCTCGATCCTTTGAGGCTCTCCTGTGACAGGAGACGGTTTTTTGAGGCCATGTGGGCGGAAAAGGTGATCTGCAACGTCCATTATATCCCGACTTACTATTTCCCGTACTATGAGGATCTGGGATATGAGAAGGGAATATGCCCGGAGGCGGAGGCACTGTATGACAATATGCTGACGATCCCGCTGTATCCGGCGATGACGGACGGTGATGTGTCGGATGTTATCCTCGCGGTAAAGAAGCTCTGCGCGTATTATGGAATCTGATATCAGGAAAGAACCTGTAATATCCGTAATAGTCCCCGTGTACAACATGGAGGCAGATCATAAGCTCTCCTGGTGCATGGACTCGCTTGTCGGTCAGACCATTGAGAAAAAATCCCCGGGTTCCATGCAGATAATCGCGGTCGATGATGCGTCCACGGACGGATCGCTGCGCGTTCTTAAGGGCTATGAGGAAAAGTATCCCGGGCTTGTGAAGGTGCTTGGGAGCGAGAGAAATCTCCACCAGGGCGGGGCCAAGAACCTGGGCCTTGAGGCCGCAAAAGGCGAGTGGATCGGCTTTATCGATGCCGATGACTGGGTTACTCCCGATTACTATGAGAGGCTTCTTGATGAGGCAGAGCGCACCGGCGCCGATATGGCAGGATGCGACTACAGTTTTGTTTATGAACATACCATGACTCCCGGTGAGAGAGTGGCCTGCAACAGACCCGAGCAGACAGGACCGCTCACGGATAAAAAATATCGACTGTTATTATTGGACTCAGGGAGTCTTGTGACCAAGATATACAGGCGCGGGATCATTCTGGGAGAAGGTGACAGGCATAAAGGCGATAACAGACACGGTACGGGCACTTTTCCTGAGCATATCTTTTATGAGGACAATGCCGTGGTATGCACCTGGATGCTCAGAGCCACTAATTTTGCATATATTCCAGAGCCGCTGTACTTCTATTACCAGCATGCTGCCTCAACCGTACACACGGTCACCGAGAAAAACCTGGAGGACAGGATGAACGCCGGGAGGCTTCTGTATGAGGCGGCATCTGAGGGCGGTTATCTTGAGAAATACAGAGATGAGATAGAGTTCCTCTTTACGGAGCTCTACTATAAGAACACGCTGTTTACGGCGATGGCGTGCTACAGGGAGGGATCGGAGCCGGCATTTGATGTGTATGGCTTCACGAAGGTTCTCTCAGACAGGATGAGGGAGTATTTCCCTGATTTTCAGGAAAACGCTTATTACAAAGAGAGAGTGGACGTCGAGGAGAGGGGATTCATGGCTCTCCACATGAGATCACAGCTTCTCTTCTTTATAAAATATCGCTTGTTATGGAAATATAGATCCATTAGAAAGAGACTTGGTACGGGCGGGGCAGGATGAGAAAGGTTCTGAAAAAAATGCGCGTTCTGCTGGATGCGAGGCAGAAGCGCCAGATGGCGGGAATAGTCCTGATGATGCTCGTGGGGGGCGTGCTGGAATCCCTGGGCATAGGTCTTATCGTTCCCGTTATGACTGTGGTATTAAACCCCGATGAGATAGGGAAGTCGGATATACTGAGCGCGCTTTACAGCGGCCTGGGGATGAGGGATCCGTCCCAGTTCGCGGCGTTCTTCATGGTACTGCTGATAGTAGTCTTTGTCGTGAAAAATGTCTTTCTCTATGTGATGAACGTGGTCTGGCTCAGGTTTATCTATACCAATCAGTTTGCCACATCCAGGCGGATGATGATCAATTTCATGAAGAGACCCTATGAGTATTATCTGGGTGCAGATACTACGGTTATCCAGCGCAGTATCACCTCGGATGTCAACAACATGTACGGGCTGATACTCAGCTGTCTGCAGCTTGTGAGCGAGGTTATAGTCTTCGGCTGCCTGGTGGTCATCCTTCTTCTGGAGGATCCCAGGATGACGCTGACCATAGCCGGTCTGCTTATAGTTACGCTTCTGGTGGTGAAGTTTGTTATCAAACCCGTCATGGTAAAGGCGGGGCAGGACAATCAGGACTACTATAGCGGGCTGTACAAGTGGATAGAGGAATCAGTCATAGGAATAAAGGAGATCAAGATCGCCGGCAGGGAGGATTACTTTATCAACGGTTATGCGGACTGCGGCGCAGGCTATGTGAACGCGGTGCAGAAATATCAGCTGTATAATTCGACTCCGAGACTCCTTATCGAAACAATTGCGATAGGCGGAATGATCGGCTATATGCTTGTCGTAATGGCGACGGGGGTTCCGCTTATCGAGATGATGCCGCAGATGTCCGTACTTGTTGCCGCAGCTGCAAGACTTCTTCCCAGTGCCAACAGGATAAACAATTACCTTACTTCGATAGCATATTTTGAGCCCTTCTTCATGAATGTCAGCGACAATCTCCAGGATGACATCAGGGACGGAAGTATAACTTATGACGAGGATTATTACAGGGCAAAGAAAAACATTGCCAGAATGCCTGTAAAGAATAATATCACGCTCAAAGATATTACCTTTTCTTATCCGAACAGTGAGGAGCTGATACTTGATCACGCTTCCATGAAGATCCCGGTGGGAAGCTCTGTGGGAATAGTCGGGACGACAGGCGCAGGCAAGACCACCATAGTTGATGTGATGCTTGGCCTTTTGAAACCTCAGGCGGGACAGATCCTTGCGGACGGCGTCGACGTAAAAAGCGACTATCAGGGATTCCTGAAGAACGTCGGCTACATTCCCCAGACGATATTCATGACCGACAGTACCATAAGGAAAAATGTTGCATTCGGCGTTCCGGATGATGAGATAGATGACGAAAAAGTATGGGCTGCCCTTGCCGAGGCGCAGCTTGATGAATTTGTCAGAGGACTTCCCGAGGGACTTGATACATCGGTGGGTGAGCGTGGCATAAGACTGTCTGGCGGCCAGAGACAAAGAGTCAGTATAGCCAGGGCGCTGTTTGACGATCCTGAGGTGCTGGTCCTTGATGAGGCGACAAGTGCTCTGGATAATGAAACCGAGGCTGCGATAATGGACAGTATTAACAGGCTTCACGGCCGCAAAACACTGGTTATAATAGCACACAGGCTGCAGACGATAGAGAAGTGCGACATTGTCTATCGCATAGAAGGAAAGACGGCGAAGCTTGAGAGGGGCGAAGTGCCGGTGCAAGCTGCAGGGACGGCGCAGATATGACGAGGTTTTCACGGAATGAGTGAGATCAGGGACAGAAAATACGGATACAGGAGGATGGCCAATTTTGAGGCACTCCGTGTAGTAGCCATTTTTATGGTGATAATACTGCACTATCTTGCTCACGGAGGACTGCTCCCCGGACAGGAGGAGGAACTGAGCAGGGATACGGTCACGGGCGCATTTATTGAATCCTTCTGCATAGCCGCAGTAAATGTGTGGGTGCTGATCAGCGGATATTTTCTTTCAAAGACGGGAGTTTCCCTCAAACGTCTCATCAGAGTGATAGTCGAAGTCCTGTTTTATACGATTGCAATAACAGGCGTTATGGTTATCACAGGCCATGGCAGCGGGATAAGCGGCGGTGCCTACGGACTGCTGGAATACTTCTTTCCTATTTCATCGGAGCACTACTGGTTCGCGACGGCCTATGTATTCATGTATCTGTTCGCGCCTCTTCTCAACAAGGGCGTGCTCACGCTTTCCAGGAAGCAGCTTAAATATACGATAATCGGACTTCTCATATGGTTTTCTCTGATAAAAAGCGTGATTCCCGTGGCGTTTCCCACAGATGATTACGGTTACGGCTTCGGGTGGTTCCTGTGTCTGTATCTGATCGCGGCATATATGAGACGCTATGAAGTGAGTTTCCTGAACACTTTCAGAAAGTCGCTGGCAATTTATCTCTCGTCATCCCTTCTGATCTTTACAATAACAGTTGTTACGCAATTGATAAATGAGCATACGGGCAGGCTTTCAAGCTGGCTTGGTACGCCGTTCCACTACAATTTCCTGCTGGTGCTCACCGCTGCGCTGGGTCTGTTCGGCATGTTCAGACATACACAGATAAAGGAGGGCGTCGCAGCCGATGCTGTCAGGGCGTTGGCACCGCTTACCTTCGGCATATATCTGCTGCATGAGCACAGCGCGATCCGTGACAGATGGCTGGTGTGGATACAGGATTTCATAGGTGAGATACCACACAGAAATCCGTTCCTGCTCATCATCCATTTAATAACAAGCGCTATTATAGTGTTTCTCGCAGGCGCGATGGTCGATTTTATAAGACGTATCATTTTCGGATGGCTGCAGAGGGTTCTGTCAGGAACAAAGCCCGTGCTCATGCTGAAGAGCCTGGATTCCTCCATCCATAAAAATACCAGTGAGGAGGAGAGGAACATCGCGACAGAGGGTATAATAAATAACAACAGATATGATAACAGCTGATATTACAAGCAGAATACCTCCTTCAGCCCGAAGAGCTCTTCGGGTGGCGGCCTTTGTCCTGCTTGTCATCTGGCCTCTGATAAACATCCGACAAGGGGTGGATATATCTGATCAGACCTATTCCCTGACAAATTACAGGTATCTTGACAGTCTGGATCCGATGTGGCTTTTTGCGACATGGATCCCCAATATGTTGGGCAGTTTCCTGCTCAAACTCACCGGCGGAAGTCTGGCTGCAATGAACCTCGCGTGCTCGTTGATCGTATCCGCCACAGCGGTGGTCACATGGCTGGGACTTCGCCCGTTTGTACCCGAACCGCTTCTTTTTCTGGGTATATGGATAGCGGAGAGCACATGGTGGTGTCCGTCTGTCATCCTTTATAATACGCTTACATATTTCTTTATGACACTGGGCTCGATCCTTCTCGTCAGAGCATTTTACAAAAACGATCAAAAATACCGTTATTATGTGCTTGCTGGCATTTGTTTAGGCGTGAATGTATTTGTGCGCTTTCCCAACGTGGCAGAAGCGGGACTGATAATTTCGGTCATATATTTTGAATTCCTTACCGCCAGGAAGGTAATACCTGTTTTGCGTTCAGTGGGCGTATGCCTGCTGGGATACATAACTGGTGTTATCATACCGCTTGTTATCATATCTCTAAGATATGGATTTTTGTCCTATGTCGGAATGATAGGCTCGTTGTTCTCCATGACGGGCGGGGCATCGGATTACACTCCGGGAGGGATGCTTAATGCGATCATTGCCACGTATCTCACAACGCTTGTCGAGCTTTTGCTGGTTGTACCTGTCCTGATAGTCGGGCTGATCATGTTCACGCTGCTTGAAAACATGCCGCGGATGAGGATCTGGGCGACGGCCGCGTATATCATCCTGTTTGCTCTGCTGTTGAGATGGTACTATGCCACGGGGGTGGTCACCATCAGCTACTGGTATTATGATTGCATGTTTGAGGTCGCAATGATGGTGATCATCGGTGCGATAGTACTGTCTGTGCTGATGCTTCTGCCAAAGGTTGGATGCGATGCTCCACAGAGAGCTTTCTGCCTGACTTCCCTCATGAGTATATTTATCATTCCGCTGGGTTCAAACAATCATACTTATCCTTTGATAAATGATCTGTTCCTGATCCTTCCGGCTGCTTTTCTTTCTTTGAAGGTCATGTATGAGAATGTGAGGACCGCAAAAAACGGGGAGAGGATGCTGTGGCAGAGGAGTATACATTATGCCTGGCAGATACCCGCGGTACTGCTGGTGTGTCTCCTGTTAGTTCAGGCAAGCATCTTTCACATGGTGTTCTGCTTCGGTGACGGGACAGACGGAACAAAGAGAGATGCCGTGGTGACGGGCGTTCCTGCGATAAGGGGCATGCACACCACAAAACATAATGCGGAGCTTCTTGAGGAAATGTATGCTGATCTTAACACGAAATTCAGAGAAAATGTAGTCGCCGCCGGAAGTGAAGCAATAGTACTCGGCAACGCTCCGGGATTCCACTATCTTTTCGGGATGGCGCCGGCACTCCGCACAGCCTGGCCGGATCTCGACAGTTATGAGATCAGACGCATGGAAGAAGAAATAAACGATATCGCGGGATCCGGACGGAGGCCGTTAGTCATAATGTACGAGTCTTCCGAGCATGTATACGACGGATCCTCGGATGAGCCAAAGAGGGATATTCTGCTGGACTATATGGATAAAAACGGGTATAATATACTGTTTGAAGTGTCATGTGACGGACAGGGAAAGTATGAGGTCTACAGCGCGGATGAATAAGCTTTTGGGGCAGATCGCCAAATTCGGTGTAGTCGGTGTGGTATGTTTCTTTATAGATTTCGGCGTCTACTCCGTTTTAAACAGGATATTCTGGAACGTCGGCTTTGCGGAAGCCTTTCCGTATTACTATCTCATATCAAAATTTGTGAGCGTAGCGGTATCGATGGTCTGCAATTATCTGCTGTCCATGAAGTTTGTCTTTAAGAGAAAGGACGACATGAGCCGCAGAAAGGAATTCATCATTTTTGCCGTGCTCTCGGTGATAGGCCTTGTCCTTGCGGAGATAATACTTTATCTTGGCATGGACATCATAGATCCGGTATTCCCTGCTGTCGCCGATCTGATAGCATGGTTCGGCGGGCTTTTCGGTCTTACCAGAAACGGATCGGAGGAGACTTTCTGGGTGCTGGTCTCAACTGCCATAGTGATGTGCTACAATTTCATTTCAAGAAAGCTTACGTTAGAGAAAAAAGATGAAGATAAACTTTAATGTCCCGCCGTATACGGGAAAAGAACTGGAATACATAAAACAGGCTGTCGAGGATCAGAAGATCTGCGGTGACGGTGATTTCACCGCGCGGTGCAACAGGTGGATTGAGGAGAGGACCGGCGCTGCAAAGGCTCTTCTCACAACGAGCTGTACGCATGCCACGGAGATGTCGGCTGTACTGTTGAACATCGGTCCCTCGGATGAGGTGATAATGCCCAGCTACACCTTTGTCTCCACGGCAAACGGCTTTGTGCTGAGGGGCGGTGTGCCGGTGTTTGTGGATATCAGGCCCGACACCATGAACATGGATGAAAATCTGATAGAATCTGCCATCACCGAAAAGACGAAGGCCATTGTTGTGATGCATTACGCCGGGGTGGGCTGCGAGATGGATGCCATTATGGACATCGCAAAGAGACACGGGCTTTTTGTGGTCGAGGATGCAGCCCAGGCGATAATGGCTTCGTATAAGGGCAGGCCGCTTGGCGCAATAGGCGACATGGGCAATTTCAGTTTTCATGAGACCAAGAATCTCTCCTGCGGCGAGGGCGGTGCGCTGACCCTGAGGGATGAGAGATGGGCCGATCAGGCTGTGATAATAAGGGAGAAGGGAACGAACAGGACTCTTTATAAGATGGGCAAGGTCGACAAATACAGCTGGATAGCGCCCGGCTCGTCCTGGCTCCCCAGCGAATTAAACGCCGCATATCTTTTTGCCCAGATGGAAATGGCCGATTTTATCAACGAGAGACGTCTTCATCTGTGGGAAAGATATAATGAGGCATTTGCCGAAATGTCGGACAGTGGTCTGATAGAGAGGCCCACTGTGCCGGAATACTGTAAACACAATGCGCATATGTATTACATCAAGTGCCGGGATTTCGAGGAGAGAAAGGCGCTGATCGAATATCTCCTGTCAAAGGAGATATTGCCCGCATCCCATTATATACCGCTCCACTCATCGAAGGCCGGTCTGTTATACGGCAGATTCCACGGGGAGGACAGGTATACGACAAAGGAGAGCGAGAGGCTGTTGAGACTCCCGATGTACTATGCGCTGACAGAGGAGGATCAGGACGAGGTCATCCTCAGGGTAAAGGAATTCTATAATGCTGTCTGAGCTGGGAAAGCTGTTTTATCTGGATCTGAATGATGACTCTCTGATACGTGATCTTGTGTCGGGGGCGTATTCAGGTACGCCGGCGGCCAGGGATATTCAGAATCTCTATCCCTTCAGTCTCTTTATGTCAGCACTCTACAGACTTTCTCCGGATGTGCCGTGGTACGGGATGATACTGCTGGGACTTCAGTGCATTTGCATGCTGATCCTGCTGTGTCAGGCACTGCGGACCATAAGACCAAAAGGGAAAAAGATCTACAGCGTTCTTGGTATATTTATAGTCTGGATATTGCTGTGCATCCTTGTGTCGCCGCATTTCTTCTTCATCCAGTATAGCGTGACCGCGGGACTCTTGTGCTGTACGGCGGTATTTCTGATAATGACTTCAGGCAGTGCCGCAAGTATCTTTGCGTCCGTGATCCTTGTCGGACTGGCATATACGATAAGATCGGAGCTGGTGCTCCTTCTTCTGCCCATAGTCTTTCTTGCGCTTCTGTTCTCATATGTGGGGGAACTCATGAGTGCGAGGGCGATAAATGAAGAGATTCCGGGCTTTAAGGAGATCGTCACCTATCCCTTCAGGATAGACAGGTACAGACGTTTCGGCCTGGGGTTTGTCGGGATGATACTCGTTATCTCGCTTGGGTGGAATGTTGACAGGATAGCTTATGCGGATGTGGGCTGGCAGGAGTTTGTCCGCTTTTTTGACGCACGGACAGAGGTATATGATTTCACGGGTATTCCGCCATATGACGGGCACAGTGAGTTCTATGACGGGATCGGGCTGTCTGAAAATGAAGTCGGACTCCTGAAAAATTATAATTTCGGACTGTCTGATGAAATCAATGCGGACAGCATGGAAGATATCGCGGTCTATGCGAAAAAGCAGATGGATCCTCTCCGGAAGAGATTTGTCAGGGCTCTGAGAAACTATATCTACAGGCTGCATCATCTGGGACTTCCCGAAGACGTAACATGGCCTCAGACCGATGCACCCTGGAACGTGTTCATAATACTTCTTTATATAACTCTGACGATCATTACCTGGGCGGGACAGCCGAAGGAATACGGCCTGCGCGAAAAGCTGCTGGCCACTTTGTGGAGGCCTGTTCTCCTTTTTGCCTGCAGGACATCGCTGTGGATGTATCTGATAGTAAGGGGGAGAGATCCTGTTCGTGTCACACATCCTTTGATGTATGCGGAACTTGCCATTCTTTTCGGACTTTTGATAGTTCAGTCGAGAAGAGAGAGCGACGAGGTGGTGAGAAAGGTTGATGAGGCGGAGAGAAGGCACTGGCTCCTTACTCTGCTCAATTATGCTGCCATGGGACTGACGCTCGTGGTGGGAATAGTTTACGTGGGCCGCAATGTATCGAACATAATGATCGATGAGAAAAGAAGGGCAGCGGATAATCTCCCGTATGTGGCGATGAGGGCTTATGCGGCTGATAATCCCGATAACTGGTATTTCATGGATGTATACAGTTCGGTGAGGGAGACCAGACCGCTGTTCTCGGAAGGGATAAAGACCGGTGCGGCTGACAATCTTGACCTGTTGGGCGGATGGGCGGTAAAGAGTCCGGAGTGGGCCGACAAGATCGGACAGGCCGGTATGGATGACGCATTCACGGGTCTTCTTCAGGATTCCGCCTATTTTGTGGCAGAAATTAACAGCGATGTCTCGTGGCTGGTGAGATATTATGCCTCGGAGGGCGTAAGTGTCAGGGTGAACAGGGTTGATGAGGTCGCGGATACCTTCGTGGTATACAGCGTGACGGAGGCAGGCGCACAGTGATAGTCTTAAGACCCATGGGATATGATGACACCGGGCTCATCGTGGCGTGGAGAAACGATCCGGATATACGTTCCCATTTTGTGTTCAGGGAGGAATTCGATGCCGGGATGCATGAGCGCTGGATCAGGGAACGGATAGAGGATAAGAAGGATGTCATGCAGTGGATGATCTGTGAACCCGGAGAGGTCGGAACCTGCGGGAGACCTGTGGGCAGCGTTTATCTGAGAGATATTGACAGAGAGGCGGGGATCGCCGAGTACGGGATCTTCATCGGCGAGCCGGACGCAGTGAGCAGGGGCATCGGTACCGAAGCCGCGCGCAGAGTCATTGGACTTGCTAAGGAAATGGGGCTGAAGAAGCTCTGTCTCAGGGTCTTCGATGACAACGAACGGGCAAAAAAGAGTTATCTGAAGGCGGGATTCGTGCCCGTAAAAAGACTTAAGGATGTCCGGTGCAGTGACGGCGAGATGAAGGACATGATATATATGGAGACGGAGTTATAAGGATGATCAGTTTTGTCATTCCCTGCTACAGATCCGCAAAGACGATCGGGTCTGTGGTGGCAGAGATCGAAAAAGCGTGTGAGGATATCCCGAAGACCGCCGACGGTTACGAGATCATCCTCGTAAATGACGGCTCGGGCGATGATACCTGGGAGACCATAAAGGGGCTTGCGGAGAGCGATCTGCGTGTAACTGCCATCGATCTTGCGAGGAATTTCGGGCAGCACGGGGCTCTTATGGCCGGGCTCTCAAGAACGAAGGGCGATGTGGTGATATGTCTGGATGATGACGGACAGACCCCGGCTGATGAGGCATATAAACTGATAGCTGCCATAGAGAACGGGGCAGATGTCGCATATGCGAGGTATGCAAATAAGCAGCATTCAGCGTTCAGGAATTTCGGATCCTGGGTAAATGAGGTGATGGCCGGTGTGATGCTTGGAAAGCCTGCATCCCTCACGGTCTCGAGTTACTTTGCGGCAAAGCGCTTTGTCATAGACGAAGTCCTTAAATACGAAGGGGCTTATCCGTACCTTATCGGTCTGGTGCTCAGGGCCTCCGACCGCATAGTCAATGTAGATGTGACCCACAGAAAGCGGGAGGTCGGAGTATCGGGCTACACCTTCGGAAAACTCGTTTCTCTCTGGATGAACGGATTTACGGCTTTTTCCATAAAGCCCCTGAGGATAGCGACGCTGTCAGGCACCCTGTTTGCAATGGTTGGTTTTTTATACGGGATTTATACCATAATCAAGAAATTTGTGATCCCCGATATCCCTGTGGGCTTCTCTGCACTGATGAGCGCCATCATGTTCATCGGCGGTATGGTGATGCTGATGCTCGGACTGATCGGTGAATATCTGGGAAGACTGTATATCACGCAGAACAACAGCCCCCAATATATCGTGAGGGACATAGTTAAATGAGAAAAGTCATATACGCAAGCGAAGCGGTGCGTGCCTTTATCGTCGCGGTGGCGATCCTTGTTGTGTTGTCGGTATTTCCGCTCCGGATATGGCAGCGGAATATAGAGGAAAAGGGCGGCGGTGTCAGAATGGAGGTATCGGAGAGAGTAGACGATGCCCATGACCTGATGCAGCGCTTCGTCGCGAGATATGACAGACTGGGGACCGTGAAGATAAGCGTCAGAAGCGTCGAGAGCGGCAGATATCTGGATTTTTCGCTCCTTGATGAAAACTGGCAGCGCATGTATCACAAGTACGTGGATATCGGTATTCACGAGGATGACGAATATCCCGTGACAGTCGAGATCCCGGTGGGAGCAGTGCTGGAGCCCGGTAAGGAGTATGCGCTTTTTTTCCTTGGTGCGCATGCCGGCATATATCTGGACCTTGAGAATATCCCGGCGGACGCTTCGCCGTATTTCACCGGGTTTTACATGAATGACACCGGGAACGATACCTGGCGTCTTAATGCCACGCTTAATTACAGGGCGCCGATTGATAAAAAGGCATCTCTTATGATAATCGCCGCGGTGATACTGATCGCCGCGGTTCTTGAGAGAGCTGTGTGGTTCGCAGCTAAGAGGCGGGGAAAGGACAGAGACAGGGTAGTGTCTGTGAGGCAGGCTGTTGCGGCATTTGCAGTGCCGCCGATCCTGTTGGCCTGCACTGTACTTCTTGTATTTTGTCTGTCGGGGCGGTATGATGACAGACCTGCGGACAATGCGGTATATATTACAGGGATCCTGATAGCGGCGGCGCTCGGGGTTATAGTATTTGCAGCCGAAAAGAAAGGCGGCTCGTCTTCAAAAATAACAAATGTTATCGAATTTGTTCAGGCTGTCGCTTTTGCACTTGCGGTAAAGTATTGCTGTGATTATATGAACGGTCTGTACGATGCCGTACACAGGATAGCGGAGAGAAAAGAGGTCGCCGCCATAGCTGTGTTCCTTATACCTTTTCTTTTCAGGAGGGACAGATCCGGGAAGAAGGGCCAGAAGATCAATATATTCGGCGCACTGGCCATGCTGTTCTTCGTCATGACGGTCATGTTCAGAAACGGCAGGATGTGGGGCATCACCGTGACGGTCATCTTCCTTACGGGACTTGTGTGCTACAGGTTCTCGGGGGCAAAGGACAGATATATACCCGTGCTTGCTGCCGGACTGCAGATAAATTTTTACTGCAGTATGCTGTATTGCCTGCTTCACAGATATTTTGCAGCCTTTGTGTCGGGACGCTTTTCCTTTGTGTTCCACACGGTGACGGTGACCGCCGAATATCTGACTATGATGGGATGTGCGGCTTTTGCGCTCCTTTATGCGGCGGTAAGGAATGTGCCAAAAGACAGCGGTGCACGCGGGGTGATAAGGGCAGTGCTTCCCGAATTCGTCTTTTTCGGTACGGTCTTTGCCTATGCCCTGTTTACCGCTTCGAGAACCGTAATGCTGGCTCTCGGCGTATCTGTACTGGTCATGTTTGCAGTGATGAGCATCAGACCGCCGAAGGGCTTCAGACCCGGTGTGCTGGCGGCGATGACCGCACTTTCGGCTGTTGTTATGCTCACACCGGTATTTACCCTCCAGCGCATAATACCTCCGATGATAGGAAGACCTGAGTACATGGAGATCGAGGACGCCGCCCCGGAGCTTCGCGGATGGACCAACTGGGACAGCAGGTTTCTCATGAGTGTTGAAAGATTCTCCGATGTGCTCCTGGATAAACTGGCCGGCGTTGAAAGAGGCTCATATAACTATCCTGAGGACAGGTATAACTATGATGAAAACGGGGAATACATATACAATAGTGTCTCAGAACTCGCGGAACCTCTGCGCGGAGGGGGCGGGAATCCCGCTTCGTCCGGAGGGCTGATTGAGGAGGGCAACGATGCCGACCGCATGGCAAACGGAAGGCTGACGATATGGCGCTCTTATCTGCCGTATCTGAATCTCACGGGTCATGAGGGTATGGGGGTGCCGCTTCCCAACGGTGAGATCGCGGTACACGCCCATAATGTATATCTTCAGGTGGCCTATGACAACGGCATTCCCGTCGGAATTCTCTTTGCGTTCACACTGTGTGCCGCTGCGTTCGCGGGAGCCGTATGGGGAAGGATGAAAGGCGCTGAGGCTTTTGTTCCGTTTGCACTTACCGTGGGGTTCATGGTTTCCGGCCTCTCGGAGTGGAATTATCAGCTGGGTAACATGATGACAGTATCCATGGTTCTGTCCTGGATGCCGCTTTGTTTCAGGAAGAAATAGATGTCAAAAAAGAGACAGAAGAAAAATACCGGGATGAGACCGTTAAACTGGCAGCTTCTGGGCAGGCAGGCCATTCTGGTGATATATGATATAGTTGCGGTCTGCGCCGCCAGTTATCTCGCGCTGCTGATCAGATTTGAATTCCATCCCTCAAGGGTTCCGGACTACTATCTGACACCCATACTGAAGTTCATGCCGATCCTGCTCGTGCTTACGATAGCGCTGTTTTATCTGTTCAGGCTTTACAACTCGCTGTGGGCTTTTGCCGGTGAGAACGAGCTGCAGAACCTCGTGATAGCCTGCGTTCTGGACGGCGTTATAGACGGCATAGGGCTGCAGTTTTACAGGATAGATCTGGTCTCTGTTCCGCAGAGCTTTTATTTCCTGTACACGTTTCTTCTGATATCCTTTACCTTTGTGAGCCGGTTTTCCTACAGATTCTTCAGGAGCAGGAAACATAAGAATGAGAACAGGAACAATTCTGTTTCTGTCATGATTATAGGAGCGGGCGAGGCCGGAAATGTGATCTGCAAGGAGATACAGACCGGCAATTATTCGACCATGGTGGTGCGCTGTATGATAGACGACGATCCCAGCAAATGGGGACGTTATATACAGGGCGTTCGGGTTGTGGGCGGAAGGGATAAGATAATCGAAAGCGCCGATCTGTACAATATCGATGAGATCATCCTTGCCATACCGTCGGCACCAAGACCTATGATCTCCAGAATTCTGGATATCTGCAAAGAAACCAACTGCAAGCTGAGATCACTGCCGGGTGTATACCAGCTCGTAAACGGCGAGGTAAATGTCTCCAAGCTGAGGGATGTTGAGATCGAGGATCTCCTGGGAAGAGAGCCTGTGACGGTGGATATAGATTCCATCATAGGCTATGTCAGGGACAAGACCGTGCTCGTGACGGGCGGCGGAGGCTCCATCGGGAGCGAGCTGTGCAGACAGCTGGCATCCCACGGTCCTAAGCGGCTGATCATCTTTGACATATATGAGAACAATGCATATGAGATACAGCAGGAGCTTATTACCAAACATCCCGATCTCGATCTGGTGGTGTTGGTTGGATCCGTAAGAAACACGGCGAGGATAAATGACGTTTTTGCCACCTGGAAACCCGACATCGTTTATCATGCCGCAGCCCACAAGCATGTGCCGCTGATGGAGGACTCGCCGAACGAAGCCATAAAGAACAACGTGTTCGGAACGTGGAAGACGGCGCTCGCCGCTGCGCAGAACGGAACCGGCAAGTTTGTCATGATCTCAACGGACAAAGCCGTCAATCCGACCAATATAATGGGAGCCAGCAAGCGCATCTGCGAGATGATAATCCAGACCTTTAACAGGCATTATGCGACGGAGTTTGTCGCGGTGAGATTCGGAAATGTCCTGGGTTCAAACGGCAGCGTTATCCCTCTTTTCAAAAAGCAGATCGAAGAGGGAGGGCCTGTCACGGTCACGGATCCCGATATACAGCGGTATTTCATGACGATACCCGAAGCGGTATCACTGGTCCTTCAGGCGGGCGCATACGCCAGGGGCGGCGAGATCTTCGTGCTCGATATGGGTGAGCCCGTAAGGATACTGGATCTTGCCGAAAATCTGATCAAGCTCTCGGGATACCGCGTGGGACGCGATATTCAGATCGAGTTTACGGGACTGAGACCCGGTGAAAAGCTCTTTGAAGAAATGCTTATGGATGAGGAGGGGCTGCTCGACACGGATAACAGCCTGATTCACATAGGGAAGCCCATACCGATAGACGAGATCGCCTTTTTCAGGCAGCTTGAGGAACTGAATCAGGAATCCCGCAGGGAGAGCAGGCACATCAGGGAGATAGTAAAGAGGATAGTCACTACCTATCATCCGGAGGAGGGTGGAAGACCCGAACATGACGAGGAGAGGGCAGAAGCGCTCAGACGCGTCGCGGATGAGATAAATGCCGGGGAGGTGTAGAAAAAATGGCGGATTTAAGAGCGGATCCAAGGTTCTCCGGGATATCACCCTTCACCTCGCGTGTGTGGCTTTCAAGCCCCACTATGCACGGGGAGGAAAAACTGTGGATAAACAAGGCCATTGATGACAACTGGGTGTCCACGGTCGGCGAGAACATAAATGAAATAGAAAAGATGACTGCACAGATGACCGGTAGAAAATATGCTGTTGCTCTCACAAACGGCACCGCAGCCCTGCACCTTGCCGTGAGACTTTGCGGAGAACTGCTCTACGGGCAGCCTTCCGCTTTTTGCGGGGTGTTGGAGGGAAAGAAGGTATTTGCATCCGATCTCACCTTTGATGCCACAGTCAATCCCATTGCCTATGAAGGCGGCGAGGCAGTGTTCATCGATACAGAGCGTGACACCTGGAATATGGATCCCGTGGCGCTCGAGGAGGCATTCAGGATCTATCCGGATGTTAAACTCATTGTCATGGCGCATCTGTACGGTACTCCGGCAAAGATGGATGAGCTCAGAGCCGTGGCGGATAAGCACGGCGCCATGATCATTGAGGACGCGGCGGAGTCTTTCCTGGCCACCTACAAGGGTGTCCAGACCGGATGCTTTGGTGACGTGTCGATCCTTAGCTGGAACGGCAATAAACTGATAACAGGTTCAAGCGGCGGCATGTTTTTGTGCGATAACGGCGAGTGGGCGGATAAGATAAGGAAATGGTCCACCCAGAGCAGGGAGGCCGCGGCATGGTATCAGCACGAGGAACTTGGCTACAACTACAGGATGAGTAATATAATCGCCGGTCTGGTGCGGGGACAGCTGCCGCATGCCGCGGAGCATATGGCACAGAAAAAGGCGATCTATGAGAGGTATGCCGAGGGTCTTTCTGACCTGCCGGTTTCCATGAATCCTTATGATAAAGAGAATAGCGAGCCGAACTTCTGGCTCACCTGCATGCTGATCGATAAGGCTGCCATGTGCAGTCAGGTGCGCGGGGAGAAGGATTCCCTGTATATTTCGGAGCCGGGAAAGAGCTGTCCCATGGAGGTGTTTGAGGCACTTTCGGCGTTCAATGCCGAGGGCAGGCCTCTGTGGAAACCCATGCACGCACAGCCTGTGTACCGCATGAATCCGTTTATCACAGCCGATGGAAACGGCAGGGCAAGGAGCAACGCGTATATCAGGAGCAAAGAGGCAGCCGATGTGGGAGCAGACCTGTTCGCCAGGGGACTGTGTCTCCCCAGTGACAACAAAATGACAAAGAGCGAGCAGGATATCGTTATAGAGATAATACGCAGATGCTTCGGAAAATGATCAGATGCTTGACAGGTCGAGCTTGCGGTAGCGAAGACCCGCATTGGTGCCTGCGGAAGCTCTGAAGACTCTGGTTATGCGGTCGTATATTGCAGCCGCATTTTCTTCGTCCGCGCCGGGCAAAAGTACAAGAAAACCGGATTCGTCGTGCCTTGTAAAGCTGTCTCCCACGCGGAGAGCGACCCGTACAGCCTGTTCGAGTTCTTCCGAATATCTTTTGCGCTTGACTTCAGATTTCATGGGCCTTCCCGCGTAATCGACAAGGGTTACGAGCATGAGAGTCGCGGGTCTTTTATCTCTTGGATTATTTCTTCTTACAAGCTTTACAGCATCAATAAAGCTCGGATAATTGCAGTAGAAAGCTCCGTCCGGGGGTGCGTCTTCAGAGGCCTCGGTACGCGCGATGTGAAGCAGCTCGGACTGGAGATCCGCGGAGGATATGTGATCCTGGTCAAAACTCAGTCTGGAAGCGCAGGCTTCGAGCTTTTCCGGGATATGTCCCCTGCCCTGGGACTGGAATCGCCTCACTGCTTTGTCATATTGGCGCAGAGCAGAGGCTGTGTCGCCGGTATCTATCAGGGCATTTATCAAAGAAGAAGAAAGCACTGCCTCGGGGTCGCCGTTGCAGACCGAATATGCCTCGCTGTATAGTTTAACGAGGGAGGATGTATCTTTTTTCTCCCGAAGGATATCTGCCATATCATGTACTGCCCGGAGAAAATGGTCTCTTAAAGCCACGCGCATCTGCTCTGCCCAGGATTCCGTCGTGGTGGGCAGCAGATCACCTTTGTATATCGCAAGTGCTTCGGCCAGCGCCTTCTCGCATTCGGCGGTATTCTCACTGTCCGAGGCTCTTTCCAGGGCTTCGATGAACATGTCGACATCTGTGACAGTAGGGATTTCGCTCTTCCAGTAATATTTCCCGGCGCTCTTAATGATCTCGCAGCCCTCTGGAAGCTTGGAGCGGCCGATGTGTCCTCTTGCCTGATAGATCAGATTGTTGAGGGAGTTTCCGACATTCGCCATGTCATCGGCTTCATACAGCGAATCTATTATCTCTTCGCGTGTTACGCCCTTATCTTTCGCAAGCACCAGCATCTGCAGGAGACTTTTGAACTTTGCTCCGGCATTTTTGCCGACACTTACAGTAGTCCCGCCGTAATATACGACGAAATCACCCAGCATTTCTATCCGCAGGACGGAGTTGTTTTTCGGATTGCTCATAATCATAATTCTATCCTGTTTATCATAAATTGGCAAGATAATTATAATATCTTTTGACTCTTGAATTGTAATTGTTTCATGATATTATGATATCAGCAATAAATCTTGAGCAGAAAGAGAGCATAGACAGATGGGTATATACAGGTGCAGACCGGCGGTCAAGGATTACCTGTGGGGCGGCGACAGGCTGATACAGGAATGGAACATTAAGACAAAGCATGAAACAGCAGCGGAGGCATGGGTGTTGTCGTGCCATCCCGACGGACCGTGCGTGATAGAGGGCGGCGAATATGACGGAAGAACATTGGCTGAAGTGATACAGGAACTGGGAAGGGAAGTGCTGGGCACAGATGCGACTGTGTATGATGATTTTCCGATCCTGATAAAACTGATAGATGCCAAAAACGACCTGTCAATACAGGTGCATCCGAGCGACGATTATGCGCTGGAACACGAACACCAATACGGTAAGACGGAAGCCTGGTATATTCTGGATGCGAAGCCGGGTGCTTCATTATATTATGGCTTCCGTGAGGAAATATCCGCTGAGGAATTCGCTGACAGGATCCGTAAAGGTACGCTGACGGAGGTACTGAACAGGGTTGGCGTGAAAAAGGGGGATATGTTTTTTATACCTCCGGGCACGCTGCATGCGATTGGGAGCGGCATACTTCTCGCCGAGATACAGCAGAATTCAAATGTGACTTACAGGGTATATGATTATGACAGACAAGATGCCGCAGGTAACAAAAGAGAACTGCATATAGATAAAGCCCTCGAGGTGACGGACAGAAAGAGACCCGTTCCGGCGGAACACGGAACACATCTTGTAAGCTGCGCCTATTTTAAAGTAGACAGATCATCATGTACAGAAAACGGCGGAGTTACCGTGGGTATCACCGACGAGAGCTCGTTCACCGGCATTCTTGTTATAGATGGTGAAGGAGAACTTGCTCTGGACGGCGAAAGTGAAGTGTTTGAGTGCAGTAAAGGTGACTCTTTCTTTGTCACTGCGGGATCCGGAGAGTGGAGGGTCAGGGGCAGCGCCGAATTACTTGTGACTACAGTGTAGATAATGTGTAGAAACGGCTTGACATATGAAAAGTGTTGTGATATCATTTGCGCGGTTATTGAAAATAAAGCGGACGGGGATCCGCGGGATGTGTAGAAAAATTGAAGGGAGAACAGCATCATGACTTATGAAGAAATAGTTGGCAAGGTTAAAAAGCATTTTCAGGCCTACAAACCGGCTGGCGCAGAGGACAGAGTGGCGATCCAGATTGATATCACAGGAGAGGGCGAAGGAGCTTTTTACATCGAGATAGCTGACGGCAAGATCGCTGTAGAGCCCTATGAATATTATGAGCATGATATCAAGGTGGTCACTTCTGCCGATGCTCTTCTTGAGATCATCGACGGAAAGAGCGATCTCGTAAATGCCAATCTCACCGGCAAGCTTTTTGCAGAAGGAGATCTTCAGAAGGCAGAGGTTCTGCAGAATGTCGTAAAGAAGGCAGCAAAGAAGGCAGAGGCCCCTGCCAAGAAGCCCGCTGCAAAGAAGACGGCTGCCAAGAAGCCCGCTGTAAAGAAGACGGCTGCCAAGAAGCCTGCTGCAAAGAAAGCAGCAAAGAAGACCGAGGAAAAGAAGGTTGAGGCTGACAAGCCTGCAGCAAAGAAGGCTGCGCCTAAGAAGACCGCTGTTAAGAAGGCGGCGCCCAAGAAGACAGAGACCGTTAAGGCGGAGCCTGTGAAGGCTGAAGCAGAAAAGCCCGTCGAGAAGAAGGAAGAGGTCAAGAAACCCGCTGTGAGAAAAAAGCCCGTGGCTTCTCCGAAGAAATCGACCAAGTGATACTCGCTGATAATAATCAGTACTAATCAGAACCCACGGTTAGATAACCGTGGGTTTTGTTCCAAAGAGAGAACTCCGCGGATTGTGGAAAAGAGAGGACGTGCCATGAAGATATCGGACATTTTCAGGGAAAACGAGGTAACTCTTTCTTTTGAGGTGTTTCCTCCCAAGACGGATGCGCTTTTTGAAAGTGTAGAAAAAGCAGCCGGTGCAATCGCCGGGCTTAAACCGCACTTCATGAGCGTCACTTACGGAGCCGGAGGGAGTACGGCTGTGAATACGGTGGAGCTTGCCGGACGCCTTCAGGACAGATACGGCGTATCCGTACTTGCGCATCTGACATGCGTCTCCTCTGACAGACAGACCGTAGAGCGCATGATAGATGCATATCGGGAAAAAGGCATAGAAAATATTATGGCACTGAGAGGAGATCTGCCGAAAGACGGCAATATCCAGAGCGATTTTGCTCATGCTTCCGATCTGATCAGAGCCATAAAGGAGATTGCGGGCGATGATACTTTCTGTATAGGCGGAGCCTGTTATCCGGAGGGGCATATAGAGTGTGAACGCCAGTCTGAGGATATAGCGCATCTTAAGACTAAAGTAGAGGCAGGATGCTCGTTTTTGACTACACAGATGTTCTTTGATAATAATACTCTGTATAATTTTCTCTACAGGATCAGGGAGGCAGGGATTGAGGTACCGGTGCTTCCGGGGATCATGCCCATAACAAACAAAAAGCAGGTTGCGCGGAGCGTGGCTCTGTCCGGGGCGACCATACCCCAGAGATTCAGGACTATGGTGGACAGGTACGGTGATGATCCCGCGAAAATGAAACAGGCGGGAGTGATCTATGCCACCGAGCAGATAATCGATCTGATCGCCAACGGCGTGAACCATATACATGTGTACTCGATGAACAAACCCGAGATAGCAGAGGGCATTCTGAACAGCCTCTCCGCCATTCTCGGCAGGTGAGAAAGTGAAGGATCGGGGATCATCCAAAAGTAGATTTTCCGCGGTTCACTCCGGGGTATTTCTCCTTGTCTCAACCAAGGTGGTAGGAAACCGGAAAAACCAGATCTACGATGTGGTGAGTACA
>JAILGA010000148.1 GCA_024697225.1 Lachnospiraceae bacterium
GCAGCGATCGGATCTCTGAGGGACAGAGCCTTTGAGCTTGCAGGTGACTCCGACAGCGAACGAGAGATTCTGCTTTCTTCGACTTTGTTAAATGTTGCGGAGCGCCTTAAGGTATGCGAGGGCGGTGACCTTATACTGACGGATGACAAGGCGCCCGTTGAGCTTCTTGGCATGAAGGTGATCGATTCCATCATCCGTGACGAGATAGGCTATTACAAGGATGCGTTTAAGAGAGACGGAATAAAGGGTCTGATAGGGATAGCATCGTAGATAGTGACTGAGAGACAGTTGCCTGATTGTTGTCGCGCATGTGTGCGGATAAAGAGAGGTATATGAATGGGGACTGAGGGAGATAAGGGATATCTGGACATGGGCTTTGCCAGACTCGATACTATGAGGGCGGCCAGAACGGGCTTCCCGGAGGTGGTATTCTGTGAGGGCAAGGCCGATGCGCATATAGGGGAGATATTCTGCAGGCTTTACGAAAAGAACGGAGAGGTTCTGGGAACGAGAGCCACGCCGGGACAGGCAGAGATAGTAAAGCGGGCGCTGGAAGAGGGATATGTCGCTGACAGCGGTGTTGTGGATATGTTCTCCTACGACGCAGTATCCCGCATTATAAAAATAGAAAAAAATGACAAGGAAAGAAAGGGCCTTGTGGCAATATGCAGCGGCGGTACCGCCGATATCCCGGTTGCGGAGGAGGCGGCCGCCACAGCGGAGTTTTTCGGTGCAAAAGTCGCGAGATTCTACGACGTGGGCGTCAGCGGTCTTCACAGGCTCATGTCGGTCATAGATGAGATCAGAAATGCAAACTGTATAGTGGCAGTTGCGGGCATGGAAGGTGCGCTTCCCAGTGTCCTCGGAGGCCTTGTGGAGAATCCCGTCATAGCCGTGCCCACCTCTATAGGTTACGGCGTGGCAGAGGGAGGCAGGACTGCCCTCAACGCGATGCTCACCTCCTGCGCCAACGGTGTAGTGGTTGTTAACATAGACAACGGCTACGGCGCGGGCTACGTGGCGACCCAGATCAACAGGCTGGCGGTCCGTGTGTTTTAACCGCATCATACCGTATATAAGCATGTAGGGACAGGAATCACACCGAAAGGAGGGTGTCACGATGGCCAGAATGTTTATACAGGACATGGAAGAAGCCGGTGTTTTCATGGGGGATCTGGACCCTAACCATCTCGTCGAGGACGGAAGAGAGATCGATCCCGACAGACTGGCGCCGATCCTGCACACAGTAGCTCAATTTCCGAATATTTTCACTGATCCGGACAGACTTGATGATCTGAAACAGCTGGATCTGGAATACCGGTCAGGGTTTATCGGCGCGGACTGGACGGCTAAGACCGCGCAGACTCTTAAGAGCGCCATGTCTGAATGCGCTGAACATCCGGCTTTGTCAGGCGAGATCTTCAGGGGCAATTACAACAGGTTCGCGCTCGATCATTTTAACTTTTACGATGGCAAACCGCTGCCGGAGATCGGAATCTCACCGTATATCTCCGCACTTATCCGTCAGGACATCGAATTCGCTCACACAAGGGAAGAACTGGATGTTGCGCTGCAGTCGATGCATGAAGCCATAACACAGATGGGCGACCAGATCGATCTACCGCCCGGTGTCAAAAAAGAGGATGTATTGGGCTCGTTTAATGCAGCCATGCAGGACTATTTCCAACACAGAGATGCGAAGACGGAAACCTTCAGCGCTCCCGCCGTTAATGGGGACAGATTTGGTATGCCCTTTGCTCATATGCCCGCCGGTCCTGATAATATAAAGAGAATGCAGAAGGCCCGTGAGAAGGCCATGGAACTATGCGCACAGATGGAGTCCTACCCGACTGCGAGGAACAGACAGTTAGGACGGACCTATCAGGCAAAGAAAACAGCACAGTTTTCGGCAGACTATCGTCTGAAAGACGCGGTCGACAGTGCAAGTAAGGTCTCCGAATATGTGGAGAAACAGAACGATGCTGTCGAAAGTATCCGCGGCCTGTGGGCAAAGATGCAGGCGGAGGATAAGGGAAAGCACAAGAATTCCCTCGAATACCAGAATATGTATAATGCGGTGAAAACCGCCGCCAGCCTTGCAAATAATTACAACATGGACGATCCGGAAAAGGTTAAGGCTATGCGCGATGTTTTGGACATAGTCCAAAGGACGGCCAAGACCTATGTAGATGCAAGGGTAGTCGGTAAAAGAAAGACGACGTCAATGGGTATCGAGCGGAAGAATACCGCACTCGCGCTGTTGCAGGTCACAAACCCGGATGCGTTTAATGAGATCGCGCCGAAGGTGAAGGATTTCAGGGAGAGCAAGGCGAAAAAACATACAGATCTGAAATCTCTGATCTCAGAGGAGAAGAAAGAAGCCCGAAAGAGAGCCGGCGTCACTGAAGAGAGAGAAGAGCACAGGCATGTGCGCAAACAGAGGGAACACGCCAGGCATAAGTCACAGGGCGCAAAGACAGTCTGACGGATAAAAAGAGGAAAGAACGTCTACTCCTCTTCCTCCGCCACATAGAATTCCTGCGCGGCGTAGCGCTCCCTTATGGTAACGGCAGCCTTTGCGTATTCCGAGGAATACTGCTCGTAGGCCTTATCCCATGAATTACCGCCGCCCCAGAGAAGTGAGGCTATGGCATCTCTGTCCGAACCTTCGCCCCTGTGATCCGGCAGGTCATAGTGCTCCTTAAGCCAGGACCCCAGCCAGGCGGTCACCTTGGCCGCGCCGAGCGCATTCGTGTGGTTTCCGTAATCGTTGAAGTCGAGCTCGTAATCAAGCCCGATCTCATCGACGACACTGTTCATGTCAAGATAATCATATCCGTTCTGCGTGACAAGATCCCTGATATAGTTGAACCTTGATACGTTCTTTTCCTCCATGGCGTAGGGAAGAAGTAGGAAAAGACCCTTTTCACCGCCGGCTTTAAGTTCATCACATACCTTGAGCAGCGCCTCTTCCTGTTCTTCCGGTATGGGCTCTCTGTCCGTTATCCCCGACAGATCGGCCGGTTCGCAGGGGCCCACGCTGTCATAGGTCACGTAGCCCTTGAGGTCGTCCGGCCAGATGTAGAAGACGTCTCTTAACTGCTCCTTAAGCACCAGTGTCTTCCAGTTGGAATGATATTTGAAGATATCCAGATAGTATGAGAGAGGGTCGTCCTCCGGACCCACCATCGCCATGATGGTCTTGATCCTGTTCATGGAATAGCGGAGATTGTCGGTGACACCCCTGGTATGAGCCATGTTGCTCTTTAAATCCTCGTCCGCCGCGGCGAACATCCTGACCTCGATGATGAAAAGCTGCGGGTTCTGGGTTTTTCTGGCCTCTCTTATCAGGAAGGGCGCCGCCACCGGGCGCTGCATGTTGGTGGAAAGGGGATAGAGTCTGGTGCCCGTCATATGATAGAGCATGGGCGTCGCAATACAGGGATAGACAGGGCTCGAGCCTATCGCAATGACGTCAATGCTGTCTCCCTGCTCCGAATAAAAGCCGGTGAAGCGGTCCTTGACGTCGCCGTTTGTCCTTAAGATATAGGTCAGTCCGGTGGTCATAAGGATGAACAGCAATATGAAAATGCCCGCTCTCAGAGCCTGTTTCCAGTTCATCAGAACCCCCTGTAGATAAATTCCGCGGCGCTGTAGCCCGGTCCGTATTCACCGAGGAGCACCACGTAGAACAAAAGTGCAAACCAGATCGCCCATCTGGGAAAAAGCTTAAGGCCTGCTATTTTTGCCCTGATGCCACCCTCGGCGGAGAGCTTTTCGTCCGCGAGTTCAACGGCGATCATGATCGCAAGCGATACCAGAAGTACTCCCCACTCGATCCAGTTAAGTCCCATTGCGAAGAAGCCGCCGCCCGCAGGCGCCGCAGTCCTCCAGGGAAGGCCGCGAAGAAGCAGCAAAAGGGCATGCGGGGTCGAATCGGCCCTGAAAAATACAAAGCCTATACATACCAGGAAAAATGTCCTTATTACCCTGAGGGCTTCCAGAAAGCGGTTCTTTGGATCGATCTGCAGTTTGTCGGTCCAGAGTGCAGTAAAAAACGGCAGTGTTGCTTCCCCGGCGACGATATACAGCCAGTGCAGAAGACCCGAGCCTATGACATACTTTAAAGCTCCGCCGTGCCAAAGTCCCACGGCAGTCCAGAGTACGAACATTGCGCCCCAGGTGTTCAGCTTCTTTCCGGTTTTCTTACCGAAGCGCGCAGCGAGGCGCTTTCCCTGCGCCATAAAGAAACGGGACCGAAGAAGAGGATAGAATACCATGTCCCGCATCCATGTCCCGAGGGTGATGTGCCAGCGCCTCCAGTACTCGGAGATCGTCGTCGCAAGAAACGGCAGGCGGAAGTTCTCAGGGAGAGAAAGCCCCAGAGCCTCCGAGAGACCGAGCACTATATCCATGCACCCGGAAAAATTGGTATAAAGCTGAAATGCAAAGCACACAGTACCAAGCCATACATACCATCCGTCATAGCCTGATCCCTGTGCGTATACACTGTCTACGATCTTCCCAAGGCGCTGTGATATCACAAGCTGCTTGAAAAATCCCCACAGCATTCGCTGGAGCCCGCGCACAAGCGCGTCGTAATCGATAAGATGCGGTTTGGAGTACTGTTCGGCCGATTCTCTGAAGCGCACGATGGGGCCTGAAGTCATGAGAGGGAAGTACATACCCCCGAGAACCGTGCCCGCAAGATCATATTCCCCCTTGTCGATACCGTTGTAAACATCAAGAAAATATCCCAGCAGGATGAAGGTGTAGAAAGACAGACCAAGCGGGGCGCCGTAGCCCCCCGGCCTGATCCCCAGGTATCCGAACACCTTGAAAGCAGCGAGACTCCCCAGCAAGATGACGAGCTCGATGATAAGAATGATCCTTCGCTCGGTCACATTTTCCCTGCCCATTCTTAAAACCGCGCGGACGCACAGCCATGTGGCAAAAGAGGCAGCGAGCGGGCATACGATCAAAAGGCCGTTTCCCGCAAGCACATAGTATATAAGGCTTGCCGCCAGAAGGACGTAGCGCTGTCCACGCCCCCCGGTGAGCGCGGGCAGAAGATAGTATATTATGAGGATCAGTGCGAAAAAGCAGAGAAACTTAAAGGATGTAAGTTCCATGGACCAGGAGAGCATGACGATCAGGCCTCCAGAAGCTCTATTATACCCATCGATCCATGGAGCAGAAATTCGACTCTCTTACCGTCAATGCAGGGCGCCGGGGCAGGCGGCTGCAGTACCGTATAGCCTGCGTTAATAAGCTCGCCTGCTGAGGTGTCCAGGTCATCCACCTCATAGCAGATGTGATAGGGCGTGTTCTTAAACCTGGCAAGAAGCGGCGCCATGGGGGAATCAGCACTCGCGGGTTCGATGAGCTCCACCCTGTAATCCCCGTTGACGACAAAGGCGATATTTACATCGCGCACATCATCGTACGCAGGCTCCTTTTCCGTGCTGTATCCCAGGCGGAGAAACTGCGCGAGGGTCTTATCCATTTTTTTTGTCAGATAACCGATATGGTGGATCTTCATATCCTGCTCAGGATGATATCGGCCATCTCGCCGACATTTTTCATGGTGAGTATCTGCCCCATGTCGAACTTCATGCCGAATTCCTGCTCAACGGCATTGACAAGATTAATGTGTTCCAGCGAATCCCAGTCATCGATGTCCGCGGATGTGGTCTCGGCGGATACCGTGATCGAATCGTCGTCGAACACGTCTCTGAAGACGGGCTGCAGTCTCTCCAATACTTCTTCTCTGTTCATGATCGTATGTCTCCTTCGGTAGCAGACATCCGTTATATGCCAGATGCCTGTTCAGTTTCAGTTTTCCTGAATTATAATAATACTGTTCTGCAATTCATAACCCTTTGTCAGATCGAGTGCCCACACGGTACTTCCATCCGCTTCGCTCTTTGTCAGTTCAAATCCGCGCTCCGCGTAAAATTCGCGTACCATGCCGTTCTTGGCCGTGGGGTAATAATATCCGTATATCTTTGTGATGCCTTTCTTCTCACATTCCATGACAAGAGTGTCCATCATGGCCTGTTCCATACCGCGTTTGAGCACTCTGCAGCTCATCAGCCACAGGATCAGATGAAGCTCTTTTCCTTCTATCCTGCCGGCCGCGAGAGACACTATACCGTTATCCCCGAAGCGGTCCGCAAGGCTTCCGCAGAGTGTTATATACCCCTCATCTTCCGCGAGTGCTTCGATCTCATCCTGCGTAAATCGCTTTGTTGTCAGATTGAACTGATTGCTCTTGTTGGTGAGCTGCGATATCCTTGCAAAATGAAGGGGATCAAAAGCGTGTATTACCGCCGTCATCTCGAGGGAGCGCAGGTATTCATCATAGTCGGCAAAGGTGCTCTTAAGCGCTTCCCTGTCGACATTGGCCTTCATCATCTGCGTTCTGCCCCGGTCGTCCTCCGTGAGGTTTGTCACCTCGAAAAAGGCCGATCTGTCAAGTATCCGCAGATATTTTTCCGGCTCCTTCGGGAGCTCCGGAACTGCCGTTCCGGGAAGCTGCTGTCTTATGATCTCCCGTTCTGCGGGATTATCGTCCACAAATACCAGAGCGTCCTCAAGTATGTTCAACGAGTGTGCTATGTCTTTTGCATTAAGACTCTTGGGCTCCCAGTTGGCCCTTATACAGACAAAATCATCCGGTTTAAGCTTACCGTCGGGATGCGAAAGGCCTGCGAGGGCATTTTCCTCGTCATTCTTGGAATCCACGGTAAGAAGAACGCCGATGTCCTTCTGTGCCTTAAGGTATTCCTGAAACTCCGAGTAGGCTTCCCCTATGGCGGTCTCTTCACCTATCTCGAGATTCTCGACACCGTCGTCTCCGACAACTCCGCCCCACAGGGTGTTGTCAAGATCCAGGACCAGCGCCTTTTTGTTCTTTCCGAAGAGCGAGCGTATGATCGCCGCGGCGTTCCATGCATAATACGGTATTGCGTCCATGCCCATCGCATACTTATACATGTACCAGTACAGCGGGTCGTGCCATCTGTCAAGCCCGTACGCACCTGCTATATAGGCGAGATCGCAGATATAAAAGGTCTCATGTGCTTCGGCATAAGAGGCAAAGCGCTCATTGAGCCTTCGTACAAAACGCACCCTGCCGTGGCTGTCCCAGCCGTCGCGGTTTCCCATCAGACGCCAGGAGGGATCCTCAAAATTGTTCTGTATTATGGGGCAGTGATAGTCGGATGAGAGCTTCTCCCACATCTGTGTGTAGCGTGAAAACTCTTCTTCTTCGATCTGTGCCACCCGCTCTGCGCCATCGCCGATCTCCGGCCAGGTTTTGATATTCCTGACACTGGTGCAGACAAGGACGATATCCGGCGTGAATCCCGAAAGCTCCTCTCCGGGAAACATGGCGTCCTGCCAGTACTGCGCGTATTCGGATTCATAGAACTCCGGCTCTATTCCCGCATCGAGAAGAAAGAGCTCCATGGCTCTTATGATATCGTGAGTGGTAGATCCGCCCAGAACGGCGATCTTTTTCTTAAGCCTCACACTCCCGTCGGAGAGAAGCTCTCTTTTTATACGCTTTGCGCGTTTTAAGATGTTATTTGAATCAAAAGGATATTCCAGTTCGCGCATAAGATGATCCTTTGTTTTACCCGGTTCTGCCAACCGAAATGATACCTTATTACGCCCTTTGTGTCAATTTACGCCTGTCCCGGCTCCACGATCATGACTCTTAAGAATCCCGGCAGCTCGTACTCTCTCTTGCCGGCACCCAGACCTACTTCTCTGATGACGGTCGTCTCAGGCAGTCTGTTTCCCGTTTTCACTGCCGCAAGGAAAGCGGCGCCTGTAGGCGTCACAAGTTCTCCCCTCTGGTTGACTGTTCTCATGGGGATACCGTGGCTCTTTGCGATATTTACAACTGCGGGAACCGGGACTGGGAGAATGCCGTGCTGCGTTCTCACGGTGCCGTGGCCCTCCGACACGCCCTTAACAATAACGTCTGTTACGTTATGCTTTCTGCATATATCAGTAAAGCACTCGGCTATTGCGATGATATCGGCAATGGAATCAACGGCGCCCACTTCGTGGAAATGAACCTCGGAAATATCTATACCGTGAGCTTTGGATTCGGCCTCCGCCAGGATCTCGAATATCCTGACTGCAAGCTTCCTCGCCTCATCGTCCATCTCTGTCCGGTTTATGACGTCCATAATATCGGACATATTGCGGTGCTCATGATGATGGTCGTGTCCGTGATCGTGATGGTGATCATGGCCGTGGTGATCATGGTCGTGATCATGATGGTGGTCATGATGATGATCGTGGTCATGATGATGCTCGTGATCGTCATGGTCGTGGTGTTTATGCTTATGATCATGGTCATCATGATGCTTATGCTTGTGCTTATGGTCGTCGTCATCGTGATGCTTGTGCTTATGCTTATGATCGTGATCATGCCCGTGATCGTCATGCCCGTGATCATGATCTCCGTGCTCGTGTCCGTAGAGCCACTCCATGTCGTGGTCATGTGTCTCGTGTTCCTCATCCACCGCCACATCGAAATCCATGCAGTCTATACCGGATTTTTTTACACGGCTTATCTTGATTTCAAAGCCGTTCGCCGGTATGGTAGAAAGGACCTTCTCAAGTCTCTCTCTGTCCGCGCCCAGATCCAGGAGCGCCGCCGCGGTCATATCGCCGCTTATGCCCGATGCACATTCAAAATACAGAATATTGCCCATGTCCGGTTGTACCTCCCTATGATCATTTTATTAACAGGTTATCTTATGTTATCACATTTGAGAATACTTCGCTGTACTCATTTTCAGGCAGGATCAATGAGAATAAGCTGAATAAGTTGTGATCTTTGATAAAACCATCAAATTGAGTATTATTTAATATTGAAAAGTCGTTAAATTGATGGTACCATCTGTGTATAGAGATGAAATGCTGGAGGGAGGAAAGCGATGGTCTATATAACCCCGTCACATGTGAGCGGCCAACAGATAAGGGCTGTTCGAAAATCGCTCGGTATGACTCAGAAGGAATTTGCGGAATTTGCAGGCTGCTCAAAACCCACAATAGAACGTTGGGAACGCGGAGATAAGAATATCAGCGGGCCTATCACAACGCTGCTGGAAATATTGAAAAGAGATACAAAATGGCCGGAAAAGCTGGCGTTACCCGAGAACAAACTTAAGCTCCGTCTTTTTTATATGTTTGAGGATCAACTATGTACCCTGATCGATGCAGATGAAGTCACGCAACGGGTTGAGATCAAAAACTTTACGGACAATATTCAGTTTCGCGCTTTCGGAAGGAATACGGAACCGACTTATCACGAGTATGAGGAGTTTCTGGAGTCCAGATGCTTTCCAAAGGAGCGTGACAAAATGAAGCTGGAACTGGAACGTCTGGGAATTCCGTTTTACGATCCGATAATGATCATAAAAAAGACCGAAGGACGTATGGCAGAGGACCATTTTTGGATACGCATTGAGAGGTAATTGTCATGGTCGAGTTGTTTGAAACAGATATGCGCGACAACGGCAGGAAGTCATCCAAAGGCAATCAGCTTAAGTGGGAAAACAACGGAATCTGGTATAAGGCAGATTACCTGGGATATGAAGGACTGGCTGAATGCGCGGTGTCACGTTTGCTGAGAAGATCCGATCTTGGCGAAGAAGAATTTGTTTTCTATGAGCCGGAGGAAATACGTTATAAGGATCAGATATATAAAGGCTGCAAAAGCAGAGATTTTTCCGGCGAATGGCAGATCATAACACTGGAACGGCTATTTAAAGAACAATTTGGGGTGGGGCTGAATCAAGGAATCTATTCGATCGCGGACCCCGAGGAACGTATGGTATTTCTGGTGGAGCAGGTCGAAAGGACAACCGGGTTGAAAGACATCGGAATATACATGACAAAACTCTTTGCCATAGATGCTCTGTTTTTAAACGAGGACCGACATACGCATAATATTTCTGTTCTGATGAATGGAAAAGGGGATTTTAAACTCTGTCCCGTTTACGATAACGGGGCGGCTCTTTTATCGGATCTCAGGATGGATTATCCGTTAGGTTGTGATATTTACAGGGAAATCGGGAATGTAAAAGCAAAAACGATCTGTGATTCTTTTGACGAACAACTGGAAGTGGCCGAAAAACTGTACGGAAAGCAACTGAGTTTTTCTTTCTCTGCAAAGGATATTGATGCCTGTATGGAAGATCTGCATATTTATGAACCCGCGATCCGGGAACGCGTAACGGATATACTCAGAGAACAGAAACGAAGATATAAGTATATGTTTCGGGAAGTCGAGCTCTCCGCTGGTACAAAACCCCGAAGTATGGTAGAATAATCCCGTTATGAATGCCGGCAAACGCATCGATATCCGCTGTGACGGGAATAAAAGGATAGCAAGCGGACACATTAAAAGGTGTCTAACGCTTGCGCGCGCTTTTGCCGATGAGGGGGCGTCGGTCAGAATCCTCGTCGCTGATGAGGAGAGCGCTTCTCTGGCAAAGGATCAGGGGTTCCCGGTTGTCGTACTGAACACTTATTACAGGTCTCCTGATCGAGAGATATCCGCTCTGACAAAGGAGATCAGTGAACATGACACGGATTTTCTTCTCATAGATTCCTATTTCGTAACAAGGGAATATCTGCAGAAACTAAGGGATGTGATTAAGACCGGCTATATCGATGATCTTCACAGCTTTGTGTATCCCGTTGACATACTTTTGCAGTATTCTTCGACGGGACAGCCCGCGGAGAGGGCCAGCGGCCTCGCATCCAGATGTCTTGTCGGAACGGAATATGCGCCGATCAGGAAGGAGTTTTCCGATCCCGCAAACAGGATGCCGGTCAGGGATGAGGTGAAAAAGATCCTTGTGACCACAGGCGGCAGCGATACAAACCACATGGCTTTCAGGATAACCCAGGGCTTTATTGACATGGGCGCATCGGCTTTCAGGGATATTGAACTGAATGTGGTGGTGGGACGTCTGTCCGATGATCTGCCGATCCTTGAAGCGCTTGCGAAGAGAGATCCGAGGATCCGTATCCACCATGATGTCAGGGATATGCCGGCGCTTATGACGGCATCAGATCTTGCTCTGACTGCCGGAGGTACCACCGCCTTTGAACTGTGTGCAGTCGGTGTGCCGAGCGCAATGTTTGTATACGGCGATGATCAGGCAAGG
>JAILGA010000152.1 GCA_024697225.1 Lachnospiraceae bacterium
ATTATATTTTTCACGCTGCGCGGAACCGATAGCAAGACAGCGTTATGGAGCGGTATCGAAGCGGTCATAACGAGGCGGTCTTGAAAACCGTTTGGCTTAACGGCCACAAGGGTTCGAATCCCTTCCGCTCCGCTTAAAAACTGAATAGCATATATATTATTTAACCGGAAACAGTGCTGCAAAGCCCGGGAGACTGAAGAGAAGTACAGATCCTCCCGGAAGAGAAGGAGCGGTGAAACTGACGCGGGAACCTGAGAAAAGGTTCCGGCAGAAACGAAGCCCGCGACGACGAGGAGAAGTACTCAAGAGGTTGAAGAGACACCCCTGGAAAGGGTGCAGGTCGTTAAAAGCGGCGCGCGGGTTCAAATCCCGCCTTCTCCGTTAAGGTTATATGGGGGTGTAGCTCAGTTGGGAGAGCGCCTGCCTTGCAAGCAGGAGGTCATGAGTTCGAATCTCACCATCTCCACGTTAGCTACGAGCCACGAGCACCGTGGCATGTAAAGATCGAGCGCAAGCTCGCTTGCGGCTCGATATTTATATGCCACGGAGTTCACGGCGACAGCCGTGAACGAGGATTTGCGAAGCAAATCCGAGTGCTCGCGGAAGTATGGCACACGGCGACAGCCGATAAGTGCTCATAGCGAGCCAAAACACTAAACTCAAGCATCGCTACAAAACAGCTCGCTTTCGTTAAGTGTTTTGACATGCATCGCACTCAATTCGACCTTCGCCTTTGGCTCGGTCTCATTAAGTGCTCATAGCGAGCCAGAATACTAAGTTCAAGCATCGAGGCCCCGTGGTCAAGCGGTCAAGACACCACCCTTTCACGGTGGTAACATGGGTTCGATTCCCGTCGGGGTCATACCTCTATCCCTTGTGGGTAGAGGTTTTTTATTGCATTTTCTGTTGCGCGCCGGCAAATAGTAACGTATATTTATTTACTGTTATGAAATTCAGAATACTCAAAAACTTCATGCCTGACATGACCGGAAGCTCTGTGTTTGAACTTCCGTATGACAGATTTCGCGACGAGGGCATAAAAGGCCTGATCTACGACATTGACAACACCCTTGTCATGCACGGAGCACCGCCGAACCAGCGCTGTGTCGAGCTTTTCGCAAAACTGAAGGACATGGGGTTTTCGGTGTTCATCCTGTCAAACAACGGCGTGGACAGAGTGAAAAGCTTCGCCGATACGGTCGGCGCGGATTATCTGTACAAGGCGCACAAGCCGTCAAAGGACGGATATCTGAAGGCCTGTGAGAAAATGGGGATCGGCGCGGACGAGGCGGCCGCCGTGGGCGACCAGATATTCACGGACATATGGGGTGCAAGACGGAGCGGCATCCGTGCAGTCATGGTGGATCCCATAGATTCAAGGGAAGAAATACAGATAAAACTGAAAAGATTACTGGAGAAACCGATAATCGCCGCATACAGAAGACGCGGCACTCTTGATTCCACAGTTACGCACCTATAAAACAAGCAGAAACCGTCGAAATTATGGCGTAATCGACCTGATACAAGAGTTACACACCTATAAAACAAGCAGAAACCGTCGAAATTATGGCAAAATCAGCCTGATACAAAAGTCATACAACCGGAAACAACGGAAAACAAAGAAGATGAAAATGCATTCGAATACCGAAAACAAAGAAAAACACCCTGACATACTCGGAATAATAGGCGATCCGATAGGTCATACGCTATCACCACTGATCCATGGCTGCTTTGGCGGACACGCCGGGATAGACCTCCGGTATCTGCCGTTTCTCGTCAAAGGCGAACGCCTGCAGGATGCGGTCAGAGGAGCGTATGCGCTCGGCATAAGAGGGCTCAATGTCACGGTGCCGCATAAGAGCGCTGTCATACCATTCCTTGCCGATATAGATCCGCTCGCAGCAAAGATAGGTGCGGTAAACACCCTTGTTTACGATAAAGACGGCTACAGGGGATTCAACACCGACGCCACCGGCTTGAAAAGAGCGCTTGAAAGAGAGGGAGTGGTCTTTGAGGGCAGTCGTTTTGTGATACTTGGTGCCGGCGGCGCGGGAAGGGCTGCAGCTTTTCTCTGTGCCTGCGAAGGCGCAGAGGATGTCGTTATCGTTAATCGGTCGCAGGAAAAGGCCCGCATGCTTGCGGAGGAAATCAATTCCGCAACCGGCAGCAGTGCTGTACGGGCTGTCGATATGGAAAGCTTTATAAATGAGCTCGAAAAAAGCAGCCGCCGCTATATCGCCATACAGTGTACTTCCGTCGGCCTCTGGCCCGACAGCGATAAAACGGTCACGGAGGATCCAAGATTCTTTGCCGGCCTGAAATTTGCGGCGGATGTTATATACAGACCCATGAGGACACGCTTTCTTGAACTTGCACACATGGCGGGCGTGCCCACGATGGGCGGCCTTTCCATGCTTTTGTATCAGGCAGTGGACGCCTTCGGGCTGTGGTATCCCGGCAGTGAACCGGATGAAGGTACTATTGAAACTGTGATGCAAAAACTTACCGCCTCTTTGACCGGCGGCGAAAACATCGTTCTTACAGGCTTTATGGGCAGCGGAAAATCAACGATTGCCCGCGCTCTTGCGGAGAAACTGGGGTATGATGTCTGGGACACCGATGAGATGATAGAAGAAGCTTGCGGGAAAAGCATAAATGAAATCTTCGCCGATGAGGGAGAAGGTGCATTCAGACAGATGGAGACCACCGCGCTCACAAAAACCGGCGAGGCCCTGAAGATCAGACAGATGGAGACCATTGCTCTCGCTGAAACAGGCGAGGCCCTGAAAAAAAGAGACGGAAAGACGACCACGGAAAGCGGCAATGAGATCGGCAGAGAAACCGAAAGAGGCGTGATCTTATCAACCGGCGGCGGACTGCCTGTAAGACCTGAAAACAGGGAAATACTTAAGAGCGGAGACTGCGGGCGGGTTGTGTACCTGAAAGCTTCGCCACGGACGGTTATCGAGAGACTGTCCGGAGATGACACAAGACCGCTTCTCACGGGCAGCCCGGAGGAAAAGATGGTGCGGATAGAGAAGCTGATGAAGGAGCGTGACGCCGCGTACAGTGAGTGCGCTGACCTGATCGTTGAGACGGACGGACTCACTCCCGATGAGATCGCGACTGAGATACTGTGCCGTATATGCGGATGAACGGCACGGGAAAATATGCATAAGACAGATATGCTGGACAGATACGCTAAACAGATACGCTAGACAGATACGCTGGACAGATACGCTAAACAGATATCCTGAACAGATATGCCGGCACAAAAACAGATAATAAAGGGGATCACTCATGAAGATACTTGTGATAAACGGACCGAATCTTAATTTTCTGGGCATCAGGGAAAAGGATGTATACGGCGATGAAAGCTATGAAACACTTGTTTCACGCATCAAGCAAAAAGGCAGTCAGACCGGTACGGAGATAGAGTGCTATCAGTCTAACCATGAAGGAGCGATAATCGACAGGATCCAGGCGGCATACAGTGACGGGACTGACGGCATCGTGATCAACCCCGGGGCGTATACCCACTACAGTTATGCGATACATGATGCGCTTAAGAGCGTCGAATCCATAGTCAAGGCCGAGGTACACATTTCGGACATAGACACAAGGGAGGAATTCAGAAAGAACTCGGTGACTGCTCCGGCATGCGACTTTTTCATAAAGGGACACGGGTTTGCGGGGTATGAGGAGGCTGTTGATTTAATCATTAATAGACTTGAAAATAAAGGCGGTATAGTGTAAAATCTATTAGATTTTTCATTTTCAGATTTATGGAGGATACAGATATGATTTCTGCAGGTGATTTCAGAAACGGCGTCACGCTTGAGATTGACGGCAATGTGTGCCAGATCGTGGAGTTTCAGCATGTCAAACCCGGTAAGGGGGCGGCGTTCGTCAGAACAAAAATCAAGGACATTATCAACGGAGGTGTCACGGAGCGCACCTTCAGACCCACTGAGAAATTCCCCACCGCACGCATAGACCGCAAGGATATGCAGTATCTCTACAGCGACGGCGACGTGTACAATTTCATGGATACCGAAAGCTATGAGCAGATAGGTCTTGGACCGGATGTCATCGGAGACGCTCTTAAGTTTGTCAAAGAGAACGAGATGGTCAAGGTCTGCTCTTATAACGGCAACGTCTTTTCAATCGAGCCTCCGCTGTTTGTTGAGCTTGTGATCACCGAGACTGAACCCGGATTCAAGGGTGATACCGCTACGGGTGCCACAAAGCCTGCAACTGTCGAGACCGGCGCTCAGGTGGCGGTTCCGCTGTTCGTGAACGAGGGTGACGTCATTAAGATCGACACCAGAACAGGCGAATACCTCTCAAGGGCTTGATAATCACCGCTTTTATCTTAAAAATCAGCACAGATCGCGCGGCGGTACACGCCGCGCGGGCGTATGCACCCGTAGTCTAATGGATAGAACGAAGGCCTCCGACGCCTTTGGTGCAGGTTCGATCCCTGTCGGGTGCATTGTTTTGTTGTATATGAGTATTCAGAGTATATGAGACGCAGAGACAGAAGCAGCAGATCCAGAAGAATATCGCGATTCCTGGTTGATATATGGGAATTTTTGGCCGACAACAAGAAAAAAGTGATGCCGGTCATACTTCTCGTGTGCGTGGCGGTCACAATACTGATCGCGATCCATGCAAACAAAGTGACGGCCGAGCGCGCCATATCGCAGGCCGACGACAGGGAATCGGGCGCATGGATGAGCATCAATCCCGAGGATGCAAGACTCGAGCAGAATGCCTATCCTGAGGTGAACAATCTCATGAGCAAGTATTTTGAAGCTTATGCCTCGGGGGATGTGAGTATTCTTTCAGGCGGATTGTACCGCACAATGAGCGAGATAGATACAGTCACGGTCGAAGAAAGAGCCAGGTACATTGACAGTATCGACAATCTGACGGTATATACGAAGCCGGGGCCTGTGGCCGGCAGCTTTGTGGTATATGCGTACACCGATGTTAAGTATATTGGCTGTGAGGATTATCTTCCCGGCATAGTTTCGTTTTATGTATGCAGGGCAGACAACGGACAGTATTATATAAACGCCGATGATACTACACAGAGCGTTATGGACTATATAAAGGCCGTGTCTCTTCAGGATGATGTCGTGGAACTATACAACCGTGTAAATGTCGAGTACAAGGAAAAGACGGAGAGCGATCCGATGTTTGCCGAACTGGTCGCCGCTATCCTTGCCGAGATCGATGAATCAATAGGTGAGAGACTCGCGGGGGCCGATGAAGTGCTGGCTGCAGCCCAGGCGGCGAGCTCCGCGACGGATGCTTCCAACGAGGCCGTGACTGACGGGGACGAGCCCGCTCAGGCATCCACCGAGGAGGAAGCGCAGCCTGAGCCCGAACCTAAAGAGGTAAAGATAAAAGCGACCACAGTTGTAAATGTCAGGTCCTCCGATTCCACGGAAGCCGAAGTGGTCGGCAAGACCGAGGTAGGAGCGGAATATACACGCATTTCGGAGCTGGGCAACGGCTGGAGCAAGATATCCTTTGCCGGAGGCGCTGCCTATGTAAAAACAGAGTTCTTTGAGGTCGTCGGAGAGGATGATAATACCGGTGAAAATGCCGGTCCGACGCAGGACGGGCAGCAGGACGGGACAGAGGATGCTACAGCAGAGAATGAGCAGACGGCAGGACAGACAGCCGAACAGAATACTGAACAGAATGCGGCGGAAACAACCGCTCAGGATAATGCCAACACTCAGACAACTATTACATCAACCGGCAAGAAGAAGGTCAGCACCGGTGTGAGGATCAGAAAATCCGCGAGCACGGAAGCGGATATCCTTGCGACTTTGTATGGCGGCGCACAGGTTGACGTCAAGACAATAAGAGCCGATGGTTGGAGCGAAGTGGAGTACAACGGGGTTAAGGGTTATATAAAGACAGAATTTCTGATGGATCCATGATGTGACCCTTGACTTTGCCGTACATAGTTGTGTGAGAACGGCAGCTGTAAGCAGTTGCCTTAACAACAGATGTCTAAGCAGAAAGGAGTGTATGCGATGGATCAGAAAATAAAAAGAAATGTGATAGTAGGACAGGCCGGAGGACCTACCGCATCGATCAACTCTTCTCTCGCAGGCGTGTATCACGCAGCCAGAAATCTCGGTTACAAGCGTATATACGGCATGCTGCACGGGATTCAGGGACTTCTGGAAAACCGCTATATCGATCTTGCGGATCACCTGAAGACCGGTCTTGATCTGGAGCTTTTAGAGCGCACTCCGAGCACTTATCTGGGGTCATGCCGTTATACTCTGCCCGAGATCAGTGAAGACAAGGATCTATATGAAAGGATCTTTGCCACTCTGGATGAAATGGAGATCGATGTTTTCGTCTATATAGGCGGAAATGATTCGATGGATACCATAAGAAAGCTTTCCGATTACGCCATAATTACAGGATCAAAGATCCGTTTCGTGGGCAGCCCCAAGACGATAGACAATGATATAATGCACACCGATCATGCGCCGGGCTTCGGCTCTGCCGCAAAATACATCGCAACCTCGGTAAAAGAGGTCATCCGCGACGGATGGTGCCTCGAGATATCCAAGGGCAAGGTGATAGTCATAGAGATCATGGGACGTGATGCGGGGTGGCTCACGGGATCCGCGGCACTTGCCAGAGGCGAGGACTGCGAGGGACCCGACGCGATCTATCTTCCCGAGGTGCCTTTCAGCGTTGACGCATTTCTGGCAAAATGCAAGGAACGCCTCATTCATAAAAACTGCGTGGTCATCTGTGTCTCCGAGGGCATCAGAACTGAGGACGGCAAATATGTCAGCGAGCTGGCCAATCCCGACAGCTTCACCGATGCGCAGGGCTACAGGCAGCTCACCGGGACCGCGAGGTACTTGAGCGGGATAGCGGCAAAGGAGATCGGCTGCAAGGCGAGGGCCGTTGAATTTTCAACACTTCAGCGCTCTGCTGCACACTGTGCATCCAGGACGGATATCGAGGAGGCTTTTGAGTGCGGGGCGGCGTCCGTAAAGGCGGCGGATGACGGAGATTCTGGTGTTGTTTCGGTCATGATCCGCACCTCGGATGATCCTTACAAGATAACCACGGAGATCAAGGATGTTCACAAGATCGCCAACGAGGTAAGGCTGGTTCCCAGAGAGTGGATCAACGAGACGGGCGATTATGTTAAGGATGAGTTTATAAGATACGTGCGTCCTCTCATTCAGGGACATCTGGATCCCATCACGGTCGACGGGATCCCGAGCCATCTGTATGTGCCGGGCTTCCACGATCTTTTGTAATATGTGCTTGCAATGACAAAAAAACAGTGATAGAATCCTGTGCGTAGTGTTAAGTCTGCGCAATGGGGCGCAAAGACCATTGGTCTTTGCGCCCTTTATAGGTGCAGAGAGACAGAAAAAGGGGGAAATGAAAATGTCTTATGTTGATGAAGTCTATGACTATGTAGTTGCCAAGAATCCCGCCCAGCCGGAATTCCATCAGGCAGTGAAGGAGGTTCTGGAATCCCTTCGCGTGGTGATCGAGGCCAATGAGGAAGAGTACAGGAAGCAGGCTCTCCTTGAAAGGCTTGTTACGCCTGAGAGACAGATACTTTTCCGCGTTCCGTGGGTGGATGACAAGGGCCAGGTTCAGGTGAACAACGGATTCAGGATCCAGTTCAATTCCGCGATCGGTCCCTATAAGGGAGGTCTCAGATTCCATCCCTCTGTAAACCTCGGCATCATCAAGTTCCTGGGCTTCGAGCAGATATTCAAGAATTCACTCACCGGCCTCCCCATCGGTGGCGGCAAGGGTGGTTCAGACTTTGATCCCAAGGGTAAGTCCGACCGCGAGGTCATGGCATTCTGCCAGAGCTTTATGACAGAGCTTTACCGCCACATCGGAGCGGATACGGATGTACCCGCCGGCGATATAGGCGTAGGCGGCCGTGAGATCGGCTATCTGTACGGACAGTACAAGCGCATTCGCGATACCTATGAAGGAGTTCTCACAGGAAAGGGCCTCACCTACGGCGGATCCCTTGCAAGAACCGAAGCAACCGGCTATGGCCTGCTCTATCTCACAAACGCAATGCTCAAGGCAAACGGCATTGACATTAAGGACAAGACCATCGTTGTTTCAGGCGCTGGCAATGTCGCGATCTATGCGATACAGAAGGCTGAACAGCTTGGTGCCAAGGTTGTCACCTGCTGCGATTCCACAGGCTGGATCTATGATCCCGAGGGTATCGATGTGGATCTCCTCCGCGAGGTCAAGGAAGTCAAGCGTGCACGCCTCGACCAGTATGCAGCGAAGCGCCCCAGCGCCCAGTATAAGGAGGGCAAAGGTGTGTGGACCGTTAAGTGCGACATCGCTCTTCCCTGCGCAACACAGAACGAGCTCGATATCGAGGATGCTAAGACCCTTGTGGCAAACGGCGTAAAGGCTGTATGCGAAGGTGCGAACATGCCCACTACCATCGAGGCTACCCAGTACTTCCAGAACAACGGAGTCCTCTTTGTGTGCGGCAAGGCTTCAAACGCGGGCGGTGTCGCCACCAGCGCACTTGAGATGAGCCAGAACTCCGAGCGCCTCTCCTGGACCTTTGACGAGGTTGACGGAAAACTCAAAGGCATCATGGAGAACATTTTCAAGAACATCGATGAGGCAGCAAAGAAGTACGGCAAGGATGGTGACTACGTCGCCGGTGCCAATATCGCAGGCTTCCTCAAGGTGGCAGAGGCCATGAAGGCACAGGGCATCGTGTGATAAAAGACATATAAGGTTAACATGGGATTTCAGAGTGGCGCTGCGATGAGCAGCGCCACTTTTTTCAGAATTTATTAAAAAAATGTGAGTAATCCCTAAAATATTGTAAAGATATTCCGAATTATGATAATATAACCACGTATGGGCTCTGTGATAGGATTATTGCCCGTTAGAGCAGCAGAATGTCACACTGATCGAGAGGAGGAGGAGAATGAAGAGATTTTTCAAGGTTACCGCTCTTGCACTGGTCGCGGCTTTTATGATCGAGTCCGATGCACAGGCGGCATTCGCAGCCGGAGCGCCGGAGGCGGAGGAAGTCTTTGAGACGTCGGATTATACATGGACCGGCGATGAGGGCGAGGGGGATAGTATAAGCACGGAGAGCGCCGAGGAGCTGGAGAGCAGGTATACCGTATCCGGTACCGATGCAAGGAAACCCTTTGGCGTAGGCCCCATTTCGCCGACACAGGTGGATGTCAAGGAGGATGGCGGTGTCATCAGCGTCACCAACAAGGCCGGCTTTGATATTTATGCGGCACCCGTTGAGCAGTCTCTGGTCAGCGGTACTCAGAAGGGTATTGCATGGGTCAACGGCTACAAGGTCAAAAACGGAGAG
>JAILGA010000001.1 GCA_024697225.1 Lachnospiraceae bacterium
ACAGCGAGCTTATTGCCCTTTTCCTTAAGTTCCGGCGTGATTATGTCATCCGTCTTTGCGACATCCACTGCAAAAGAGACCAGCGTGGGCGGAACATGTATCTCGTTAAAGGATCCCGACATGCTGTCCTTGCCGCCGATCGATGCAAGGCCATACCCCAGCTGTGCATCAAAAGCACCAAGGAGCGCTGTCATGGGCTCGCTCCAGTCGGTGGGGTCGACCATTCTCCTGAAATACTCCTGGAAGGTGAAATGGATCTTTGCAGGATCGCCGCCTGAAGCAGCTATCTTTGCGACCGACTGCGTGACCGCCCAGGCTGCTCCGTGGTAGGGTGAGAAATCGGACAGTACCGGGTCGAATCCGTAGGACATCATGGATACGTCCTTTGTATCTCCCTCGCTCACGGGTATCTTGGCCGTCATGGTCTGAGTAGCCGTTCTCTGGTATATGCCGCCATAGGGCATTGTCACGGTAGCCGCTCCGATGGAGGAATCGAACATTTCCACCAGTCCCTTCTGCGAGGCCTGGTTCAGATCCGAGAGTGCGGCGATCCACGCGGAGCTCACATCACCGGCTTTCAGGTATTTTTCTACATCTTCGTTCCTCACCTTGTGGAAAGGCGTCTTTGTCTTATCGGGAAGCTTTACTTCCACTGTCGTGTGCTGCGGAGCGCCGTTGGTATCAAGGAAGGCCCTGGATATATCGACTATCTTTTTGCCCCGCCAGTTGAGCACGAGCCTCGGCTCTCCGGTGACCTTTGCGACCACGGTGGCCTCAAGGTTCTCCTCCGCCGCATATTTAAGAAACTCATCCTGATCCGCCGGATCGACGACAACCGCCATTCTCTCCTGTGACTCGGAGATCGCAAGCTCTGTTCCGTCGAGACCTGCGTATTTTCTGGGCACAAGATCGAGATTCACGTCGAGACCCGGTGCGAGTTCACCGATAGCGACCGACACACCGCCTGCGCCGAAGTCATTGCACTTGCGGATGAGATGCGCCGCCTCAGGGCGTCTGAAAAGTCTCTGCAGTTTTCTCTCCGTCGGGGCGTTACCCTTTTGTACCTCGGCTCCGCAGGTCGAAAGAGAGCTTGTGTCATGAGCCTTGGATGATCCCGTAGCTCCGCCGATCCCGTCGCGGCCGGTTCTTCCTCCGAGCAGGATCACTATGTCCCCGGGCACCGGGGATTCACGCCTGACAGCGCTCTTGGGGGCAGCGCCCATGACAGCGCCTATTTCCATCCTCTTGGCCACATAGCCCGGATGATATATTTCTTTGACAAGACCGGTGGCAAGTCCTATCTGGTTTCCGTAGGATGAATATCCCGCCGCTGCACCGCGGACAAGTCTCTTCTGGGCGAGCTTGCCGGGAAGAGTCTGTGATACCGGAACTGTGGGATCGCCGGCGCCGGTAACGCGCATGGCTTGATAAACATAGCCTCTTCCCGAGAGCGGATCGCGGATAGCACCGCCCAGGCAGGTGGCCGCTCCGCCGAAGGGCTCGATCTCGGTGGGATGATTGTGAGTCTCGTTTTTGAAAAACAGCAGCCAGGTCTCGGTCTTTTCAGAGCCGTCGGGATAAGCGGTCGTTACCGGTATCTCTATTGTGCAGGCGTTGTTCTCCTCTGACTCCTCCATATCGGTGAGCTTGCCGTCGGCCTTCAGCTTCTTCATCGCCATGAGTGCGATATCCATGAGGCAGACAGGTTTTGATGCAAGCTTCTCCGGTGTCGCATAGATCTGCTTCCTCGCCTCTTCATATCTTTCATAACTCTTTTTGATCGCATCCCCGTAATCGCCCTCAGGCCACCTGATCTCCTGAAGACCGGTACCGAAGGTCGTGTGTCTGCAGTGGTCGGACCAGTATGTGTCAAGCACCCTTATCTCTGTGATCGTGGGATCCCTGTGCTCCTCGTTTTTGAAGTGATCCCTGATCCACAGGAAGTCAGCTTTCGTCATCGCAAGTGAAAGCGAGTCATAAAGATCGAAAAGTTCCTGCTCGGGCATTTCGCAGAAGCCCTCAAGAGCAGCGACATCCGCGGGCTCGTCATAATCCATTGAAAGCGTGTCGGGCCTGGTCTCGTCGGTGATCCTTGAATCAACGGGGTTTACTTCATAGGCCTTTATCTTCTCGAATTCCTCATCATTAATATCGCCTGTTATTATATAAGTGACCGCTGTACGGATCACCGGTTCCTCATCTTCCCTTATAAACCTGATGCACTGTTCCGCTGAATCGGCTCTCTGGTCAAACTGTCCCGGGAGTGCCTCGACCGAAAATACTCTCGCGCCTGCGGGTATCTCAAGCTCATCTCTGTAGAAATCATCCACCGGGGGCTCAGAGAAGACCGTCACCAGTGCTTTCTCGTACACCTCGTCGCTGACCCCCTGCACGTCATATCTGATGAGCATCCTGACGCCTTCAACGCCTTTTATTCCCAAATAATGCCTGAGTTCATGGCGTATCTCACGGGCCTGTCCCGCAAAAGCCTCCTTTTTTTCTACATAGACTCTTCTGACTTCATTTTTCATGCCGCAGTCCTTTCCCTGGTTAAAAAATTCAATTGTTGCTTAACAGCACCCACACTCGGAATGCTGCGCATTCCTCGTTTGTGGCGGCCAGAGGCGCTTCGCGCCTTGTCCGCCCCGGAAGTCACTTACTGTCCGACTTAAAATGCAAGCATTTACGTCGGGCAGTAAGCAACTTCCGGGGTGCTGTTATTTCAAAAAAAAGGTACCCGATCATCTATCCGATCGAAGCACCTTTGCTTCACAAATAATACATCCATATCATCCCCGGCTTCTGGGTTCTTTGCCCCAGAACTCGAGTATCTCCTTCATCTTCGAGAGCGCGGCGCAGAAGACGCCGTTTCTGACTCCCTCGGACCAGGCGCTGCCGCGGACATTGCCCTCGATAACATACTTCGAAAGGATACCGCACAGATCATCCATGTTCTTGATCTCGGCATTCTCAATGAATCTGAGCTCATCCGCGCTGTTCCTCAGCCTGTTTCTGGTGTAAACATACGCATAATTGCGGTCTACAAGCTTAGTCCGCTGAAACTCCTTCACAAATGACAGCAGTGTCGAATCATATACCGGAAAAGGTATGGTATGCTCCATGCTCTCATTGCTGTATGTGTTCTGCACGGTCTCTTTTACATGAGACTCAAACCATGGCACATAGCGGTACAGCTGCATTACATCAGCCTTGTATCTCGCCACTATCTCATCAATGCTGTTCTCGCGGAACACTTCCGACATGTCGACCGAATACCTCCGAAACAAGCAAAAATCCACTAAAAAGAAGTATACAGTCCGACCTCCTCTGAGTCAAGACAATTATTTGCCTCCCATGCCCTGCTGATGCCCGTTATTATTCACACCATTATGCTCCCGGATGTTGTTCCTTCCGGCCTCGTGCTCCTGTCTTGCCTGTGTGGCGGCACGCCTGTGGGCGTTGCTGCTGCCGGATTGCTTCAGACCCTTGTAGATCCTCTTGTAGAGGCCGGCGTAATCCGTTTCATGGATATGCTCCGCATTCTGCGCTTCCCTGTTGTGCCTCAGCAGCTCCCTTTTGATCTCATCGGGAAGATCCACGGGACGTCCGTAACCCTGCCCCGGGTGAGACTTGCGCTCTATAGCCGCCTGGCGGATGATGATCTCGATCTCCTGCGGCGTGAACACCTGTCCGCCTTCGGCCTGTTCCGCATGATAGTTTGCGCCGTTCTCGCTGCTGACGAGGCTTCCCATAAATGTCTTACTCGCGTCTTCGCCCGCGAGATAATCGATCAGATGTGTGGCGCCCGTAAGCCTGGCGGCACCCGCATCCTGTGTCATATCTGCCGCTGTCTTATTGCCGGCTGAAAGCGCCCCGCCCTTGGTCACCTTTCGCACATAAGCTCCCAGTCTGGTACGAAGGGTCTCCTCTTTCTGCTCAAGCAGCTGTTTGTGCCGCTCAAAACCCTCGGCAAAGTCAGCATCCATACGATGCTCTTCGATATAACGACGCATGGCGTCTCTCTCGGCACGGAAGTCTTTCAGTGCGCTCCTTGCGTCATTGTAGGTGCCCGAATTCCAGTTGACAATACGCATGTGTTTCTTGGTCTCGAACATCGCAGCGATGTCATCCAGCTGATCAGTTGACGACAGGATATCTTTCTGTCTCGCAGTCAGCGTATCAAATGGTACGCCGTCGCCTATCAGATTGCCGTGGCCGTTATCCGGAACGTTGTTGATGTTGTTATCCTGCCCGTTGATGGGCTGATTGTCGATATTGTTATTCTCTTCCCTGTACGCCACATTATCCAGCACATTCGGCTGCAAATGCTGCGGCACCGGCATCGCCTTGAGTGCACTCATCTTGTCACGGTAGCTGTCAGCGACCTCCTGTCCGGCGGTCTGGGCAAGGATCTCTAGCATACTGTCGTCAAACGGGTTATCCTCTCCCTTCAGTTCATCCACCTGCGCGTCAATACAGCTTTTTATCGAGTCGGCAAGAGCATCCATCGCCCTGTAAAAATTGCGATGATTGTTAAGCGGAACATCTGTGCCTTTTCCCCAGGACATCAGATCGTCCGCATCCTTAATGAGCTGTTTGATCGGATCGGAGGGTTCGCGGCCGTTCAGTCTGATAATTCTCTCCGAAGTCTTCAACGTTGTTATGAAACTCTTAAGGTTTTCATAGTTATCACCGACATGTGCCATCATCCTGCGATATTTAGGCGCATTTTCGATCGCTTCCTGCTCTTCTTCGGCATAATCCTCAATCGTGTTATCGATCGACTCACTGACCGCATTCTTGAAATTGCTCTCAGGCACATCTCTCAACGCTTCTTTCAGGCTTCTCAGTATGTGAAGGTTCGGTATGGCGTTCACCGTCGCACTGCCCAGAAGATCGGCATCCTGTCCGGGGTTTCCCTCTTTTAACCGGGTCAGGAGCTTCTGATAGTCGGAATCAGGTGCCATCCCTTCCCCTGCACGATACAGGTTCTTAAGGAAATCCCTGTTTGCCCATTTCCATACCTGGCATCCCTCTGCATTTCGAAACTCCTCGGCTTTTTCATTCGAGCGCCGCTCCGCTTCCCGCTTTTTCGCGTCCTCATCGGGCTTTTTTGCGTCCTCATCGGGCCTTTTTCCATCCATTTCAAGGATCTTCGCCTTCATCTCATCTCTGAGAGCCAGCAACTCATCGGATACCGGCTGCGGCACAGGATAATCCTGTAAAAGGATTTCCCTGCTCTTATTCGCCGTTTTTTCGACATGAGAAATATATGCATTATAATCTTTGCCGAGCTTCTCAAAATCCTGATATCTCTTCACGCTCTCATCAATGATCTCCGCTATGGACTGATACAGATTATGGCGGTCTTCCTGGGTGGGTTCATCGTCATAAATGCGACATGACGATTTCGTCATGGTAAGTATGTACTGATTAGCTGTCCCGTCAGGTGTATGCGCAAGATCAAAAATCCGGCCGAGGAGCTCGCGCTCATCTTTCCAGGGGATAAAGTCCGCATCTTCCAGATATAACCGTCGCTCTTCCTGCCTTTTATCTACATGCTCCTCTTTCTTTTCTTCTACATTCTCTTCTTTCTTCTCTTCTACATTCTCTTCTTTCTTTTCTTCCTCGACCTGTTCCTGCTCCACGGGCTTCTCTCCCCCGGCGTCCGCTTCGCCGAGTTCTTCCTCTGAAAGCCTGATATGATCAAATGCTTCCAGTTTTACCTCCAGTGCAGACATTTTTCGGCGATTATCATTGATCTCATCATTCAGCCGATGGATCTCATCCAGATTCTTTTCATAATTGTCCAGGTTTTCCAGTGCCTTGTTAACGTAATCAACATATACCTGATCATCAGGCGCGATCTGCTGTCCCTGTACACATTCCCTTGCGGCCTCCAGATAAGCTCGAAGGAGTCCTGTTTCTTCCCGACTGGCAATTGCAAGATCAATAGCATCAGTATCCATAAGCAGATCCGGTATCTTGTGGTTTCTGTCATATTTTTGCAGATTAAACCGGATTCTTATAAGATTGCCTGTGAATTCATCATCATCCCAGCCATATTGATTAAATGCCTCTTCCTGATATTCCGCCTGACTCATATCGTTGACACGAACAGTGTCATCCCCAACCGGCAGCGGTTCTTCCATCTGCTTCTTTATCGTCTGATAGGCGGCATTTTGATCCCTCTCCTCCTGAAGCTCTTTTATCTTTTTTTCCAAAGCCCTCTGCTCCAACGTGAGACGGATCGCTTCCGCGCGATCTTGAGCCTGCCCATTAGCGCCGTCAACCCTTGCATCACGTATTTCCTCCTCCGTGAGCTTAATATGCGCGAGCGGTTTCAGCTGTGACTTCAAACGGCTGACCTTTGTGTTTTCCTCCCTTATCATATTATTCAGGTCAGCGTCGGTATGCTTATTGTTCTTCAGTTTTTCTTCGTAGGCATTCAACGCCTCATACGCTTTGTTCACGTAATCAACGGTGGGCTGATCGGCCGGATCGACCGCGACTTTGTCCACGCTCTCCCGGAGTGCTTCCAGAGTGTCTTTGAACATTTTTCTTTCCGTCGGGTTGGTAAGGCTCTCATAAGCTTCCAAGCTTAATATACCGGGAATCCTGTTATCTTTGTCATATTTGTGCAGATTAAATACTGCCGTTACCAGGTTCTTCGAAATATTGTCAACAGACCATGCATGATAAGTTTCCAGATCATCGCAGAATCCCTCCAGATCCTGGTCATCTATACGTATCTGCTCATCCGTCTGATCAAGCGCCGGTATCAGCTGTTCCTCAAGTTCGGGATATCCGCTGTGATTTTGTTCCTGTTCCGCCTTGAGATCGACCACCCGGGCCTGAGCCTCACGAAGCTCTCTTGTAAGACGGATCGCTCTCGCACGTTCCGGATCGATCTGTGCATCGTTTTCCTCAACGCCCGGTTTTTCCTCGCGCTTATTGCGCTCTTCCTCTTCCCGTCTGCGCTGCTCCTCTTCACGCCTGCCACGCTCTTCCTCTTCCCGTCTGCGCTGCTCCTCTTCCTGTCTGATCTTATCTTTGCGATCCTTCTCTTCCAGCCATCGGTTCCTTGCTTCCTCGATCTTGTCCTCGGAAACTTTCGGGTTCCTGACACGGAAAGACTTATCGAAATTGTTTTCCACAGCACGGATCTGCGCATTTTCAGGATAGCTGAATCCCTTGTTATCATACCGGTAAGCGGCGTATTCCACCCTGTTTCCGGCCGCAAGATGATGCAGGACATACGCCTTGGAATAGAGAATTCGCTCCCTGTCGGTAAGCTCTCTGCCCAGTTCCTCCTTTACAAGATCCGATACGAGCCGGTCGTTCACGTAGAAATTGTCGGAGATATTCTTATGAAGCGCATCGGTGAAGATCGCCTCCTCGCGGACGATGCCGTTAAAGATCCTGTCAAATGCAGCACCACACGCATCCAGTTCATCTCCGGTAAGCGAGGACAGTTTTAAACCGTTCGTGACGGTTTCCTTCGTGCTCACGGGAAGTGCGTATAATTCTTCGCCGTGGATCGCAACCTGATCTTCGAACATGGTACTTAACCTGTTGTGGCGAATATCCGAGTATCGATAATTCCGGTAGTACAGATAACTATTTATGTCAGAATCGACTTT
>JAILGA010000006.1 GCA_024697225.1 Lachnospiraceae bacterium
TATCCTTTTGGTCCTTGTTGCAGGTGGCGAACATCTTAAGGAGCAGGGGCCAGGTTCCGTTGTTGCCGATATATACGGAAAATTCATCCTGCAGCATCCGGTCGTAAGCAGTCTTCTGATACAGCGGGAAGCTCACGGCCGTCGCCACGAAGAGGACGCAGCCCAGCAGGAGGCTCAGGTTCATCCACTTTTTCTGCCAAAGCTTCTGCAGCATTATTCGGAGCATATTTCCAGTCCTTCCGTGAGATCGCCGTAGGCAACCCAGTAATTCGTAAGATCCGAGCCGCCGGCCACAAAGTGCCTGAGATGCACTAAGCCGTCCGGATCCCTGACCATCACATAGGTATTTCCCGTCCCGGCGGTGTACACCGCATTTTTGGGCACCAGAAGCACATCTCCCATATGTCCCGTCATCACTTCAACACGGAAGCGGCTCCGGGTCCAATAGCCGTTGTCCCCGACAGTTGAGCCTGTCACCTCCGCGATGGCAGCCAACTCCTCCTGCGGGATACGGATGAGACTGAAACCGGTGCGGAGCTCCCTGGAGAGAGCCCAGGGACTTACCGTGACGATGGTTCCCTCGATGGTCTGCTCCTTCATATTGTTGACACGGACCGTGACGGCAGCCTTTTGACCATATGAGAGCCGGGAGCCCTTGTCCTCGACCACGAGAAAACCAGAATCGTCCGGAGAGAGCCGGACTATCCGCTCACGGTAATCGATCAGTTCTCCGGATTTGCGTTCCGTGAGGTCTGTGACGATTCCGCTCTCAGGAGCGGTGATCTCTACGATACCCGAATAACGGGTGAGCTTGTCGAGCTGTTTCGTGAGGCTCTCGATCGTGCGGTTCCGGTCTCTCACGCTGCGGTCTATGGCTTCGAGCTCATCCTTTTGATAGGTTTCCGCCCGTTTTTTGGAAAGGTCGCTTAAGCGTTCCTGCTGTCTTTGGATCTTACGGCCAAGACGCGCGATCTCTATGTCATCACTGATGATCTCGATGCGGGCAAGCGTCTGACCCTCTTCCACCTGCTCGTAACGGCTTACGAGCAGCTCCTTCAGATAGCAGGTGCCGGTTTTTGCAGGGTTGGTCAGCCATTTGGCTGACGGATAATACAGGAAGCCGTCAGTGGTATATGGATCACTGATCTCACCCCTTGAGACGGTCAGGGTTTTTGATCCTGCGGTGTAGGGTATGTCGCAGATCACGGGATCACCCTCCTGTAAGCCTGAGAGGATTTCGACGAAAGCGGCATCATAGGAGCCGGTCTGCACGGGAGTATAGATGCTTTCCCCATCATCATGGAGATAGACGTAGGAGCCGCGGTCATCGCGGCTGACGGCTTCCCTCGGAACACAGAGCGCGTTCGGGATACGCTCTTCGACGATGACGATCACCGCATACTGTCCGAGAGAGACCTCACCGGCAGGGTCTATGAGATGGAAGGTGGTATACACCTCGCCGTCCTTCTGTTTTCTCCGGCGGTATTCCTCGGGCTCCATGACCTCGTACTGCACCTCGTAGCGCTTTCCCTCGATGAGGCAATAGAGGTCCTCTGCTTTATTTACGACAGATTTACTCACATATTCGCAGAGGATCTCCAGCTCCTCAGGCTGTCCAACCGCAAGGATGGTGGAGCCCTCTGTGATCCGGTCTCCGGGGAGATGATCGGCGGAGGCGACGACGACTCCCTCTGTGGGAGTAGTCACACCGGCTGCTATGTCCTCCTCCCGGAGGCGCTCGATGCGTTTTTCATTATAGGCATAGGTGAGATCAAACTGTTCCTGCCGCTCCTTAAGGGCCTGCTCAAGCTTCTCTCGCGCGCCCTTTGCCTGCTTTGCCGCTTTCTCGACCGGCATTGCACCTCTGGCCCAGCCGGCGTACCACGGGGAATCCTCCTCCGGTGCGGAGGCGCACAGATCCTGATAGGCCTGTGCCGCTTCAAATTCTGTTTTCTTTGCCTTGGATATATCCACTGCCGCGTCAGCGGCATAGTTGGTGAAATCGGTGAGCAGTTCGGCGTTCTCCTCCTCAATGGCTTCGATCTTATCCTCCACGGAGTCCTCCGCTCCGCAGAACAGCATATCGCCGGGGTGTACCGGATCCCCCGGGAGAGCGCCGTAATTGCCGAATAATCTTGTGGATTCGTAGGTGTATTCCGTAGTGTCGGGACAGACTATGCCCTGACAGGTTGTCACGCGGGAGAGCTCACGGAATTCCGCCGGGACATGGCGGATGACGCTTCCAACCGGCTCGATCAGCTCCGGCTCTTCCTCAGATTCCGGGGATGCGGCGGCAGCGTCCGCGTCAGACTCTGCGGCAGAGGGCTCTGTCAACAGAGATCCCCTGGTGGCCAGAAATGCGGTCAGTCCTCCGATGACGCCGACGCAGACGACGACGGCGAGGATCCGGGTCAGGATGCGTTTGTCCGGCCGCTTTTTCACTGCTTCACCACCTGATCACCTTCCTTGAGACCGCTCAGGATCTCGGTGCGGTCATCGCCGACGAGACCGGTCGTGATCCAGTTGATCTGGCGGAAGCCGTTCTGATCAAGGACATAGACATAGGGCTTTCCGTTGGCGCGGTATACAGTTACGGACGGCAGTGAGAGCACCCGTTCGCGCCGCTCGAGCGTGAGAGAGATGGTCGCGGTCGTACCCACATCGATCCCGTCGTTGTCGGGGGCGGAAAAGATGGCGAATTGCTGTGTATCTCCCCAGGTGTCAATATCCTGAGGTACTACCTCGTAGCTGCCGGCAGCGTTGCCGTAGAAGATCTGAAGCGGAACGGGCTCCCCCTCATGGAAGTAGGAAGCGGCGTCCGGCTCCTTCATCTCAAAATGTCCGGTGGAGCTGTCCACAATTGTCATGACGACCTCGTCCTTGCGGGAGGTGGAGCCCTCCAGATCGCTTGCCACGGAGTAGACTATCCCGCTCATGGTCGAATAGATGCGGCTGCCGGTGATATCGGCCTTCAGATGATCCAGTTTTTTCTGGTCGAACTCGATCTCGTCTGTCAGATCCTCCCGCTTGTAGCGGTAGCTTTCGGAGATGGCAGCCTCCTGTTTCTCATACTTTTCCACATCCTCTTCCTTGATTTCCTTTGTGTTGTAAACGAAGCCCATGTAGGTATCCTCGCGCTCGAACTTCTCCGCTGCATCCAGATACCCCAGCGAGAGCTGATTCTGCCTGATCCGGTATTCCAGCTGATCGATTTCCTCCTGGAGATTTCCTGAGGATAGCTCGATGAGGAGATCGCCGGGCTTCACGCTGTCACCCTGGCGGACATGTACCCGGCTGACCTTTTTTCCGCCTACCGGGAAGGATACCTCCTGCTCCTGATCCTGAACCCAGACGGCGTTTAACGAGCGCGTGAGGATCACATCCTCCTTTGTGACGGGGATCAGGGCGTAAAGAGCCTCATCGGAGGAATTGTCCACCACGACCAGCTTCTCTTCCTCTGCCTTGCCGCAGGCGGCGAGGAGGAGCATACAGGCACAGAGCGCGAAGCACCGGATTATATGCCTGTTCCTGAGCGCGGCAGGCCGGGTCTGCCTCTTATGAGCTTGTGGGGACTTCGACGATGACATCTATTTTCGCTCAGTCTCCGGCAGGACAAAAGCCTGCGGACGGGGTCTCCGGACAGCGATGATCCCGCTCTGCTCCAGATTGCGGAGAACCTGGAAGCGGACTTCATCTGCGTGTTCGGGCTTTGCCATGTAAAAGCAATAGGTGTCGACCAGATTAAAGAGATTGGCCGTGCGGCCCTCAATCTTGAAATTGTTGATCCCCCGCGGGAGATATTCCTGCCAGATTTGATCCGGCTTTACGACCGTCGGGTAATCCTGGATACTGTAGACCGTATTATCGATGCCATATCTGCACTTCCATTCCGGGAGCGGTTTTCTCCGCTCCGGAGGCAGCTTGCGGTTCTTAAGGACAATCCGCTGTCTCCTTGCGATCTCGCGGTAATGCTCTCCGCGCCGCGGACAGTTCGGTGTACAGGTTGCGTTGATGAGAACCTCAAGTTTCTCGGGATGTGCGAGCTTACCGATGAAATCCCAGTTGCCGTTCAGGTTGTAATCGAGTACCACATATCTGTAATCCTTCTCCATCTCTTCATTCAGCGCTTCAACCGTCTTTATCTCCTTGCAGGTCGTGCTGTTGATGATATAGGAGGGATAGTTTTTTCTGATGTAAGCTTCTAACAGGGGAGAAAAGACGAGTACCTCATTGCGGAAGCCTTCGGCGGCCTTCAGGCAGAAATTACAGAAATCGTCCTTTAATTCCTCCTCCGTAAGAAGCGGATTCGTAAAGGTATAGCGGATGGGGATACCTGCCTGATTGATCGCCCGGATCGTCTGGTGGATGAAGCCTGCATCACACTGATCACCCGGATCGATCTCACGTCCGCCGTTCCAGAGCGCAAAAGGAAAGCAGCCGAAAAAGGAGCCGATCTCGACTCCCTCGCGGAAGTATTCCGGGTGCTGTCTTAAGAGACTTACCCAGATCATATTGAGCGGGAAATTGTAACGCAGTCCCGGCAGGTGAAATCTTACTGGCAACATAGCTTTAGCTTCCGGCATTCTTGTATCCTACGCGGAGAAATGATCATTGTTCACAGTGTGTGGTTAAAAACCCCCGCAGAGCGATGAAGCCCTGCGGGGAATTATAGTTATTCATAATCCCTCGGATTGCTCCGCTACTTCGCAGCTCCCGCAATCCGACCAACATTCGCAATCCGTTGATATGCTTGATATGTCAAGCATGTCGCTACTTGCTCATGTTGGTACGCGCCTCAAACACATACGTCATTTCACGCAAGCGTGATGACGTATGTGTTTTTTCCGCTGGGATTATCAGATTCCGTCAAGCGCAGTGTTCGTGCTCTCTAAGATACCTGCCCACTTGTCGCGGACCTTGTCGTTGATCTCGGAGACAGTGGCGGTTCCGTCGAACATGGAGAAGTACACGTTGGACCATGTTGCGCCGTCAAGAGGGCTCGAAACCTCAAGCTCCGGTACCCAGCCTGCATAGGTAGGCCTGATCTTGCTGATATCCTGCAGATCAAAGTTGGTCTGGATGCCCTTCTCGTCGAGGTTGTAGTTGTTGAATTCGGATGCTCTGGAGTTGTAATCCTCATAACCGGCGGGAAGAGTCTCCCATGCGTCATACGCGAAGGCGATCAGACGGGCCTTCTCGGGAGCATAGCAGCCGGGCATCATGATGATGTTGCCGTGGACGGTGGAGATCAGGTTCTTGCCGTCCTTGGTCGGGAAGGGAACAAAGCCGTTCTCATCAGCGCAGCTGCCGACGAAGGAACCGGCCTGTCCGGCATAACCGTCGTCGATCAGGAATGCGATCTTGCCGTCGGTGTAGTTGGTGCGATAGTCATCCCAAACCGCCGGATCATGCCAGGTCATGTAATAATCCTTGGTAATACGATATGCGAATTCGATCGCCTCAAGAGTTGCGGAATCCTCATTCCTGGCTACGAAGTGGCCGTTTTCATCCTTGCCGATGATGTCACCGCCGTTACCGAGCGCAGCGACCGTGATGGTCTGGCCGATTCCGTTGGCGCCGAATGCGAAGTAGTCTGACTGTCCGTCACCGTCCTTATCAACAGCAGCGACGGTCTTTAACATGTTTTCAAAGGCATCCCAGGTCCAGCCGCCGTTTTCGACCAGATCATAGATGCTGTTGGGATCAATACCGCACTCCTCAAGGATCCTGTGATTAAAGAACAGGCCGGCACCGATCTCGGGATCGCCCGCCAGTACGCCGAAGGTCTTGTTGCCGATGGTGTCATAGGCCGTGACGGCATTCTTGGTGTACTTGGAATCATTCAGATCGATAGTGTCGATGGTCGCCCAGTCATAGGCAAGGCCCTGCAGGATCGAAGGACCCTGGAAGCCGTCCGGGAGAGTAAAGAGGAGAGCCTGATCATCGCCGCCGGAGGTAGCATACTTCTGGAACTCATCCGTGATGCCCTGGCCCCAGCCAAGACCGCCCATATACTTGAAGGTGAAGTTGTAGGTCTCCTGCAGCCAGTCACGATATGCCTGACGATCCTCTTCGAACTGGGTCGTGGGCTCCGCAACGGAACCGTCCTCAGGACTCCACCAGTCACGGACTATGACTTCCATGCCGCCGAGGTCGTAGGGAGCTCCGGTGGCCGGATCATTGAGCACTGTGTAAGGAGAAACCTCCTCCTCAGCAGCGGGTTCCTCAGCAGCGGGTTCCTCAGCTGCCTCTTCCTTGGTCTCTTCGGCAGCGGGAGCTTCCTGCTGTGTCTCCTCTGCCTGTGCTTCGGGCTGGGCAGCCGGCTGTGCAGCAGGCTCAGCACTTCCGCCGCAGGCAGCGAGACTCATGGTCGTCGCCGCAGCGGTGATCGCCGCAACAACTTTCTTTGACATGTGCTTTTTCATTCTTTTTCCTCCTTTATTGATATGGTTTTATATGATGTCCGAGAATCGGACAACCTTACCTATTCTATCACATGATCATGTTCATATCAATACTTCAGCTATAACGATCAAGGATCACATCTTTATTCCCGTACTGCTGATGCTCTCCACAAAGGCCCTCTGTGCGAAGAGGTAGAGGACAATGAGAGGTGCGATCACTAACAGTATCGCGGTCGAGAGAAGCTGGTTCGTCTGGGCGGGTGACAGCTGTATCGGTGCGCCGAGTCCCATGGCATTGCCGAGATAGGAGCCGATGCCGTCCGCGAAACCGCTTAAGGATGTGCTGAGGAATATCTTGCCGCCTAAGAACATCCTGGTGTAAAAGACATCGGTCCATTGCCACACGAAAGCAAACAGGAAACAGCTTGTGATTATCGGCTTGGCTTCGGGAAGCATGATACGGATGAAGGTCTTAAAGGTTCCGAGACCGTCCACATAGGCCGCCTCCTCCAGATCTCCGGGAATATTCCGGAAGAACTGACGGATCAGGAAGATATACAGTCCGTTCTTTAAGCCGGTGCAGCCGAGGCTCATCAGATAGTAGGGCAGAACAGAGTTTCGCAGGTTGATGGTGTCCCCCCGGATCAGCTGATGAAGGCCCAGGATATCAAAGAACCTGAAGTGCAGAAAGAGCGAAGTCGAGATGGTCTGCGGCGGTACCAGGATCACCACCATGACGCAGGCGAACCAGAACTTCTTGAAAGGGAACTCAAACCGGGCAAATCCGTAACCCACCAGAGTACACATGGCCACCTGCACGATCGCCACTGTGACGGAGACGAGAAGGGTGTTGATAAAGCCCTGTGAATACCGCATCGCGCCGTAAGCCGTCACATAATTGTCAGTGATGACACGGGTGGGGATCGAAATGACAACCGGATTGTAGACATCATCCAGGGACATCAGACTGACCGAGATCTTCTCCAGGATCGGCTGCAATATCATAAAACACATACCGAAGAGCAGAATGAAGCGCGCAAAAGCGATGCCGACATTAAGCAGCTTCCTTCTTAAGAGATAACCGCCGGAATTCCTGTTTCGGATTCGGAATTCCGACCAGCTCATCTTGGCGGCTTTAGATTTACTCATAGTAGTAGACTCCTCTTGAAATCAGCGCCGAGGTGATGCCCACAAAGGCAAGGACGACGACAAAATAGATCCACGACATCGCGGCGGTCAGTCCGTAATTGAGCTGCAGGATCATGACACCCTGGATCTTCTTCATAATGGCGCTGTCGCTTCTCATGCAGTAATCGACGACCGTATAGAACCAGTTCACCAGGAAGATGGAGGAGATCATCGGGAAGGTGATCTTCCAGAGGCTCTCCCAGGCGGTGCAGCCCTCGATCTCAGCCGCCTCATACATACTGGACGGAATGGTCTGGAGACCGGAGAGGAAGATGATTATCTGGATACCGGAGGCGACGGCCACATCATAGATATTGTCAATGATCTCGAAAACCGTTTCGAAGGCTCTGACACCGACGCCCGCCGTGCGCAGCACGACCTGGATCGTCTCAGTGATGCTCACATTGGAGGTGCTGGCCTGGATGGCCGCCTGCATGCTGTCCATGACGGCATTATCAGTCTCGACACCGAGCATGACGCCCGACGAGAGGATAACGGGCAGGAAGAAGATCGCACGGACAAGGGCTCTGCCGTGAAACTTCTGATTCAGGATCAGCGCGACAAAGAAGGAGAACACCATGATCGCCAGCGTGTAGACGAACATATTGAGCGCCCCCTCGGTCAGAAGCTGCGGGAAGCTCGCATCCTGACGGAAAGCGAAATAGTAATTCTTCCAGCCTATCCATGCCTGCTCAAACTGACCGGCGCCCACAGTCACTTCGCAGAAGCTCATGTAAAGCGACTGGATCAGGGGCTTGATCATAAATACAAGAAAGCCGATGATGAACGGGGCGATGAACAGATATCCCGAAATCGCCTTTCTCTTTTGCAGCCCGACGTACTTTTTCCTTTTAAGCTTTGCCATCTTAACTCCTTACTTCACAACTACATAATCCCGGGCGGGAACGGTGATACCGTCCGAATCGTAATCCCGGTAACCCGTATTCACGTAAACACTGGTTCCGTCCTCATATTTCGTTACGGAGACATCAGCGGAGAGGTTTTCGTACCCCGTCATCTCCTGATTAAAGATATGACCCATCTCGGAATCATAGCGGCGGTAGCTTTCCAGCGCCCGATCCCGCCAGGAAGCAAAGCTTGCTCCATAGAGCTCACTGTACATCGTCTTCTGCGTTACAAAGGCATCAGCATTCATGAAGGCATAGGAGAGACCTGCGCCGTACCGGGCGCACAGAAGCAGCTCCTCCTCGGCATCTCCGCAGAGGTTGATGGGGCTTCCGGTGTAATCCACATACCCGTGTACAGCAAGCTGGTAAAAGGGAATATACTCATCGAGGATCGTATATTCGCTTCCCTTGAGATCCATGCCGGACACGATATCACTGTAGACCGCGGCGTACTCGTTGCCCATCTGCGTCATGAACTGCGTGCCGTTCTCATTCAATGTCCGGAACCGCTCGGTATGCCGGTCCAGAGATTCCTGTCTGGTCCTCACATTCTTGCGGTAATAGTCAGCGGCCAGATCCTTGCCGATATCGGAGAAGGATACCCCCGCACCGACGCCTGCGGTATAGCGCTGAAGGTTGTCGGCCATTTTGTCTGCCAGCGTAGCGTGCAGGAGATAATAGGACTCAGCAAATTCACGCGAAGCATATGTGATGTGGCTGAACTGATGCTGTTCGGCGCGCTCCTTGGTGATGAATCTTCCGGCATCCCGGAAGGAGAAAAAGCCGTTGAAGAGATTGCTGTCATACTCGTACATGGTGGCGCCGTCCAGATAAACGGAAGCCCCGGCAGCCTGAGCGCCCGACACAAAGCTCTTCAGATCCCCTGTTCCGCCGAGAGCGGAGATGGGCCGGATGTGCTTCAGTATCTTCTGCTTTAACCCGCCGTTGCACCAGCCGGTAAGGCGGACGGAGAGATTCTTAAAGCCGCCCTCGGTGAGGGTATTCACGATGGAACCCGCCTCATCATAGGTCGTGAGGGGTAACGGCCGGGATACCGGGACACCGACGATCTGCTTGACCTTGTCGATCGCTCCCACGATCTCAACGGAGGCGGGAGTGGCCGTATCCGTGCGCTTAGCCATGGCGCTGCCGTAGGTATCCTTAAGGTATCCGGCATAGTATTTGGCCATGTCTGTGTACTCGCCGGAGGCGATGAACCGGTAGCGCTGTGTGATCGTTTCGTCCGGGAGCTCCCAGAGATAGGAATAAACCTCGCCCTGAGAGAGAGCCGTCACATCATACTGCTCTCTGGCGAGCATGGTGTAAACAGCGTTTACAGAGTTATAGCTGTTGATCGTGCCCGCGACATCCGCCCGGATAGCTGCATAGGCGCGGCCACCCTCCAGTATGCACAGGAAGGAGTCATTTCCCTCGGATACGCCGAAGGTGTTATAGTATACCCTCGTATCATGGACCAGATCCTTTCGGGAGATGCCGTAATCCCAGCCGTAGAGATTGGCATAGTAGCCGTTCAGGGAGGTCTTCCCGTTATTGAAACTGATCAGAGCGCCGCCGCCCTCGGGGATCAGCATATAGCCCTCATCTTGCTTTCCGCCGGATCCGAAGAAAGGAAGGGGGGAGAGGGAGTAGAGCGGATAATCCTTCGGGTACTCTATCTCCGCCATCGGCACTTCGACGATGAGATCGGAGCCGTCCAGCCTGTAGCGGATGGTGATATTGTATACGGGCTTTTCCGAGGTCATCTCCGCGGTATCCAGAGCCTTGGCCTCCAGATAGTCGTCATAGGTGAACCCGACGCCTTCAAAGAAGCGCTGGAGCTTCTTCTTCTGTGTTTCCTTGGTGCCCTCACGGAAGGTATAGATCACCTCTGTCTCGAGGATCGGATATCTGGCGAGAAGCTCCTCTTTGTTGTCCTTTTTCCCCAGCTTGTTGATGTCATACTTCTTGAAATACTGGGCGATCATTTCCTTTTCGGCCGCGGACATCGCACCGACGAACCTGTCGTAAACCTCCTTTGTCATCACCGGAGGGATGATGTACTCCTTTTCGATATCACCGATACTGTACCGCACTGTGATCGATGTATCATCCGATTCGATCTCATAGAGTCCGTTTTTGGCGGAGTGCCCATAGGAATTGATGGCGGTATCCACTCCGCTTGCATCGGAGTAAGTGATTGCAATGGTCGAATTCAGACGATCCTTTTCCGAGGCCAGAGCAACGCCGTCAGAATCCGTGTTCTGCGCGTTGGAATACCAGACCTTGCCGGTTTCCTTGACAAGGACTGAGAACTGCGTAGTCGCAGCATCCATTGTGAGCTTCAGGGAATCATTCTCTATGACGACCTCCTCTTCTTCACCGGCATAGGAGCGGATCTCAATGGCCTCACCGGTTCCCTCCGGCTTCTGAAACCGGATGATCAGAAAGATCGTCAGCGCGATGACGCCTATGAACAGCAGGGGGATCAGGAAATCCTTCAGACCCTGCTTCAGGGCATTCCTGCGCTCGACCTGGGCCTCTGTCAGAGCTTTTTTTGTTTTCGTCGTGTCTTTACTCATTTTCTCTCCAGACTGATGAAACCTACATTCGGAACAGCATTTCTCTTACCAGCGAGACAATATAGGAAATACCCTCCGTGATCATGCTGAAAAACAGCATCAGGAGGAATACCATTACCAACATGGCAAACAGAGAAGCGATGGTGAAGAGAAGGTTCTTGCCCCCGGAAAACTCATGGATCTGTCCCATGGCGGCGATGATCAGAAGGCCGGCATAGACCAGACTCAGCGCGCTGATGACGGAATAAAACTCCCTTTCATCCACGGTCACGACATTGGACAGGAGCATGATCGGGAGCTGAATCACGGGATAAGGCAGAAGAGCGTAGCAGGTGGCCATATAGACCTGATTCAGTCGCCCCTTGCCGTCGAAGAGCGTGGTGAGCGCCCAGTTGCCGACCACCCAGAGAGCCAGCGGAAACAGGACGCTTGCAAGATACAGGAAGATATTGAGCTCCTCCCAGTACACGGTAATAAAGATAAAGCTCGTATAACGCAGCTTCATGATGCGCACGACCAGAGTAGCGATGAGGATGGTATTGGCAGCCGCCATCGTCCCGCGTTTCTCGTGGGTGAGATCCCAGAATCCGTCCAACGGATGTGTCAGACAGTAAAAGGCGAATTTCAGGGAGTCAAGATACTTATTCCACGCTTCCTTACTGATGAATTTGGTTGAGATTGATTTAGTCATGGCAGTCTCCGTATGATTCACAACAAACGGTCAGGCTTCGGATCAGCAAAACTCAGGTCGAAGGGCCGTCCTGATCCACAATGAATATATCAGCGGTTTCGATATCGTGCCGGGTCTTATGAACCCAGCCGATGGACATCGGGATGAGAAACAGCGCCAGCAGGATCACGATGATCCACACGATGTGTCCCTCCACCCATTCCTTGCGGTATTGCTTAAAGGCCTTGGAATAGTTTTCGGCATCGTATTTGATCTCGAAATAATCCATCGCCTCACGGTATCTCTTCTGGCGAAGAAGCGACCGGCCGATCCCGATATACGCGAGGTCATAATTGCCGTTGAGCTTCATGACATCCTCCCAGGTCTTGCCGGAAGCCGCGTAATCACCGTTATCAAACTCGTCGATGGCACGGAAGACAAGCTGCCCGAATTCGGTGAGGGAGAAAGAGGTCAGCGTCGCGGTCTGCTGGTCAAGGATGTAGAGATCCGTACCCATGTGCTCGATCCCGATCGCCCAGTTGAAGTACCCGTCCTCATTTCCGTTTCCGCCGAAGGCGAACATGAGACGTCCCTGATCATCGTAACCGAAAGCCCTTCCGCGGTTCCGGTCGAGACATACATAGACATCGTTATCAAAGACCGTCACATCGGAAAATAGCGAAGGACCCTGATGTCCGCCGCCGTCCCCCCAGTAGAGGTCGCCGTAATTCTCATAGTCGCCGTTTCGCACCAGGATGTCGTTGCCGATCAGATTGAGCTTCCGGACGGCATCGACCTGTCCGCTGTCCAGATCCTCTTCCTTGACATTGCCTGTAACCGCATAGATAAAGCCCTCGTAATCCATGTAAAGATTGTCGTATTCCGTCGGGACAAAGGAAGTCATCCGGGCGAGCTGCTCCTGGGAGGCGATCCGTTTCCAGATATAGTCCCAGAGATTGTAGGTCGCGGGCAGCGCCCCCACGAAGCCGGAAAAGCTCCCGTCCGCCTCGTATTTGCACAATCCCTTGTTGATACCCCTGGCGACGCAGTAGACGCGTTCCGCCGTATCGACCACGATCTTGTAGGGCTGGAAGATAACGCCCTGATCCAGTGCGGCATCATCCGGCTTGCCGTACTCCATGATATACTGAAGATCCGGTGTCAGCTTAAGGATCCGCGTGTTGCCCATATCCGCAATGAAGACATTCCCCTCATCGGAGATGGCGATATCCGTGGGGCCGGAAAAGGTAGTCACGCCGGATCCGCCGGTGAAAGAATCGATGATCCGCGTCACGGAAAGCCGCTTGTCATCTCCGCGCTTAAACTCGATGATACGATTGTTGCCGGTGTCGCACACATAGAGGAAGTCGCCGTGAGTATAGAGTCCCTGCGGGTTCTTCATATTGGTCTCCAGTGCAAGATCGGCGGAGGTATAGCTCGCGGTCACTGAATATACGTCAGGGGAGTCCTGCACATCCTCCCAGTAATCATAGCGGTAGGTATATCCGTGTTCGTGCATCGCGGCATGTGCAACCGACGGAGACGCCGCAAAAAGCAGGGCCCCGCCGATGAAAGCCCCGCTGATCACAGCGGCGCCCTGTGCCAATCGGATGAATGTCTGGTTTGCTTTCTTTTTCATGTTCATGCAGTCACCTGTCAAAACCCTTATCACGTGTATCCTTAAGGAACCTGCCGGCCCCCCTAATCTTTGAGACCGGAGCTTGCCATGGTCTCAAGGATCTGGCTTTCCGAGAAGACGAAGATCAGAATCGGGACGACCATGACTACCACCAGCACCGCCGCGCCCTGCCCGGTCCGGGCGATACCGCCGGCCTGAATCTGCTGCAGCGCATAGACCAGCGTCTTTCGCTCCTCGGAATAGATGTAGGTGGATGCCTTGTTATTCCACAGCGCCTGCACCGAGAAGATGATCAGGGTCATCCACGCGGGCTTGACGTTGGGCATGACGATCTGGTAAAAGACGCGCCACTCATTAGCGCCGTCGATCTTGGCCGCTTCGATCAGGGAGGTCGGAAGCCCTTCCATGAACTGCTTCATGAGGAAGAGACCCATGGGCGAGGCAAAGGCCGGAATGATGATGGACCAGTAGGTGTCGATCCAGCCCAGCTTGTTAAGGATAAGGTAGTTCGGGATCTGTGTGACATATCCCGTGAACATCATGGCCACGGTGACCAGCTTGAAAAATGCCTCATTCCCGGGAAATTCATATTTTGCCAGAACGAAGGCACCCATGGACGCGATAATCAGGTGGCCGAAGGTACCCACAAAGGTAATGAACACAGTGTTGAAAAGGTATCTGGAGAAGGTGACCCAGCTCTTGCCCATGGTCACGAACAGATCAGAGAAGTTGTCCATGGTGGGATGCTGTGCAAAGATCCTCGGCGGGAACTTGAACAGCTCGTCGAGGGGTTTAAGTGCGCTGGATACGGCATAAATGATCGGGAAGGCCATAACAAAAGCCACGAGCACCAGGAAGACATAAAGGAAGATGTCTCCCGCTATGGAGCGGTTGGGCTTGCGCTTCTTGATGATCGGCTTCCTGTAAGGCTTTTCCTCGATCTGTTTTTTCTGTTTCTTGGCCATTTCGGGTCCTACTCCTATATCACATACAATACTTTTCTGGAATCGTCCGGTTCCGCTTTCTGCGATCACGTTCCGACCCGGCGCAGCAGGCTCTGGATAGCCTTATTGCACAGGATCATGATGAGGAACAGGATCGTGGCGATCGCGCAGGCATAGCCCATCTCGAATCGCGAGAAACCGTAGTCAAACAGGTGCGTTACGATCGTACGGGCGGCGTAGTCTGTGGAGGGATAGCCGCACAGCGCCATGGTGACGTCGCAGACACCGAAGGCCTGGGTGATGGACATGACCGCGCCGAACATGAGCATGGGCTTCATATTGGGAAGGGTGATGTACCAGAGCTCCTGCCAGCGGTTCTTAACGCCATCCATATAGCCGG
>JAILGA010000022.1 GCA_024697225.1 Lachnospiraceae bacterium
GATAGCCCTGGCGCTGACATAGCAAAGGAGCTGGTTCCCAAGTCCCTGACCCTTGATAAACTCCGTGCCTATCAAGATAGGATCTCCTTCCCCTTGAGCGTGGCCGGGAAAAGTTTCCCGTCCCTGACCTCATATATCCTGTCGCAGCCTGCTATAGTGTTAAGTCTGTGGGCAATGATGATCATGGTCTTTTTGCCGTGGAAGCCGTTTATCGCGGAGGAGAAGGGGGTGCCGTTCTGCACCGCGGGCCGTAAGAACTTTGCCAACAACATCCACAGCTCCAGAGGTATGTATTTCATGGATGTGGACCTGGGAATAGAGGTGGATGACGATCAGGTGAGGAAGATGGCGCGCTTTGAGGATGCCGATGAACGGCTCTTCACGGGCAATTCTCCCCATGATCTGACCCACGGCTGCTACGTGAGCGGAGTCAAGCCATCGATACATGATGTGGAAGACAATACCCTGCTGTACGGTAACCTGCAGGCACAGAATTATTTTGCGGCATATACGGACAGGCTGAAGGACTGGCTTAAGGTACTGCCTGAGGCGGATACACATGAATATACGGCGGATGATCTCTGCATAATAAACTTAAGGGGAGGAGAGTACACGGATGATCCTGCGCTGTTCCTTGACAGGAATTATTTTGTCATGGCCATGCAGAGGATGCGTAAGATCCGCGAAGATATGAGATTTATGGTGGTGACAGAGGATGAGGAGGCGGCGCGCAAAGTGCTTCCGGAGATTGAGAGGCACCATTTTGACATGGGCAAAGACTATGCCGTGATCAAAAATGCGAGATATCTCATAGTCTCCAATTCATCCTTCGCTGTCATGCCGGCTTTTACGAGCGGGGAATTAAGGTACGCCATCGCGCCGAAATACTGGGCAAGGTATAATGTATCCGACGGATACTGGGCATCGGCGCAGAATATATATGATATATTTGATTACATGGACAGGAAAGGCAGGATCTCGAGCGCTGAAGAGTGCAGACTCGAGCTGGAGGCTTATATCAGCCGTTCCCGTCTGTGGGACAGGACAGGGAAAAGGCCGGAGGGGATTGGTCTCTCCATGCAGAAACTGAGGTGTTCCGCGATAAGGACAGGCTTTACAGTCAGAAAGGCCTGGCGGAAGATCGAGAGAGAAACGGGCTTGATACATGGACAGTAACGCAGTTGAGCGCATACGTTACATAGTGTTCTATCTCATGCTCGGGATGGAGCTTGTTGTCATGATGGTTGAAAAAAGCAGCGCATACGCGCCGTATGACAGCTATCTGTTCAGGGTGTGTTTTGTCCTGGCGCTTGCAGCGGTGGTGATGTCCTCATATTCCCTGAAGCAGTGGATACTGATAGCGGCAGTGATACTGCTGACTTTCGTACATTACAGGCTGACAGACAGTAATGACCTGTTGCGGTATGCGATGTTCATCTTTGCATGCAAAGACCATGAGCCCGGAAAGGTGATAAAATTCTGCTTCTTCACATCTCTTGCCGGTTTCTGCATGATAGCGCTTTTGTCATGCGCGGGGATCCTGGGAGAGATCAGTATGACAGCTGATTACGGGAGAAGTGTCGGGATAGAGACCAGGTACGTGTTTGGCTTCGGTCACCCGAACACCCTGCACGGTTCTTTCTATTCGCTGCTTCTTATGGCTCTTTTCCTGTGGGAGGAGCGTACCCGAGGATACAGTGAAGACGGTGTAAAGAAAAAAAACAACAGGGCGGATATTGCTTTCTTTGTTCTGTGCTTTCTGGCAAACCTGCTGTTGTTCGCCGTCACGAGATCAAGGACAGCTGCGATCATAGGGGCTGTGACGGTAGTGTGTATGGGGCTTTTGCACTATGCCGACAGCTCTGATCAAAGAGTCCGCAGGACGGTATGTGCGGCGGGGCTTATCTCAATAGCGGCCGATATCGGCTTTTCGGTGTGGTCCGCTGCGGTGAGCAGGCTCACCAGCGACAGGAACGGTTTCATATTCAAGCTGAGCCGCCTTTTGAATG
>JAILGA010000040.1 GCA_024697225.1 Lachnospiraceae bacterium
GGTTCGACATCGGGGATTCCCCGTCAAAGGTCATGTATTCCACCCATTCACTCATTTCCCTGACTGTGCCGCTCCCTAAGTTTCCGTTGACATATGTCTTGCAGCCCAGCTGGCGGCACAGCTCCATGAACTCATGTGTTCCGAAACTGTTGTCCTCTGTCACACCGCCCCAATGGGTGTTTACCATCTTTTTGCGCAGGCTTTTTTCACCGATGCCATCCTTCCAGTGGTATTCATCTGCAAAGCACCCGCCCGGCCACCGCAGCACCGGTACATTTATCTCTTTGAGAGCATTGACGACATCGGTTCTCATGCCGTTTACATTCGGAATGTCTGAGTCCTCTCCCACATACAGACCCTCGTATATGCACCTTCCAAGATGCTCGGAAAAATGTCCGTACACCTCAGGTTCGATCCTGCCGAGCTTTTTTTTTGTATTGACCACAAGTTTAGTCATCTGCTTTCCTCTCTTTCATTTTTCTACATTTGTCTGATCATCAGACAAGCCGCTGTCTTCAATATAGTGAACACCCCATATCGAATGATTATTATCGCCGACCGCACTTATGCAGAACGTATTGTTACCGGCTTCGTCGGTCATCTCAGTCATTATCCCCTTAAAGGTTGTCCCCCCGATATTCAGTGTTATATAGCAGGTACCTTCAGTCACTTTATAGGTTCCTTTTATATCTCCGCTTATTTTCCCCTTGCTGAAGGTGCAGCTTACCGCCTTGTTGACCTTGCTGTCCACGGCAAGCCCGTGATCCACGATATAAAAAGTCCCCTCCGGATCCGACTGCCTGTAGCCGGCATCATTTGGTTGCTCGCCGCCGGTTGCGAACGGGAGTATGCAGGGCCAGCCGTCTTCATTCATTGCCAACCAGTGAACCCTGACATTGTGCGTCTCACCTTTGTCCTTGTAGCGCTGATGATATACGATGAAAAGCCGTCCGTCAGGTGAAGTAAAGGTCGATTGTCCGCCGGGTGCCATGTATGTGACATCCAGGCTCGGGAGCGTATAATTGCCCATCAGCTTGGTGCCGTAATCGGCATAATTGTCGAGATCTCCGTCTATGCCGAGGCTCTTTCCTGAAGCGTCCACATAGACACCATCCGGAGTCCCGCTCCTTAAGACCCTTATCTGATAACCGCCGGCAGCCTGAAGATTGCCGTAGGAAAGGAACAGGTAATAATAGCCGGTCCCTTCGTCATAATGGATATAAGGACCCTCGATCGGATGATGTCCGCCTCCTATAAGGCGCGTGCCAAAATACCTGTCTGTCCGGTTATCATCATCTGTCTCGGGATGGATAACATCACCTGTTTTCTGATCGATCTCAAGCAGGAAGATTCCTCCCGACCACGAGCCGTATACCATCCACAGGCGGCCGTCTTTGTCATAAAAGAGTGCCGGATCGATAGCGTTCGGCCACAGCTGATTGTTATAACCTGCGGCAGTGATGTATCTGCTCCGGACTTCTTTGTCCTCACCCATAACATCGTAATAATCAGTCTTATTAAGAACAGGTTTGGTAAAGCCCGAGTAGAGCACTGTCTTCTCATAATGATACGGTCCGTCGATGCTGTCGGACACAGCCAGCGTTATGTCGGATTTTATATATGATGAAGTGGTACAGAAATACATCATATACTTTCCGGTGGTACGGTTCAGGATCACGCTGGGCGCCCATACGGAATAGCTTCTTTCTGCGTTCTTTCCCACATAGGAAAATGCGTCCAGAGGTTCGACCAGCAGATTGTCAAATATCCTGTTGGCCTTGGTGACTCCGTTGGCCCAGCTCTTCCAGGTAATGAGATCCTCAGACCTCGCGGCGGTCATATGTGAACCGTAGCAATAGTACACTCCGTCGTCGCCCACGATTATCTGCGGATCATGGAGCGTCCCCTTCGAATTGACCGATCCGGTCCTTATGCTTTCCGCCGGGATCTCCGAGGGCAGCGAAGAGGCAGACGCCCCCGAGCACCCCGATAGAAAAGACGTCAATAATGCTGCTGTCAAAAATAAACTGATACTCTTCTTTTTCATCTTCATCAACTGTATGAAAATACCGGTCTGCCTTGCTCATCCCACCTGACCTTCATCAGTCTCGCATGCCTGTTGGGATTGTACAGAGGATCCCCTTCGATAGTTTCCTCGCCTCTGGCATGATATACGCAGATATCATTGCCATCGTCATCTGTGGTGAACGAATTATGCCCCGGTCCGAATATTCCCAGGCCTTCATCGGAGCTGAGCACGGGATAGCGCTCCTTTACCCAGGATGCGGGATCGAGCAGATCAGAGTCCGCATCAGCCGTAAGCATCCCCATGCAATAGGCCTTGCCTGTTTCACTGGCCGAATAGGTCAGGAATATCCTTCCGTTTCTTTTGATGACCGCAGGGCCTTCGTTTACCCAGAATCCCACTCTTTCCCAGTCATAATCGGGAGTTGTCAGCATAACCTGTACTGTCGCAAGCCTGTTCGGCGATGCCATCCTCGCTATATAGAGGTTGCTTATCTGTTTTCCGACTCCGACTTTTTCAGCCCAGACATAATAGTGCTCACCTTTGTTCTCAAACACGGTCGCATCGAGCGAAAATGCCTCAAAGGAAAATTCATCGCCTTCCGCCCTCTGCATCTTGCCGAGTTCAAGA
>JAILGA010000104.1 GCA_024697225.1 Lachnospiraceae bacterium
CCCGGATCAGAACCCGTTGTTTTCCTCCTCAACAGTTCCCCAATAATCCGAAGCCTGAGCCTCCTGTCCTTCAAGTTCAAGGACCTTCCGGAACTGGGTCTCATACAGTTCCTTGTAAATCCCGCCCTCTTTAAGAAGTGAATCATGATCTCCCTGCTCGGCGATCACCCCGTCCTTCACGACCAGGATGCTGTCCGCTTTGAGGATCGTAGAAAGCCTGTGCGCGATGACAATGCTTGTCCTCCCCTTCATCAAAAGCTCGAGCGCATCCTGGATGGCATTTTCGGATATGGAATCCAGCGCGCTTGTCGCCTCATCGAGGATGAGGATCTTCGGATCCTTGAGTATCACACGCGCGATGGAAAGCCTCTGCTTTTCCCCGCCTGAGAGTTTGAGTCCCCTGTTCCCGACCATCGTGTCATAGCCGTCAGGCTGACCTGTGATAAAATCATGTATATTCGCGTTCTTACACGCTTGTATCATCTCCTCCTCAGTGGCATCATCCTTTGCGTACATAAGGTTCTCACGGATGGTACCGTTGAAAAGATAAGTATCCTGCGTAACGACACCGATATTGGATCTGAGCCAGGAAAGATCAAAATCCCTCACGTCCGTTCCGCCTATCTTCACAGAGCCCGCAGCCACATCATAAAGTCTGGGGATGAGATTTACGATGGTAGATTTTCCCGAGCCTGAGGGTCCCACGATCGCATACATCTGTCCGCCAGGCACTGCAAAATTCACATCCTTAAGTATGGGGACTTCCGGGTCATAGGAAAACGCCACATGATCATAGACGATATCCCTGCAGGTGACATCGGGTTTTGCGCCGTTTTCGGGGCTTACGATGGAACTCTTCCTGTCAAAATATTCAAATATCCTGCTGAAAAGCGCAAGCGACCGCGTGAATTCGACATGGACATTTAAGAGGCTCCGCACCGGCATATTGATCCTGTTTATAAGAGCCACCATAGCCGTGATCGTACCAACAGTCAGCGCGCTGTCCATCCTGGAAATAATGAGATAACCGCCTGCAAAGTAGATAAGAAGCGGTCCCAGTTGTGTGAACATCCCGAGAATGACTACAAACCAGCTGAAGCTGCGCTGTTCCTTCAGATTGAGTGCCGCAAGCTCCGCATTGACCTTCTTGAATTTGTCGTACTCCTTCTCTTCCCTCGTAAATAGCTTGACCAGCATGGAACCGCTGACGCTCAGCGACTCATTGATCATCTGGTTCATCTCGTCATTTTTTTCCTGGGAATCCGTGCGTATCTTCCACTGACTTTTGCCGACAGTCTTTGTGGGAAGTATGAGCAGAGGGATTATCACGATGCCCACTATGGCGAGCTGCCAGCTCATGGTGAAAAGTGCTACGAGGGTGGTCACCACCACGGCAACATTTGAGACGATGCTGGTCAGGACACCGGTTATGACGCTGCTCACGCCGCTGATGTCCGTATTCATGCGGGTTATGATATCTCCCTGCTTTTCCGTTGTGAAAAACGAATGAGGCATGTACTGCAGATGATGATACATCTGATTCTTCATGTCAAAGATGATACGCTGGGATATCCATGAGTTGATATACGATTCGAGGACTCCTATGATCTGGGATACTGCCAGTGTTGCGAATGCCATGAGAAGAAGGCGTATCAACAGCGTCATATCCTTGTTTATCAGCGCCTCATCCACGATCTTTCCGGTTATGATGGACGGCAGAAGTCCTACCACCGCAGAAATGAGGATCGCTGCAAAGACAAGGGAAAACTGAAGCCAGTACGGCTTCAGATACGAGAGTATCCTTTTTATCAGTGCTTTATCGACCTTCGGAAGATTTTCCTTTTCTTCGTCGGTAAGAAATCCGCGAGGTCCAAAGCCTCTCATTGACGGCTGTGCCATGATCTACGGTCCCCCATTATACGCGTCACAGGCCATGCAGGCCCTTGAAGATCACTACAACAAAAGGTATTGTGACAACAGAGACAAGTGTAGACATTATGATACCCCTTGAGAACAGCGTATCGTCCAGTCCCAGCTGTCTCGAAACTATCATCGGCATATTGCCGGCGGGAACCGCCAACAGAAGAAGCACCGTTGACAGCATAAAGTCATCGCTTATGAAAAACGACAGGATAAACGCCGCAATAACGGGCACTGCCACCCCTCTCAATATGACAAATACCCACAGTTTAACATCCGTCACAAATTCACGTATGGAGGAACTCGCCACTGATACGCCCAGAACCAGCATGGACAGGAAAGTCGTGCAGCGGCCCGCATACAGAAGCGGATCCGAGATAACAGACCACACCGGCGGTTTGAAGAGATAAACACATACGGTCAGCACGGCGCTTATGGTTCCGGCATTAATCATTCCGAGGAGCGCATTTGCAGGGGCGGTTTTGCTCTGCTTTTTGTCTTGTCCGCCGCCCTCTCCCGCCGGAGCCGAACGCTTTATCAGCGCCATGCCGACGGAATAGAACAGTATGCAGTAGATCAGATTGTTTATCGAGACATAGACCATCGCCCTTGTACCGAGCGTTGCAAGAGCGAGCGGAATGCCTATGAATCCGACATTTGCAAAAACCGTCATCAGCATGATGGCAGTCCGCCCGTAGCTGTCCTTTCTGAGGATGCAGCCGATGATCCAGCCAAAGATACCCGCCAGAAGATAAGCTGCGATCGAGATCGCAAAGACCTGTGCGATCTCACCCGGCGGTATCTTCGCATCCTCCTCGATCGCCGAGGAGAGAAGTATCGCCGGGTTTGTCACATTTATGATTATCCAGGATATCTGCTTTACCGTTTTGTCGGCGAGAAATCCTTTTTTATACAGAAACGCGCCAAGAGCGATGAGTATGAGTATAACGAGCATCTGCTCTATGACCAGGGTTGTATCCATTTTCAGTAGTTCTCTTCATGAACCTCAAAATATGCCTGGGGATGATTGCAGACCGGGCAGACCTCGGGTGCCTCTGTACCCACAACAATGTGACCGCAGTTGCGGCACTCCCACACCTTTACCTCGCTCTTTTTGAACACTTCCTGTGCTTCCACATTCTTAAGAAGTGCCCTGTAGCGCTCCTCATGCTGCTTTTCGATCGCGCCCACGCCGCGGAACTTCTCGGCGAGTTCGGGAAAGCCCTCTTCCTCGGCTGTCTTTGCAAAACCCTCATACATATCGGTCCACTCGAAGTTCTCGCCGTCAGCAGCCGCGGCGAGATTCTGCGCGGTGTCGCCTATGCCTTCAAGCTCCTTGAACCAGAGCTTTGCATGCTCCTTTTCATTGTCCGCTGTCTTCAAAAAGATGGCTGCGATCTGCTCATAACCCTCTTTTTTTGCCTTTGATGCAAAATATGTATACTTGTTCCTTGCCTGCGACTCTCCCGCAAAAGCCTCCAGGAGATTTTTTTCGGTCTGTGTTCCGGTGTACTTATTTGCCATGATCGTGATCCTCCTCTCAATGAAAACCTGTTAAGTTCCTGTCTGTTAATGTCAAATATTTTACAGTCTGTGACGGATACCGTCAATAAACAAAGGTTCGGGACTGATAATCCCCTACTGTTCTTCAAAAAACTCCAGCATCCTGTCGTTGGATATCCTGCTTTCAAGCCACTCCCAGTGGGAGATATTAAAGACATGCTGCAGATGTACAGCGTCCTCTTTCTTCCAGATCAGGGTTTCGTATTGCTGTCCGGTGCGCTCCATCGTTTCGATGAGACTTTTTGACTGCTCATAGAGCGATTCGGTCTCGGAGCCTATGAGAAGTATGGGCGGCAGCGAAACTTTCTCCATCGTCTCCGAGGCACTCATATGGCCGTTCCAGGGGGCTTTCTCGCCCATATCGCCAAGCATCAGTTCCCGATATGCTTTTGCGGATTCATCTCCCTTCTCAGTTCCCTCCGCGTCAAGTATGTACAGTCTGTCCATTTCCGCGCAGGGACAGCACACACAAAGCGCCGTCAGCGGGAACCCGAAGGGTCTGACATCATATGCCTTCTGCAGCTCGGTATCCTTCTGGATACAGGCCACGAGATTAGTAAGATGTCCTCCCGCGGAGTCACCGGTGAGGAGCACCCGGTCAAGGTCAAAGCCGCGCTCCGGGCCGAACTGCTCAAGCCAGTGCATGCTGTCATATATATCGGCAACAAGTCCCCTGAGATCTGTCTCCTGCAGCAGTCTGTAATTCATGCCCATCACGGCATAGCCCCTTGACGCCAGATAGCCGAGATATCTCTCCGAATCATCCACCGTGCCGTACAGCCAGCCGCCTCCGTGTATGTCGATTATGGTCGGAAGCTTGTCATCTCCCGCTTCCCAGGTATCGGGGTAATAGAGATTGAGCACGTGCATAGGATCATAATCGCCGGTATAAGGTATATGCGCCTCCTTCTTCCAGCCGGTGCTGTCGACACCGTATTTCCAGCCGGCGTCATTGTTCTTCTTTATGTTGTCCCAGAATGTAAAGAGCTCCTGCTTCCACTTATCCATGGTCGAACACCTCACTTTCCAAAAGGGGAACCGTTTCCGGTTCCCCTTTTCTTAACGCATAGATTGTCTGTATTATCAGGCTGTCTTGCCGTTCTTCTGTGCCAGAAGAGTCTTGGCCGCTATGGAGGCAAGTACCACCGACAGCACGACCAGAAGTACAGCGATGGCTGCCTGGATGAGTGCCCAGAAGTCTGCGGCGCCCGAAGTGAAGGCCTTCATCTTTGCGATGATGGTCTGGATCAGCGAGCAGATCGTGACCACGAGCATGAAGCACATCGGAATATAGAACATCTTGTTGTTCTTTCCGACAGCGCCCAGCCATGTGCAGACTGCAAGCAGACCGATGGCGGCGAGCAGCTGGTTCGCAGCGCCGAACAGCGGCCAGATCTTGGTGTAGCCTGTCATACCGAGAGCGATGCCAAGGACAACCGTGATGGCAGTGGCAACATAGGGATTTCCGAGGATCCTCTTGTAGCCGGTAGCGTCCGTGTACTTCTGGCCGTCATCGAGGAAGAACTCCTGGAACATATATCTCGCAAGACGGGTTGCGGTATCGAGCGATGTCAGGCAGAATACCGAAACCGCAAGGATCAGCATCTGATACATGGTACTCTGGAGACCCGGTGCAAAGCTTCCGATCATCGCGGAGAGACCGCCGGCGAAAACCTGTGTGGGGCTTGCATATTCTCCGTTTGCCGCAGCTGTCCACACGAAACCGATGGCGCACAGGGAAATGACAGCAACCAGACACTCGATGAGCATCGAGCCGTATCCGACAGGCTGCGCATGCTTCTCATTGTCGAGCTGCTTGGAAGATGTTCCGGATGAAACCAGTGAATGGAAACCGGATATGGCACCGCAGGCGATGGTGACGAACAGAGCCGGGAATGCGGTACCGGTCGTGAATACGCCCACGCCCTTAAGAGCGGCGTCGCCAAAAGCGGGGATCGCGAAGCTTCCGTTGCCGGAGAAGCCTGATCCGATAACAGCAAAGACACCGGCCGCGATCATGAAATAGAGCAGGAATGAGCTCAGGTAATCACGGGGCTGGAGCAGGATCCACACGGGAGTGACGGATGCCACCAGAATATAGGCACCCACAACCCACATCCAGGTGTTGTAGGAAAGAGAAATGGGATGGAAATTCAGGCCGATGACAACGATAAGAATGATGCCCACGCATCCGATCACAGACGAGATACCGATCGGTGCATTTTTGCGGTATACGAAAAATCCGAAGGCTATAGCGAGCAGGATGAACAGGATCGATATCATCGCTGTCGACTCGTTGGCCGCGAGAGCCGCGCCCTCGATAGCGGCGCCGGCCGCATTGGTGTTGCCGAAAGTGCTTGCAACGATGGATGCAAAGGCAGCCACGACCAGGAGCAGTGTCAGATAACCAAAGGTCAGGAACAGTTTCTTTGCCATTCTTCCCATGGAGTCATCGATGATCTCACCGATGGACTGGCCTCTGTGGCGAAGTGAAGCGAATAGAGCACCGAAATCATGTACGCCTCCGAAGAAGATACCGCCGATGAGGACCCAGAGAAGTACCGGAACCCAGCCGAAAACCGCCGCCTGAATGGGGCCGTTTATAGGGCCTGCACCTGCTATCGATGAGAAATGGTGACCCAGGACAACGGGCGTCTTTGCCGGGACGTAATCCACGCCATCCTCGAGTTCGTGTGCGGGCGTCTTTCTGCTCGGATCGATCCCCCACTGTTTTGCAAGCCATCCGCCGTAGAAAATATATCCCACGACCAGGACAACTGCGCTGATGATCAGTAACAATGCTGCATTCATGTTGCTTTTTCCTCCTTTACCCTTTTTTGAATATATCGGTCAAAAGCGTTTTCAGCTCTTTACCCGCGTAATTGGTAAGGACGCTTTCGCTGTCAAGGAAAGCGCAGGCGATTCGGGCCTGAGAGTGTCCCCTGAAGCCGAGAAGATATCCCTTATCATAACTGAACTTCTTCACGGCTTTTTTCACCTCATCCTCAGGCGTCTTCTTACAAATGATCACAAAGGTGAGGTAAGAACTCATGTGATCCTTTTCCGGATACTTCTCGCCCCTTCGCACGAGTTCCGGCTCCACATGCCCATCGATCATGGTCCTGATCCCGGCGAGATGATCCGCCGTCAGACTTTCAGCCGTATCAAAGAAGACATGCTCGTAGGCCCGAATCGCCCACAGCTTTGCCTCCTTCTTCAGCACATATTTCTCACCCAGCGAAAAAAAACTGGCATAGGCCGGATATGTTCTGTCTCCGATCCTGTAATCCGAAGTGATATCGAAGTTGGCCTTATATCTCTTAAGCAGTTCGCCAAGGTAATCTTCCGGCGTGAAGTCTGATGCCATCTGTTCCTTCTCCCTACTTTTCCGATGCCATCTCCGATCTGATTTCATGCCTTAACAATATATTCCGTCCTGCCGTTTTCCGATGCCATCTGTACATATTATAAAAGATTAACGCATAAACTCTACTGTACCACTATGAAATTTCTTTTCAAGATAACAAATATAACCTCTTTTGAGGATAAAATCGCAACGAAAGTCTCCCGTTAATGTGATCAAAAAAAAGCACCGGATCCCCTGAGAGATCCGGTGCCTCTTCAACTTCAGAAGTTTACAGCACATTCAGGTCTATATCGCCCGAAGTTGATTCAATATTCAATTTGTTCGCTCCGCTGCCGCAGATATAGCTGCTGCCGTTCTTTGAAAGCGGCAGATCATACGAGAAATCTCCGCTTGTAGTGTCGATATTGGCGGTGAGATCGGCATTCTCCGGAACCGTTATTTCAATATCACCCGAGGTTACGTGTATATCGGTGCTTCCCGGTGTTTTTGCAAATCTGAAGTTCCCATTTCCGCTCGTAGCCTCGCTTTTGATAGTCTTCACGTCATCCGCCTTCACACTGACAACTCCCGAGGTCACTTCGATATTCATATCGGAAACGGTTTTCGCATCGACTTTAATGTCGCCCGAGGTCGTCTTTATCCTTATACTCTCGCTTTTGCCCTTCTGAGCAAGCGTGATGTCGCCGGAGGTTGCCTCGACGGATATATCGCCCGCCTCACAGTCGGCTGTAATGTTGCCGGAGGTCACATCTATACCAAGACTTCCTGTCTTTATCCCCTCGCAGGATATATCCGCGGATGTACCAGCCATTTTGACCGTATTCATATAAACGCTCTTCGGGACCTCGATCACAAGGCTCTTCTCAATCCCGTCAAATGAAAGCTTTTTTCCGGATGCGCAGAACCTCACACGGAGCGTCGTGCCGTCAACCCAGGTGTGGACCTTTCTTCTGTCATCGAGTTCGACATTACTGGTCTCTTTTACGGAAGCAGTATTTGTATCTGATGACACGAGTCTGACGTTACCCGAAAGATAGTCCACATCTAAATCCTCTATCCTGTCCGTTATCTCACAGTCACCGGGCGCGTATTCTTCCGCGTCACGGTAAACATATTTTGTATAGCTCATCGCGCATCCGCCGAGCATCCCCGTTATCGCAGCAAAAGAAACTGCGAGAAGAAATCCCTTAAGCCTGTTCATCTGTCTGTCCTCCCTTTTTCTTCATTCTTAAAAAGCCTGCTGCAGCTAAGACCGCCGCGACACCGAAACCTATATACATAACGCCTGGCAACTCTATCTGATACGATACGACGGGCTGATCCGTATTCCTTAACATGAGCCACATGATCACTTCGTTCCCCAGGAAGTTAAAAGCCGATATCGCCACAATACAGATGGCTGCTTTGATCAACCCGTTCACCGGAAGATATCTGATGACCAGGAAGATCAGCCATGCCATGATGAGTAACGGAAGGCTTATTGAAAAAGCCATCCCGAAGAAACCATGCTCCTGCACATACAGACCTATGCAGATCATCATCAGGATAAATGTGATGGTATAAGCTGTCATAACTGTTATACCCTTGCGGTTGCCCAGGTGATCCCTTACCGGTCTCCTGCAGGCTATGAAGGGCGCAAAGCACACTGTAAGTCCGAAAAGTGTCGCGGGCGCCGCCGCCAGAAACCACGTTCCACCGCTGTAAATGCATATGACCGCCAGAAGCAGGATGACGCTTGCCGTAAAGGAGCACATTGTAAGGAACATCCGGTTTTTTTCAGCGATCAAAGGAACCACAAAGAGTGAAGTCGGTATGAGCATCGCTGCAAACACTATGAAAAACCAGCTGAGCCTCTGGCTGCTTGCCAGGTTTACTATCAGGCAGATCAGTATGGGGAGAGCAAATATTCCCGCGATGATGCTGCCTATCATGGCGCTCTTTCTCTTAAAGTATTTCGACTGCGATCCGATGACGTCTTCCTTTTCCTTTACGATCATTTCGTCGATCGCCGTATCCTTCAGTGCATTATAAACTTCTGTGCACTTGGGGCATTCCGCCAGGTGTTCGTCAACGGCCTTTCTGCTCTCCTCGCTGCAGGCGCCGTCCTTATACAAAGGCAGAAGATCCTCTATAACGCTGCATTCGTATTTCATTTTCCGTCCATCCTTTCCTTGATAATGATCCTTGCACGATGATAGGTAACCCGGGCCCAGGTCTCTGTCTTACCGAAGACTGATGCTATCTCCTTAAAGGATAATTCGCCGAATATGCGGAGCTGGAACACTTCCTTGTACGGTTCTTCCATCTCGTGGAGGATGCGGTGTATCCGTATTGAAGTATCCGCATCCGTAATGCTTTTCTCGATGCTCTTATTTGTGTCAGGCTGCTCATCGAGAGGTGCGTCTTCGAATTTGGATTTCTTCCTGGTCTCATCGATAAAGAGATTCTTTGCGATCGCACACAGCCAGGTGAAGCACTCGCTCTCTCCTCTGAATGACTTTTCCGTGGATATCGCCCTGAAAAATGTCTCCTGGGTTATCTCCATGGCGTCATTGTGATCCCCCGCGAGCGTCATCACATACGAGAAAACCTTCATGTAAAAAGCATCATACAGTTTTTCGGCAGTTTTTTTATCCATCAGGTATCGTGCTTTCTTTTTTGATCTCATACATTAGACGGACGAGTTTCGGATTCGTTACAAAAATTTTTCAGATTTTTGAGAAAAATTTATCTGCGCGTGAATCAGCGATATTGCCGCATGAAAAATGCCCGGAAAAGATACACCGGGCATGAACACATCCCGCCATGGCAGGAAAAGAGTATGCGGTTTCTGTTCTTTCGCTATACGATCGTGATGATATCCAACAGTATATAATGGAATGTGGGATATGACGTATTTGCATTCTCGATATAGCCGCTGTGCAGATCGCAGGTATCCGAGGAGTCCTCGGGATTGACGCCTATATAATTGCCGCGGAAAACAAATTCCAGATAACCGTTCTTGAACATATCTATAGCTCCGTCCATGACCTCCTGTGTCCCGGGCGCGGCGACCTGCTGGTTCAGATCTATCATCTCGACCCAGCCTCTCTCAAATCCCGCGGATATATCGGTACCGTGAACACGGCCCGCAACGACCGATTCGATCGCCTTATCGTTCATAACGGCTTCCACGGCGCCGAGTATATACGGTTCCCAGCAGATTCTTGATGTGATCAGGGATGTACCCGGAGCAACCTCCGACATGCTCTGATTATATCCCACGAAATAGACGGGTATGTTTTCCTCCGCCGCCTCTTCACAGGCAATAGCCGGGCCGATCGTGTCCGTATGCTGTGAGATTATTACGCACCCGTCATCTATCAGCTGTTTTGCAGAGAGTTTTTCCTGGGCATAGCTGCTCCAGGTCTCGGTGTAATGGACCCGCATAACTGCTTTCGGTACTATGGATCTGACTCCCAGAAGAAAAGCGGTGTAACCAGAGATAACCTCCGGGGTGGGAAATGCAGCCACAAAGCCCACAACGGCCTGATCTTCGGTGATGAACCCCTCGGAGATCATCTGGTCGATCTTCATGCCCGCCGCTATACCGCTCACAAAACGTCCCTGATATGCCTCCCCCTTAAATGTGTGATAATTGGCAGGCACAGTCTGATCGCTCATGTCCATGTATGAAGTCTGACAGAACTGTATATTCGGATATTCCGGCGCGAGTTTGCGCACCAGTTCGCTGTATCCATTGAAAAAGATGATGTCACAGCCCCGTCCGGCAAGATCCCTCAGGGGCTCCTCCATCTCGTCGTCAAGTACATTGCTGCAGGTAAGGATCTCCACCTGATCGCCGTATTCCTTTTCTATCGCGTCCTTTGCCAGAGAAAAGTTGTAGGTGTAGGGAGTGCTTTCATCGTTGTCATAAATGAAACCTATCTTAAGATCGGTCTTCCCTCCTGTCAGATTCAGATACCTGAAACCGGCAATGAGACAGGCCATTACCGCCAGACACGTCAGCGCAGTTGCCAAATATACCCGCTTCATACCCCGGCTCCTTTCTGCTCATCGGCATCTTTCTTCTCTTCTTCCGGTGTCTTCTTCTCTTCATCTGAAGTCTTTTTCTCTTCATCTGAAGCCTTGTTCTCTTCGTCTAAAGCCTTCTTCTCTTCCCCCTCCGGCTTTTTGTGCATCTCAGCCTCCTGGATGCGCTTGTCTTCCTCGACACGCCGTGTCAACTCAGCGTCCTGCTTCACGTGCGAAAGCTCTTCCTTCTTTCTCTCTGCGATCTTGTCCAGATCGATCACGCCCTTGTCCACCAGGCGTAAAAATGCATCCAGCGCATCAGGATCGAACTGGCTCCCGCGTCCGCGCCTCATCTCGTTCATGACATAATCATTATCCATATGATTTCTGTAAACGCGGTTGGAGGTCATGGCGTCAAATGCGTCCGCCACACCTATTATCCTCGCAAAGATGGGTATCTCCTCGCCCTTTAATCCGTCGGGATAGCCGCGCCCGTCATAGCGTTCATGGTGATATCTCGTTCCGTCGACGACATGCTCTACCAGAGTAAAGTCTTTCAGGATCTCCGCGCCTCTTGTCACATGGGACTTCATCACTGCATACTCCTCGTCGGTCAGTCTTCCGACCTTGTTCAATATCCGGTCAGGTATGCCGATCTTTCCGATATCATGCATCTGAGCGGCTTTTCTGAGACTTGAGAGCGCTTTCCTCTTCTCCCACCACTTAAAACAGCCCATCTCCTGCGCTATCAGCACGGAATACTCCGCGACGCTTATGGAATGCTGGTGCGTGCGCACATCCTTGGCATCGACCGCGTTCGCTATAGCCATGACGGTCTCATTAGCCATATTCAGTTTGATCTGCTGGTTGTTGATAACCCTCTGCACCACGAGCCAGGTGAACCATACGATGATCGCAGAGAGGAGGAACAGCATGTAAAATGAGAATCCCCTGCGCTCATAGAACTCGCCTTCCTTTACTATCTCGAACTTTCGTTCCTCGAGCACATGTTCCCCGGTGCTGTCCAGGATCGCCAAATGGAAGGTATAAGTACCTGACGGCAGATTGACGTAGATTATATTGTTCAGGCTGTTCTGCGGCAGTATCGTCCACTGGGTATCATACCCCTCAAGAACATAACCGACTGTGGGCTCCTGTATGGTATAGTTTAATATCTCGGGGCTCAATTCCACGCGGCTGACGCCCTGTCCCACGGTGATGGGGCCCATTCGGGCGATGGGCTGCAGCTCGCCGTCCATGCGGACAGAAGCCAGCTGCATGCGGTATGAACGCACATCGCTGTTATACTTATCCACATCGATGATATAGACACCGGTATCGCAGGGAAGGAAGAGCTCACCGTTCCCGTTGTAATAGTTCCAGGAATTGGCAGTAAGCGAAGTACCCAGACCTCTTCTGGCATCCAGAAGCTCCCAGGCTATCTCGCCGCCTTCCACCAGTTCGTCGCGCTCGACCACATAGATGCCCGCACTGGACATTACAAACAGCGTATCCTCATCCTTTACCCAGATATCATAGTTATTGAAATAAGGGAACTTGTCCAGCACGCGGATCGAACCCCCGGGTTCCAGATAGCACAGGCTGTTGCTGGTGACGATGAACACACCGTCGGATTTCGGATCCTTGACAGTCCGCAGTATGACACCGCTTGAAAGCCCGTCATCCCTGGTCAGCATCTCTGAGACCTTTCCGTCCTTTAAGATGGCGATGCCGTCGCCGTCTGTACCCGCAAGGATCGTGCCGTCCCTCATCTCCGTGATGGACAGTATCATGGAATTGATGAGACCGTCCTCGTTGCGTATGGTCTGCGTGATCTTATGATCCCTTATGTAACTGATCCCGGTATCACCGGCAGCAAGAATAGTGCCGTCCGAGAGTCCCGTAACGATCCTGGCGCGGTTTCCGAAGCTTCCATGATCGGCATCGTAGGACCATTCCTCCCCGCTCTCCGAATATTCCATAAGCCCGCTTCCATAGGTACATACCCACAGATGGTTGTTCTCGTCCACATACATGCAGCGGATCCGCTTGCCGTCAAGTTCTTCGGTGAGTTTGTTCTGCAGCTGCCTGCGACAGCTTTTGTCAACCACATCAAGACCTTTGTCGGTACCGATGTAGTAGCAGTCCTGCCAGAATACTATGGTGTTGACAACCCTTCTCTCCATTCCCACGGCACTGTACACATCCTTGAAGGGGGATTTCGCGAGTCTGAGGAGGCCGAGCCTTGAGGAAGTGAACCAGAGATTGCCCTGATAATCGTAGAGCATATTATCTATGGAATTGTTGAAATCATTGGTGTTCAGTATATGGTATCCGCCTTTGTCTATGTAGGATACGCCGCTGTCCGTTGAAATAAAGAGAGTTCCGTCGCTCAGATAGTTCAGATTGTTGATGCTGACGACATTCTCGCAGGTCATGACATCGAGTTCTTTCAACTCGTCCCCGGAGACATCATAGCTGTATATATGATCAGTCGAGGTGCCGACCATAAGGGTTCCGTCCGGCGCAAAAGCGCAGCACCTGAAGATCTCCTGTTCGTCAGGCATCGTCAGGGAACATCTGATCTCGCCACCGTCCAGCAGAAACAGCCGGCCGTCGGAGGATATGGTAGCCACATGACCGACCTCATCAGCTGTTATGCTGTCGGCATAATTGATCTCGTCCAGAGTATGCGCTGCCCTGAGACCGTTATTCATCATCAGTATCTGCATGCTGGCAGTCGTTCCCACGTAGTAATATCCATCCGCCGCCCGCACGATGCAGCGCACTGAATTGGACGGAAGGCCGTCAGACTGATCCAGTACATTAACGACCTTCTCGCGTATCACGATTGACAGACCGTTGTCATTGGTACCGATCCACAGTCGCCCCTCCTCATCTACATAGAGGCAGTTTACGTTTCTTACGGATTCATAGTCGTCAACCCAGCGGAATTCCCGCCCGTTGTAGCGGTACAGTCCCGCATAGGTCCCTATCCACAGCACCCCGTCGTTGGTCTGGGCGATGTCATTGGCCTCGCCGCAGGGCAGTCCGTTATTGCTGCTGTATACACTCTGAACATAGTCATTGTAATCCGTCGTTGCAGATGCGGCAGCTTTCACCCGCGCCGGTGCGAGCATGGATATTCCCAGAGATATGATAAGAAGTGCGACAGTACCCGCGGTACCCGCTGCCTTGCCGTCGTTCACTGTCCCGTCCTTTTTGCGGTTCCGGTAATACCGGCGAAGCAGGATGACCAGATACACCGCCGCGATAGTCAGCACTTTATCGGCAAATTCAATGGCAAGCTGTCCCATGACGCAGCATATGAAAGGCGGCCATTCCTTGTCCAGCAGATAAGTGATGACACCGTCGCCCCACTTATTTCCGGTGAAGCCGTTGTCAAAGAACATATCCACAGGCACAGACACGATGAGTGAAATTATCACGGCCATTGATGCAGTCTTCATAAAGCCGTAAAACTGATCGAACCAGTGCTTCTTAGCGGCAACGCCGATGATGATACCCAGAGCGACACTGGTGATCGCGTAGGCCGCCGAAAGTTTGTTGACCACGCAGTAGGCCAGATTGCCGGTGACACCGACCATGGCGCCGCACACCGGACCCCCGATATATGCACAAAGAGCAGTTCCGAAGGAATCGAGCCACAGCGGCAGTTCCAGCCATACAGCCAGAAGCTTTCCGCCCACATTAAGACACAGACATGTCGCCACAAACAGAATGATCTTCCAGAGTTTCCATTTCTTCATATGCCGTGACTTCCTCCCACATAATGCAGGACAATCGCACCAAACAATCATAAAAAAACGCTGATAATTATTATAACAAAGAAAGAATACTCTGTAAAACAGTATATTATTGTGGCTGTAAAAGTACTGTTTTCAATGATTGTGTGCTATAATATATTGTTATTTTTTCACCGTAACCGGCAAAACATCAATTGAGGAAAACGCAGCCGATGAATCACAGCTCAGGATACGCACAACTTAAAAAGCAGAACTTATCGGCACTGTTCTTCTGTGCTGTCGCTGTCTGCGTGAATCTCCTGGCCGGACTCGCGGTGTCCGCGCTGGGGCTCCCACTGTATATGGACACTCTCGGCAGTATTGTGATGGCTGCGCTTGGCGGCACACTTCCGGGAGTCCTTGTTGCTTTCTTCACCAATATCATAAAGGGCTTTTACGCACCGACTTCCGTTTTTTACGCCTTTCTCAACGTGCTGATCGCATTCTGTGCGGCAAGGCTCGGCCACCGCGGCTATTTCAAACACACCCGCGGCATAGTGGCCTCCATGCTCATATTCACCATGATAGGCGGGGTATTCGGATCTGTCATCCCCTTGTTCACGGAAGGACCTGCCATAGACAGCAATGCTCTGGGCAGTTTTCTCTATTCCACTGGCATTTTCGGTCCAGTGGCCGCGCATTTCATATCCTGTTTTCTGACGGATCTGCTTGATAAAGCCATCACGGTCCTTCTGGCAGCCGTTATTATCCGCCTGATACCGGAGAGATTTTACGATTACTTCAGCCTTAAGGCATGGATGCAGAAGCCCCTTTCCGACGAAAAGGCCTTCACCCACAGAAAGCAGCCCGTGCGTGTGATCTCGATGCAGGCCAAGTTCACACTCATCCTCAGTATATCCCTGATCGCAGTCTCCGTTATCATCATCACGATAAGCATGCTTATATACCACAGATCCCTTGTGAGCGAACACACAAGGATCGCCAAGGGCGCAGCCGGGATCGCAAAGAGCGTCATCGACGGCGACAGAGTAGATGACTATCTCGAAAGAGGCACCTATGCTCCGGGATATAACGAGACAAAGAGGCTCCTTACCGATATCTATGCCGATTCCACCGATATCGCGTTTCTGTATGTATATAAGATAAAGGAAGACGGCATACATGTCGTATTTGATGTCGACACTCCCGAGATAGCCGGTGACGCGACAGGCTCTCTCCTTCCTTTTGAAGAAAGATTTCTTCCGTATGTGCCCGCAATGCTTGCCGGCGAAGAGATCGAGCCCAATATCACAAAAGATGAATACGGATACCTGCTGACAGTATTTCAGCCTGTGTATGACTCCGCCGGAAACTGCGTGTGCTACACGGGCGTGGATGTGAACATGGCACGGCTCACAGCTATGGAGCGCGGTTTCCTCATCGAGCTGATATCAACATTTATAGGTTTCTTCATCTTCCTCATAGTTGTTGTGATCTGGCTTACCGAATACATGCTCATCATCCCCATAAACTCACTCACCGAGCGGGTCAACAGATTCGCTGATACCACGGATACTCAGGAGAGCATGGATAATAACGCGAGAAAGATAAGAGGGCTCGATATCCACACGGGTGATGAGGTCGAGAAGCTCTATCTCTCCGTGAGCAGGCTGGTCTTGCAGCAGACCGAACAGCTCCGCAACATACGCAAGCTTTCCGATTCCACCGCAAAAATGCAGGACGGACTCATCATCACGATGGCGGACATGGTTGAAAACCGCGATTCCGATACGGGTGCACACATCCAGAAAACCGCCGCCTATGTGAAGATAATCGTGGAAGGATTGAAGAAAAAGGGCTACTACACCGAAAAGATCACTCCCAAGTTTATCTCGGACGTAGTCCGTTCCGCCCCGCTCCATGATGTAGGAAAGATCAACATCCCCGACGGCGTGCTAAACAAACCCGGTAAGCTTACCGACGAGGAATATGCGATCATGAAGACACATACCGTATCCGGAAAGCTAATAATGGAGAATGCCATCGGCACCGTGTCGGGCGAAAACTATCTCAAGGAAGCCAGAAACATGGCCGCATATCACCACGAGCGCTGGGACGGAAAAGGCTATCCCGAGGGTCTCCACGGCGAGGTAATACCTCTTTCTGCTCGCATAATGGCTGTCGCGGACGTCTTTGACGCTCTGACCTCACCCAGGATCTATAAACCTGCTTTCCCTCTTGATAAAGCTCTTTCGATCATAGAAGAAGGCAAAGGTACCCAGTTCGACCCCAAATGCGTGGAGGTCTTTATGGAAAATCTTGACGAAGTAAAGATCATCCTGAGCAAATACAGCCGGGGCATATAAGGGGAGTATATCCATGATCACACACGATCTCACGCTGTTAAATATTGCTGTTTTTGTTCTCATAGTCTTTGTGACGGTACTGATCGCATGGCACGTCATCAAAACCACAGTCATACAAAAACAATACGATGAGATAAAGAAGGCAAAGGATGACGCTGAGAGCGCCAACTCGGCCAAATCCAGATTCCTTGCCAATATGTCCCACGAGATCCGGACGCCCATCAACACCATCATGGGGATGAACGAAATGGCACTCAGAGAGGACGCCTCAGGCGTGCCCAGAGAATACTACACGGCTATGAGAAACTATTCCCTGGATATACGCAATGCCGCGGAAACACTTTTGTCCCTCATAGATGATGTACTCGATATGTCCAGGATCGAGTCGGGCAAGATGCGTCTTGTCGAACAGGAATATGACACGCAGAAAATGCTCAGATCCATCGTATCGATGATAAGGATGCGCAGCATAGATAAGGAGCTCACATTTGACGTCAGCGTCGATGAACTCCTTCCGTCCCGCCTGTACGGGGATCAGGGAAAGATCAGGCAGATCCTGCTGAATCTTCTGACCAACGCCCTCAAATACACCGATATCGGGGGATTCTCGCTGAATGTCTCGATGCCGGAAAGGCATGACGACGAATGCCTGCTCAGGTTTTCCGTCAAAGACACCGGAATAGGCATCAGAGAAGAGGATATCGACAAACTCTTCACCGCTTACGAGCGCCTTGACGAGGAGAAAAACAGCGATATCCGCGGAACGGGGCTCGGGCTTGACATCTCACGAAGATTTGCGGAACTGATGAACGGCACTCTCACCTGCGAAAGCGTATACGGAAACGGTTCGGAATTCATACTGACCCTTAAGCAGAAGATCATCGATCCTTCTCCGACAGGTGTTTTCACAGAGCATGATGAAAGCGCGGCAAACGGCCCCTATGTGCCTCAGTTCATAGCGCCCGATGCCGATATCCTTGTAGTGGACGACACTCCCGTGAATCTGAACATAATCAAAGGTCTGCTGAAGGCGACGAGAGTATTTGTCACAACCGCATCAAGCGGCGAGGAATGCCTCGAGAAGATAAAGGAGACCAGATTCAACGTCGTTCTCCTCGATTACATTATGCCGGGCATGGACGGTCTTGAGACCATAGCTGGGATCCGTGAGATCGACCCCGATCTCCCTGTTTATGCCCTGACTGCCAACTCGGCGAACACTGAAGACTTCTATATATCCAGGGGATTTACCGGTTATCTCACCAAACCTGTTGACAGCATTGCCCTCGAAAAAGCCATCATGCGGCATCTGCCTGAAGAGATGATGGAAAAATGACGTTTTTGCAAAGGAGATCTTTGCCTTATGTTTGACCTGATAAAAGCCCACCAGCTGAATATCATGCTTGTATTGTGCGGAGCCTGCGCCACGATAGCGCTTCTCCTCATCATAACACAGTTTATATCAAGAAGCAGAAAGACCATCCTCATACTGATGGAAGTTGTCGCCCTGCTGCTTTTGTGGTTTGACAGACTGGCTTATATCTACTCCGGAAATATGACCCAGAAAGGATATATCATGGTGAGGGTCAGCAATTTCTTCGTATTTTTCCTCACCTCAGCGATTGTGCTCGTTTTTACGGGATACATTGTGGATCTCCTGACCCACGAAGGCGGAATGAAAAAGGCTCCCAGAAGGCTCTACATAGTCGGATATGCAGCTGCCGCAGGAATGCTGATGTCTGCCATCTCCGCGTTCACGAACCTGTACTACTATTTTGACGGAGCAAACAGATATCACAGGGGAAACGGCTTTCTGATAGCCTATATAGTGCCTGTCATCTGTCCGCTCATACAGCTCAGCGTCATTATCCACTACAGGAAAAAATTCAGCCGGCTGATCTTCGCCTCCCTGCTGCTTTACATCATTGTACCTATAAGTTGCGGGATCCTGCAGATCTTTGCCTACGGAATATCAATAGTGAATATGTCAATGGTACTGGTGTCGGTATCGCTGTATGCCTTTACTCACCTTGATATCAACGATGAGGTCAAGCGCGCTCACGAGATCGAGATGAACAACATCCTGGGCGAGAGAGTGCGTCTGCAGCGGCTTTTCGACCAGACGGCCAACGCCTTTGTCTCGGCAGTTGAAAAAAAGGACGATTTCACAAAGGGTAATTCCGCCAGAGTTGCCGGATATGCTAAAAGGATCGCAGAGCTCTCGGGCAAGAGCGCTGATGACTGTGAAAAAGTATACTATGCCGCCCTTCTCCACGATGTCGGGATGATAGGCATACCTGACAGCGTCATAAAGAACGAAGGTGATCCGGAAAAATGGGACTATGAGATGATCCGCCAAAAACCGATCATCGGCGCGGAAATATTATCAAGCATCACAGAATATCCCTATCTCAGCCAGGGTGCCAGGTACAGCCACGAGAGATACAACGGTACAGGCTATCCCGAAGGGCTTAAAGGAAATGATATACCGGAGATAGCACGGATCATAGGTGTTGCCGACGCCTATGTCACCGCGACTTCAAAAAAAAGATACCGCGACGCCAGACCTGATTTCGTGGTCAGGGAGATGCTCGTCAAGGGCGCGGGCGAGACCTTTGATCCTGATTTTTCCAAATGCATGCTCAAGGCCATTGACGAGGACGTAAGCGAGGAAACGCGCAAACGCAGTGCCCCGCTCGAGACAGGTCTCGAATGCGGCGCATACAGAGACACAGTATCCCTCGGCATCTTAGCTGATGAGTCAGAAAAAAGGATCAGTTTCAGATGCGGACCCTCAGATGATGCCAAAGGAACCTTCAGCGCGCCCTCGATCATTCTGTTCGACTCCTACGATGAGCGCGTTCATACCGGCGAAAAGGCCATTAAGGAATACAGTTATCTTGAGTACGGTGAGATCTGGTTTGACGACAATATGATAAACAACCAGATGCGGAAAGCCGAGGTAAACATAATATCACGCGCCGGAAAGAACGCTTCCGGAGGCGACGGCCCCGCCGAATACGAGATCATCGCGGGCAAATACGAGGACCACATCAGGCTCAGGATGCAAGGACCGGCGATGTCAAAGGAACTCATCATCGTTTTGCCCGACAGTTCCAAATCGGCCTATATCGGGATCACGGGCGAGAATTGCAGCATTACGGACATCTCTGTCGAACCGACTGGTGTTACTCTTGGGCAGGGGGACATCCCGCGTATAGCCGAGGCAATAAGCTATACCGATCACCTCGAATCCGATATCAGCAACGTCCAGATCGATACGAACAGATCAGCCTCGACCGAGGGCATAAAACTGAACGACAGTTTAAGGATCAGTTTCCATACCATGAGCCTTCCCGGTGCAAGCTTCATATGGCACTGTCCCTATATAATCCTGTTTAACTCTGATGACGGCCTCGTCGGCGGCGAAAACTATATCGAACACAATGTGATCAAGCTAAACGGCGAGAGCGATAATCAGGATGATCCTGCCCGAAACAGATTCGTCATGAAGAAAAAAGACGACTTCCCGGGCTGGGAAGCCTGGAAAGCCGCCAATAAAGAAGGTCTTGACTGCGAGGTCACCATAGACAGGATCGGCGACCGTGTGATCATAAAAACCGAGAATCTGGGCATCAGCATCGAGAGCATCACTACTCTTCCCGATAAAAACGGAAACGTATTTGTAGCGCTCAGCGGTGATCAGTGCGCACTGACCGATATCAGGATCAGCTGATTCAGTCCTTCTTTCCTATATACCATAAGCCGCAGGCGCACAGAAGCGCTCCGCCTGCGACATTTCCCACAGTGACCACCAGGATGTTAACGATCGCGCCGGCAGCTGATATCTCCGCGCCGCCGTAAAGCCCTGCTGCCATCATACCGGCGGGGATAAAATACATATTCGCGATACAGTGTTCAAAACCGCTGAGCACGAACGCAAAGGTGGGAAGAAACGCCGCAAGGACCTTTCCCGCCGTATTGTCCGCCCGTATCGCATTCCATACGGCTATGCATACAAGAATATTGCAAAGTATGCCCCGCATCAGCATCTGAGGTACCGATAAGCCGCACTTGCTCACTGCCGTCGATATCATGGTCTCGCCCACAGCCCCTGAAAGCAGTCCGCCCGTTCCACCATAAACTGCAAGGAAAGCGACGAACAGGCTGCCCGCGAGATTCCCCAGATATACAAATATCCAGTTTTTCAGCATCTGCATCGGACTTATGGCTTTGGTGCAGACGGCGTAGGCCAGCAGATTATTGCCCGTAAAGAGCTCCGCTCCGACGAGCACCACCATGACGAGTCCTATGGGAAAGACAGCCGCCTGCGCCACTCTGAGCGAAGTGTCCGCGCCCGCTATCTGCGAGCACAGCGCTCCGAAAGCGATGAAAGCGCCCGCAAATATCCCGCTCACAAAAAGCTTTGCGGCTGATTTTGAAACTTTGCCCTCTGCAACAGCGTTATAGGTATCCACGCCTCATCCTGCCCTTTCTTACTTCGTGCCGAAGATCCTGTCGCCCGCGTCACCGAGGCCGGGACAGATATAGGCGTTCTCATTCAGCTCACGGTCAAGATGCCCCACGTAGATCTGGACATCGGGGTGCGTTCTGTGCAGGTTCTCAAGTCCCTCGGGTGCTGCTATTATGCACATAAACTTGATCCGGACGCCGCCCTTCTCCTTAATGAATCTGATGGAATCGACAGCCGATCCGCCTGTCGCAAGCATCGGGTCGGTCACGATGATGATGCGCTCGTTGATGGGATCCGGAAGCTTGCAGTAGTAGCTGTGCGGCTTGTGTGTATCGGGATCGCGGTACATTCCGATATGACCGACCTTAGCCGTAGGAAGAAGGCTCAGAATGCCCTCAGTCATCCCCAGTCCGGCTCGCAGGATCGGCACCACGGCCTGCTTGCGTCCCGCTATCACAGGAGCCATAGTCTTTTCTATGGGCGTCTCCACCTCTATCTCTTTTGTCTCGAGGTCGCGGAGCGCCTCATATCCCATCAGCATCGCGATCTCGCTGGCGATCTGTCTGAATTCCGCAGTGCCCGTATTCTTATCCCTGAGGCGCGTTATCTTGTGCTGAATGAGCGGGTGATCAAGTATAAAAACGTTCTCTTCTTTTGTGAAATCCATATGCACCTCCTGCTGATCTCGCGTTTTATTATTGTCAGTTCTTTCTTACTTGTCATCGTGAGTGTTGAAGTTCAGGCCTCTGTTCTTGTCCGCCTGGGGATTTGAGCCGAACTCATAATCCTTGCCGGGCAGAATTGCGTTCAGGACGATGCCCGCGATGGCTGCGATGGCGAGAGCTGTCAGAGTGACAGATGTTCCGCCTATCTCAAAAGTGATGCCATTGGAGAATCCGAGGCCACAGACAAGGATAACAGCGGCGATGATGAGATTTCGCGACTTGGTGAAATCAACATGATTCTCAATGACATTCCGCACGCCTATAGCGGAGATCATACCGTAGAGGATGAAGCTTATTCCGCCGACTATGGCCGAAGGCATCGTTCCGATAAGCTGAGCCACCTTGGGGATGAAGCTTAAGACCACCGCGTAGACAGCAGCGATGCGGACAACCTTGGGATCATATACCTTTGAGAGTTCAAGGACACCGGTATTCTCGCCGTAGGTTGTATTCGCGGGTCCGCCGAAGAGAGCCGCGATGGAGGTCGCAAGACCGTCGCCGAGGAGCGACCTGTGAAGGCCGGGATCCTCAATGAAGTTCCTGCCCGTCGTGGCGGAGATGGCGGAGATATCGCCGATGTGCTCCATCATTGTGGCCAGCGCGATGGGCGCCATGACCAGTATCGCGGTTATATCAAACTTTGCGAGGAAGAACTGCGGAAGTCCGACGATACCCGCCTGAGCTATGGGCTCAAAGTTGAGGATCGCGCTGCCGTCGGCGTTGGTGATGCCGATGGCGTTAAAGATCAGCGCGCATACATAAGATATCACGACACCCATAAGGATCGGGATGATCTTGAACATCCCCTTGCCCCATATGTTGAAGATGACAACCACCGCGAGGGCGATGAGGGCGAGAGGCCAGCACATCGACGCGTTGGATACCGCGGAGGGCGCGAGACTCAATCCTATGCATATGATGATCGGACCCGTCACGACGGGCGGCAGGAATCTCATCACTCGCTTGATGCCGACCAGTTTTATAATGCCCGCGAGAACCAGATACAGAAGACCCGCGATCACTATGCCGCCGCACGCGTAGGGAAGTTTTTCCGCGGGGTTCATGAATTTGAATTTGCCGGTATCAAGTCCCGCGATCGTCGCGAATCCTCCCAGAAACGCAAAAGAAGATCCCAGAAACGCGGGGACCTTCAACTTTGTACATAAATGGAAAAACAACGTGCCCACGCCGGCGAAAAACAGTGTGACCTGCACGGACAGAACCTCCTGTCCGAAATAGGAGTTCACCAGTATCGGCACAAGTATCGTCGCGCCGAACATGGCGAACATATGCTGTACGCCAAGCAACAGCATTCGCCCGGTACCCAGTTCCTTTGCATCGTAAATTGCCTTTTTCTCTTCGCTCATCGTAACCTCCTCGAGAATTGTTAACAAACCCGATAAATAATACCACATTTACATATCAGTGAAAAGAAAAATACAACATCTTGTTTTATTTTCTGTTAATAAAGTTTATAAAATGTTATTAGCACTCACTCTTGACGAGTGCTAATAATCGTGCTATATTTGTCATAGAACAAAGGAACAGAGAAACAAAACTCCGTCCCCTTGCCCGGTGACAAAGAGTTATGTTTTTGAAAAGGAGGTGTATTATGTTAGTACCCAGCATTTTTGGAGAGAACCTGTTTGACGAGTTTTTTGATTTTCCGGCATTACCGGATCTCGGAAGGGACATGGACCGCACAGAGAGAAAGCTCTACGGACGCCACCCCGACAGGCTGATGAAGACAGATGTCCATGAACACGAGGATCACTTCGAGGTTGACATCGATCTTCCCGGATTTAAGAAGGAAGATATCACACTGGAGCTGAATCAGGGCTATCTTACAGTCAGTGCCACAAAGTCTGTAGACAATGATGAGAAGGAAAAGGGCAAACTGATCCGCCAGGAGCGCTATTCGGGTTCCATGCAGAGAAGCTTCTACATAGGTGAGAACATCACCGAGGAAGACATTAAGGCCGCCTTCAGACACGGCGTACTCAGCCTGAACATCCCCAGGAACAAGCAGGCTGCGATCCCCGAGAAAAAGACTATTGCCATCGAGGGATGATGTCTGAAACTCCCCGTCCGGAGCAGGTTCCGGCGGGCGCATGATCTAAGAAACCGGCGCATGGCTGATCTATGTCAGCCATGCGCCGGACTTTTTGTGTATTGCGATATCCTGATCAGATACTATACTGCCGCAGAATTGCCGTTTGTCTCCCTGATTGCCTGATACAGTGCGGCATCGGCATTATGATAGTAGGGATTTCCATAGAACAGACCTACGAGGCCAAGTGTAATGAGAGAAAGAAATCCCCAGCCGATAAAGGAAAGATCGAAGACAAAGCATTTCCACTTCTGCCCCTTCATCATCATCCTCGAGCGCTTCAGCGCATCACCGATGCTCACAGCGGGATCCTCCGAAACGATATAGGGCACCAGGCGGTAAGAATAACACATGATGATACCGGGTATGAATAATAGGATGAATCCGATCGCTATGAAGATATCCCGGACAAAGAGTGCTACCGCCGCGGTGATGTAATTGTTTTTAAAGCAGTGAATCCACTCGCTGATCTTTGCGTTCTCCGACTGATTCACGAGGAAGAACCTGTTGCAGCCCGCCTCAAGAGGATTCAGGACAAAAATGTTGATGATGAAACTGACTACCATCGCAACACCCAGGATACCTCCGACAATGGCCAGTATGGTGACGGCATCGGGCGAATTCATGATGTCGCTCATGACCGCGTTCAATCCGCCTTCATCATCGGCGCCGCTCTTATAGGCAGCACTCGACGATGCAAAAAAGATCATATAGATCAGCGCCGTCAGAACGCTCTTCCAATAGTTCCTTCTAAGGCATGCCTTTCCCTTTTCCTTTATTGCTCTTCTATTCCACATTTTTTGTGTACCTCCATGGTATATGTAGTAATATTGACATCCTATAGATTACATACAATAACACATGTTGTCAAATAAAATTGAAAATATACACTAATATTTGTAATTTTTTGTTTTGATTTTTCGTATGTTATTGTATAATTACTTTATATGGTCTGAAAGGAATGCATATGAAAAAACTCAACATTGAAGCAAAAACTGAAAATCTTGACCAGGTTCTGGCATTTGTCGAAGAACAGCTTGACGAGCTGGACTGTCCGCCCGCCAAGAGCATTCAGATAAGCGTGGCTGTTGAGGAGGTATTCGTAAATATCTCCAACTATGCGTACTCACCTTCTGTAGGTCAGGCGGAGATCTTCTTTGATCACACGGACGACAGCAAGGAAATGATAATGACCTTTACTGACAGCGGTGTACCTTTTAATCCGCTTGAAAGAGAGGATCCTGATGTCACGCTTCCCGCCGAGCAGAGACAGATCGGGGGACTGGGCATCTTTATGGTCAAAAAGAGCATGGACGACGTTAAATACGAATATAAGGACGGCAAGAACATACTGACCATACGCAAGTTTCTGTGATATGAGCGGTTTTGACGAACAGGCCGTCAGACCGCGCAAAGAATAAATCATATTTGGGGGAGGGTATTCACATGGCATGTTTTATTGTTCCAACAGCAGAAGCAGTAATAGTAACAGCAGTTAAGAAGATCGAAAGGAAAAAGGAAGCAGCAGGTGCTCAGAGTCATGAAGTACAGGCTCACGAGGACAGAGTACCTCTTGCAAGGAAGCTCACCTGGCTCGCGAATATGCTCTGGGGCGGCGCTGTTCTTTTGGCTTTCGAGCACATCTGGCACGGGGAGGTAACTCTGTGGTTTCCTTTCCTCACAGCCATGAACGACGCTGAGGAAATGGCAACCATGCTGCATGAGATGGCCACGGTCGGAGTATCTATGGCAGTTCTTATCAGTATTGTCTGGATCGGCATGTGCATCGCTGCCGATGCCATCGTAAGACGTCATTCCTCAGAAACAGCGGAAAGCACAAGATAAGGAGATATCTGCATGACATTACTTATCACTGTTTTTGCCGCTGTTATCGCGACAGTAAAGTGGTATACAAGAAAAGACGACACCATGATGCTTGGCATCCTCTGCTTCCTGTACTGGGGTGCCTCCATCATGTGGCTGGTGGATGCGGTATTTGAGTATATGGAGCTCGGTGCGGAGTATTTCACGCCGGCTGCAGAAGACATGCTCAATGACACATTCCTTGGGCTGTCCGTCGTGGCACTTGGCCTTGTTATCTGGCTCGTGAGGCTTCTCATTGCGGATCCCCGCGGTGTGATCCATAAGGCACTCACAAGAAAGCAGGCCTGAATTTCAGCCCTTTACGACCTTGTAGATATATCTGAATCTGCTCTTTTTTTTCAGATATTCCATAAGGATCGGACGGCAGGTGTAAGCTGTATCCGGAAGAGCCGAAACGCTATCGTTATATAATACGGATTCATAACAGGGGATGAAGGAAAGCGCTTCTTCCCCTGTTTCTTTTCCTATCCTGTTCCTGTATTCGGAGAGAGTCTCACCGGCTCTTATCCCGTATCCTGCAAGTCGTAATATATCAAGACAGTCTTTTGATATGAGCGTGAGTTTCTCACTATCATCCAATCTCGCAAATCTCGCCCTGCCGATAAGTCGTCCGATCAGTAAAAACATCGCAAGAAATACCAGCACAGCCGCCATAGGGACAGCCACAACATTAAGATTCACGCGGATCTGCTCTTCTTCTGTCTCTTCTTCGGATCCAACTTTCACGGTCACAGATTCTGCCCTCTCAAACACATCCGGCGTGATCACCGCTGAAGTATCATTAGCAGCCGGTATGGTGCTCATTGTCCACTCGGATTCCTTAAAAAATCCCGGTGTCGGATCAAAGGCCATCCAGCCTCTTCCCTCGAAATAAACCTCCGGCCACGCGTGCGCCATGCCCGTTGTCACTCTGTACGTACCCTTCCTGCCCACCGGAACGCGGTAACCCTGCACGTACCGCGCGGGAAGCCCCTGCTCTCTGGCAAGCAGCACGAACGCCGATGCATAATAACTGCAATATCCTCTCCTGCTCTCAAGCAGGAAGAAATCCAGATAAGCAGACGGATCCTTTACTGAGACGGGTATATCCGGCGGATCCAGTGAATACTCCATAACCGAAAGCGCTCGCTCAAGCCTCTTCATCCTCTCGTAATCGCTCACGGAACCCTCATAGAGCTCATCAAGCTTTGTTGCAAGATCCTCCGAAAGTGTGATATCTGCGGTATATGTATCTTTTACATGCCTTACATACTCGAGATATCTGTCAAAGGTCAGTGAATCGTCCTGTTTGCCCGATTTCATGGGCTCAGAAGTGAAAAACCAGACTTCCTCATCCGGGATCCCGCCATGTTCCATAAACTCGTAGAAGCCCGGGTTATCCGCATTCGGACGTATATAAGTCTCTGAGACCTTCAGATGCCAGGTATTGTATTTATCAAACATGAAAGTACCGCCGACCTCACTGTATCCGATCTTCCCTGAAATCGGTTCCCTCTGGGTGAGCTTCGTGGGCGCGAAGAGATATTTTGTCTTGCTGTCAGTGTATTCCAGCACTATCGGTACGTCCTTGTAGTAATCGCGTCTTGCCAGTCCCACTGAAAGGACAGAGCTTATGCTTTCCGCCGCATCCATGGCATGCATGGCATAATCCGAGGTATCCTTCATCTTCCACCCGTGCCCGTCAAAGGTATCAAACACAGCACCTGCCATATATACAGGCGCATTCACATCTGTCAGGGTTGTAAGTGAAAGGACCTCCTTATTCTCGCCCCTGAGGGAGGCGTTCAGCATCCCGTCGTCAGAGAAACCCGTGATCAGATCGCGCCCCGAGTCAAAGCTGAAGCTTATCCTTTCACAGACTCTCACTATCCTCGACCACGCATTGATGAAAAACTGCCAGTCATATGGCTCATCAGGATAATGTATAAGCGCTGCTCCCAGCACGATGACCGCGAGAAACGGCGCAGTGCAGATCATATACATCCTGAGATCTGTACTCCCCTCTTTTTTCCATCTTGCGGATACCTCCGTAACAACAGAAAACAGGATAAATCCCATGGCGCAGAAGACTCCTGCGGCATGCACGTTTATGAATGACAACAAAGAAAGCGCGAGCAAAATGAGCGCGCAGCCGGATATGACTATCCTTACTAAGCTTTGTCTCGCCGCCGGCACGCCCAGCGCAAAGGCCAAGGCCGATATGAGAAGCACCGGGGCGAGCCAGGGATGATCTCCAAAAGATAAGTGCTCCTCAAAATGCCTGCGGACGATAAAAACGCCTATGAGTCCTGCGATAATTATTCCCATCAGCATTGCACGTCCGCGGGCCTTCATGTGAATTACAAGCGTGAGAAGAACAGCAGGCAAAAGTGCCGCGCCCGCGACTGCCCATGCTGTGGCTTCCGCCCCTGCGGCTCCTGTAAAGACAAAGGCCGCAGCCACGGAAAGTAATGCAGTATAAATGATCTCATAGAAAAAACCTGTCAATGATTCGCCTCACAGTTTTACAGCACTTCGGTCAGCTTCGATCCGACCGGTACCGGAACCACTTTTATGTGCGGACTGACTTCCACCGGGCTGCCCGACTTTCCCGGTTCGTCGTTTACATGATAGATCACCACGTCACTCCCCTGTCCGCTTATCTGCCTCGAAATCTCAAGTGCCTCCGCACATACCTCGACAGTGATGATAAAGACGATCCTGCTGTCAAACACACCTGCCCGCCCCGGGAGTGAGGCATACGATGTAGCGCTGTCTGCCGCCTGATCAAAAGAGAGCCCCGCCATTGCCCTGTAGAAAACCTCAAATGTTTCAGCCGAATCCACAGGAAACTCCGATATATCCCGCCGCATGGAAAACACCGTGACCGGTATGTTTTTGTTCTTGAAGAACAGTGTGAGCGCTATCGCCGCCTCCAGCATCCTGTTCTCAAGAGGCAGATAGATACCCGGATCATCGCTCTTTTTAGCGGCATCCAGGATCAGCGCTATGCCCTCCTTCTCTTCGCCCGTATGCTCCCTCACCGACAGTTTCCCGGTCCTCGCCGTCAGTTTCCAGTTGATGCGCCTTATATCATCGCCAGGTATATATTCCCTTATCGTGACATCCGGCCGCGAGAGGTCGTTTCTTGAAATCCTGTCAGAGACAGTGTCCACGTCGGCGCTCTTTATCGCCTCGAGCTCGATGATATTTGGCACAACGTTGACCCACAGGGGTTCCCTGTTATTCCACCTGATGCGGAACAGTTTCAGATAATCCCTCAGGACAACTGACTCTATCCCCACAAGGTACTCACCTCTGTATTTGCAGATAAGCTTTGTCTGTCTTGTTATCTGTGCATGGGGAAGGAGCTCGTATTCGGTGCTGTCATCCAGTCCGTCTATCACGGAAAAGTCAGAGTAAAAGGTGATCCTGACACCCGAAAACGCGAACAGATCCTCGTTCTGAAGTGTGAAATAGAATGGCACCACGTGATCGCTCACAATCTCATGTCCCTCAACGTGCTGGTATATCTTAAACCTGGCAAGCACAAGGAGCAGATATATGAGCGACATCACGGGTATGAATGTGAGTACCGCAAAAAAACCGTAGCTCACGGGTCCCCCGAAGAAGCTGATCCCGACGAGAGATAACAGCCACAGTATGATCAGAATGATCAGATTGCGTGACATTTATCTGTCACTCCATGGGAACTCTGGCCTTTAGCATGAGAGTATTGATCAGTGTATCGGTATTCTCCCTGCGTATCCTGGCCTCTGAAGTGAGATTCAGCCTGTGATGAAAGGTATTTACGCACACAGCCTTTACGTCATCGGGCTTGACAAAATCCCTTCCGTTAAGATATGCCCTCGCACGCGCCGCTTTGGCGAGAAAAATGGTCGCTCTGGGGCTGGTGCCCGCGACAAAGCTCTCCACGCTCCTTGTCAGCATTGATATCTCCTGAATGTATTCAAGTACCTTGTCGCTGATATGGACTTTTTCTACATCCTTTTTCATGCTTATCACATCGGAGGCGGAGCACACCGGATCGGCCGGGTCCTGGCCCTTATTGTCCAGATTGTTCCTCGTCAGCGCGACCTCTGATTCCTTCGTGGGATATCCTATGGAGAGGCGCATCATGAAGCGGTCGAGCTGCGCCTCCGGAAGCGGATAGGTTCCGAGGAATTCCACCGGATTCTGAGTCGCGATGACCATGAACGGATCCGGCAGCCTGTAGACCATGCCGTCTACGGTCACCTGTCCTTCTGCCATAGCCTCGAGAAGACTTGACTGTGTCTTTGGTGAGGTGCGGTTTATCTCATCCGCTAGCAGAAAACTGTGCATCACGGAACCGGGTCGGTACTCGAATTCTCCGGTCTTCATATTGTAGACAGACACCCCGGTCACATCCGTCGGCAAAGTGTCCGGCGTGAACTGTATCCTGCCGAAATCCGCTCCCACCGCCTCCGCGAGCATCCTTGCAAGCGTCGTCTTGCCTACTCCGGGAACATCCTCAAGCAGTACATGCCCCCCGGCAAGAAGACAGGTCAGCACATCCTCCACCACGTCCTCCTTGCCGATGAAATATTCATTTATCCTGCTGCGAAGCTTTTCTACCATGAACATTCTCCTTATAATTTATGATCTATCATATACCGCAAGCTGTCTATTCTCTTCTTCAGCAGTATTATACTGTCATTTTCAGTATTAAACAATGAGCATACATAGCCGTATTCATGATTGCAAATGTACACGGCGTCTTATATAATTAAACAGTCGACAATCTGTTCTTCAATTTCTGCAAATGGAGGGTATTGAAATGACGATTTATTCCGTAAACGATCCTGAATTCAAATCCTATGGCAAGGTACTCGAGGGCTACGATACCTCTGAACTCACTAAGGCTCTGGACGATTCGACTCCACTTCCGGACGGTGTGGATTATGTTATGAGTGAGGCTACTCTGGAGTATACGAACCTCTTTGGCGCGCTTCAGAACAACGCCTACGGCGGCATGCCCATTCAGATCGGCTACTGCAACGGCCACAACACCAAGCTCAACTGCCTCGAATATCACAGGGACAGTGAGCTAAATATCGGTTCCACGGATTTCATACTTCTCCTTGCCAAGGCTGACGACATCGAGAACGGCAAGCTTGACACCTCCAGGGTCAAGGCTTTCCTTGCAAAGAAGGGCCAGGTCGTCGAGGTCTACGAGACCACTCTTCACTATGCTCCCTGCTCCGCAAAGAAGGGCGAGGGCTTCAAGGTCGCGATCGTTCTTCCCAAGGGCACGAACGGGGCTGTTCCGAACCTCAAAGCCATAAATGAGGAAGACAAGTGGATGACAGCCTGCAACAAGTGGCTGCTCGCACACGCGGAATCCTCAGAGGCTTCGACAGGCGCTTACGTAGGTCTTACCGGAGAGAATACTGATATAGAATCACTCATCTGAGGCATATAAAGAAAAAGCGGTCTCCCGGTTTCAGGGGAGACCGCTTTTTTCATGGCAGCATCAATAGTCGTCAGGCAGGTCATTCTCAAGCAGTATGGCGCGCGGTCTCCCGGTTTCAAGGGAGACCGCTTTTTTCATGGCCTCCTGGATAGTCGCGCACGCAGAAATCTTCTCCGCAGGATACGAGGCTTTCTTTGCACCCTCAGCGATGGCCTCACTGTTTGTCTTACCAACAGTGAAGATATAGTCGCAGACCTTTGCGGCCTCCGCACCGAACTCACTGTTGTACTCCGCCTGCTTTTCACCAAGCTCCACCATGCCCGGCGTCACAAGTATCTTAAGCATGGAGCTGTCAAATGACCCGAGTGCCTCAAGTGCGGCTCTCGCCCCGGCGGGATTGGCATTATATGCGTCATCAAGGATGGCTCCGTATGGCATCTTCTTCACTTCCAGCCTGTGCTCGGCAGGCTTTAGTCTTCTGGCTGCGCGCCTGCATTTATCAAGCGGAACGCCCAGTTCACAGGCCGCAGCTATGGCTCCGGTGGCATTTATCACATTGTGCCTGCCTACGAGCGGTATCTCGAACTGCGCACTCTCCTTCATCTCTTGCCCGTCTCTGACGATGACATGAGGAGTTGTGAGAAGAAATCTCGTGCCGTTCATATCGACCGAAAGGATCTCGCTTCTGTAGTCATTGCCTTCGTTCATACCGTAAGTGATCACATTATCCGGAGCAGCCGCCCGTATGTTCTCATCGTCGCCGTTGACCAGCCTGATTCCATTTGGTGTAGCATCCAGGAGCTCGAACTTGGTCTTTATTATATTCTCCCTAGTGTGGAAGGTTTCCAGATGCTGGTCTCCTATCGCGGTGATCACGGCATCCGCGGGATGCACTATGTCACAGATCTCCTTTATGTCGCCCACATGCCTGGCACCCATCTCGCAGACAAAGATCTCATGCGTAGGCCGCAGATTTTCCCTTATCGTTCTCACTACACCCATGGGCGTATTGAAACTTCCGGGCGTCATTAGCACAGAGTACTTCTCTGAGAGGATCTCGGTCAGATAATGCTTGACAGACGTCTTGCCAAAACTCCCTGTGATGCCAATTATCTTAAGTCCCGGATGCTCGTTTATCATCCTGACGGCATCCTTTATGAAGCCCTTCTGTATGTTTTTTTCTACAGGCGAGACCATCAGCCCGCATAACGATATCAAAAGTGTATGAAATGACAGCCATAGTCCCTCAATAAAAAGGATTGCGGTAAATACCGGAAAGACCTGCATGCCTGACGTCACAGGGATCGCTATGACAAGCATAACGGCAAACAGAGCGCATACCACCGCAATCTGTCTCTTTACTCTCGCAGTGACCACAAACTTCTTCTTGGCCTTCCTCGGAAAGAACACAAAGCAGGTTACAGCCGCGGAGATCAGAAGTATGAGTGCCGATGCTGCATTCCCCGACAACACCGCAAAAATGATCAGGCAGACAAGCGCCGTGATACCTGAAGCGATGACCGCAGGATGTGTCCTCATAACCCTGTAATAGCCCTGCTGCTGATAGGATGAGAGCTGGAACATGTGCAGATCATATCTGACTGCCATTACGATCGCGGCAAGACAGATCAGTTCCACCGCCGCAAACATGATTATAGAAGTTACCGTTAATCCGGTTGTCATGTACATCTCCTTTTTTGAGAAAAGTTCATATCTGCAAAAAACTACCGAGTATGCTCATGAAATGTGACGGGTTTTCAAGGAATGAAAAATGCCCTGCACCCGGTATCACAGCAAGCCCGGCCTCCGGCATGAGTTCCGACATACGCCTGCCGTCAGACAGGGGCGTGGCGGTATCCTCGCTCCCCCAGATGAGAAGTACAGGCATGGTTATCTTGTCCATCTCGTCCGTAAGATCGGCATTCACCACATTTACCATGGTCTTTCGCATCACGGGAGTGGCATTTGCATAATCGGCCGAACCGAACTTTCTCTGCAGGCGGTCTATAAGCCCGGGGAATGCCTTTGCCAGCCCGGTCCTGGTCAGTATTTCCTTATAGCGTTTATACTTCTTCGTTCGCTCACTCTGCGCAGCTGTCTTTACAGGCACGATACCTGCGCTGTCTACAAGTATCATCTTTGCGATGTTCATATCCCCGGCCTTAAGTCCCGCTGCCATATGGATCAGCACCCTGCCGCCGTGGCTGTGCCCCAGAAATATGAACTCCTTTTCATCAGGCGCAGCCTTCGCGACAAAAGCCTTAACAAAAGCCACATAGTCATCGAGATCCATGGGCTCTGCAGGCTCTTCGCTCTTTCCGGCACCTGGGAAATCCGGCCCTATTACCCTGTATTTAGAAGACGCGAACTTATAGATCCCGTCAAAGAGATCCGTGTTCGCACCCCATCCGTGAAGAAGAATGAGAGCAGGCACACCGTCCCTGTGCACCCCCTCATCTCTGTATTCTATTTTAAGTCCGTTTACGGTTGTCTGCATTTCCCTGTCCCCGCGCAGCTCACTTCATCAGCATCCCGACAGCCACGGCAAGATCCGCGTTAAGCACCGGCTGGTTGATGATCCCCGGATAACCCTCCGTCGAAGCGTCGCTCTCAAATCCCATAAGATAACTCCTGCCGTATGGATTTCTGCCGCACACCGAGTGCAGATACTCGGCGATCAGCTGCGTATACTCATGGCTGTAGCTGACCCGGTCATTTATCGCGAGCACCATTATATCACGCAGCAAAAGAGTTGAACTCCCGAACGGATCATCCGCAAATCTCTCAGGATCCGTTGCAAAAGCCGAGCTGTTGGCCCTGTCAGCGATTTCCCTTGCCGATGATCTGAAGCACTCCATCAGCTTCTCACTGGCCTCTCTGTCAACAGGCTGCGTCGTTGAAAGATATGTCACGGCGCCTATGAACAGTTCCGGTTTTGAAGTGACCCTGCCGTAAAAATCCGCCGAATCACAAAAAGCGTCAATTAAATCCCTGTATTCCTCCCCGCCGGTTGCCCTGTAGAGCTCGGCAGCAGCCGCAAAAGCCTCATCTCCGGGCTTGTTGCCCACGGCCTGCATATACCATGAGAGAGCCCTGTCCGCGGCTCTTAAGGCTTTAGTTGCAAAGATCTGGTCAACCCGTCTGTAATCATAACTGAACTTGGCAAGCGCTGTTGCAAAAGCAGCACTTGCGGCGGGATCCACTCCCTGTACCTCAACGGGTGCCGCAAGCAGGTTAGACCCGTCATCTCCTATGGTATAGGCAGCCGCATAAACACCCCCGGAATCCGCATCCTGCATCTTCATCAGCCAGCTTACTTCGATAAGACATTCATCGAGCAGATCGGATACCCCGTTTCCGCTCTCGGGGATCCCCGTATCATCACCGAAAGCCTCAGGCGCAGACTCATACGCGAGCAACAGCCTTGATACGGCATCGGCGCCGTCGGCGGAAAACCTGTCTGCACGCCCGTCCATATGCCAGCCGCCGGTCACATCTATCGTTCTGTCTGTACCGGCTATCACCGCATCGGTGGTATGGCAAACGCTGTGAGCCTCCTCGCCGGCATATTCGCGTGTTATGGCAATACCGCAGCGGTTTATGTAGTACCTGCGCATCACCATGTCCCTGATGGTCCTGTAGCCGTCAGGAAGTATTGCAAATGGCTCGGACTCTCCCATCCACTCCGCACTCAGATAATATACACCGGGTTCCGTAAGTGATGAAAAATCACCTACACCTATGCTCTCATCGTGGCGAGAGCGGTTAACCTCACCGGAGAAGACAATCTCCCCCGTCTCGTCATTTTTCACCTCATATGAAGTCGGTATGACATCACCCACAAAAACCGCCGTCTTAGAAGCTTCTGCGTCATAACCGTTCATATCCACCAGGATCCCGGGAATCTGGGCGGCATATCCGTCAAAAGAGGCAAAAGACACCGACGGAGCAGAGGCCTCCCGCCCCTGCTCCGCACGTACAGCTTTGTCCTCGGTCTGTTCCCTGTTTATTTCCTCTGCCCTGTCATCACCCGGTATACGCGTATCGGACAGAGCCCCGCATCCCGCGAGTACAGCCGTCAGAGACAGGCATAGAAGAACATTTTTGATCCTGCCGCCGTAAAACATCGGGGATCTCAGCCCTTTGAAGCCCTCAGTAGTCCGTTGTTGTAATTGATCAGGCAGCCGTCCAGAATGATCTGACGCTCTTCATCCGTCAGGTCACCGACCGTCAGATCAAAAGCCTTTAATCCGCCATCCGTCACCGCGTACGCAGTAACCCTGTCCAGACTCTCCTCAACCATCTTTCTGATACCCGGTATAAAGACCCAGTCCAGATTCCTGAATGGCAGTTCGCCCTGCTCTATTACAAAGGGCAGCATACCCCAGTTTATGAGATTCGAGCGGTAGCGCTTGGTAGCATATTCATTTGCGATATTTGCACATGCTCCCAGCACTCTCTGGCACGATGCGGCCTGTTCCCTCGCAGAGCCGTCTCCCGGTTTCACCGCAAAAATGGTTGAGCCTATGCCCGTATTCTCCCTGTCAATATCAGGATACTTCTCCATTACGGTCTTCACGGCGTCCGCTATATCGCCCTGCATATCCCCAAGGGCCTTTCCGTCGCGCCGCGCGGTCTCAAAAGCATATACCTCCTTAGCCCTTCCCACGTACTCCGGATCTTTTCTCGAGAGAGTAAACTCTGCGAGTCCAAGAGGATTGGATCTGTAGGATGAGGTCTCACCCGAAGGTATCAGCTCATCCGTCGTGGTCACCGGATCATGTATCTCCGATACGACCTTAAGGAGCAGATTGTCAGTAAGCGCCACCATCTTCGGCCAGTCCTTGATATTGGGTCCAAGAACCAGTTCGGTCTCCGGTGATGCTTCGCCGTGGGAATCAAACACACGGTTTTTGTAGATATCAGCATCAAAGAAATATTTGTACTTCTTTATCTCCCCGTCAAATTCCGTCGCCGGCGTGAGAATACCTTTATTTGCCGCGGTAGCCGCGATGGATCTCGCATCCATCAGTGCAACGGAGGCAACCTGGCCGTTCTGTATCTTTGAGCCCTCGCGGTTGGGGAAATTTCTCGTTGAATGGCGGATGGAGAATGCGTTGTTTGAAGGTGTATCGCCTGCTCCGAAGCAGGGGCCGCAGAAGGCCGTCTTTAAGATGGCGCCGGTCTTCAATATCTGTGCCGCCACTCCGTTTTTCAGAAGCTCCATGTATATGGGTGTGGACGCCGGATATACGGAAAGAGTGAAGGCATCGCTTCCGATGTCTTTTCCGGCGAGGATATCCGCGGCAGCGCATATGTTCTCAAAACCGCCGCCTGCACAGCCTGCGATGATACCCTGGTCAACCATGAGTTTACCGTTCTTCACCTTGTCACGAAGCGAATAGGAAACCTTGTCACCGAAGCTCACACGCGCCCGTTTTTCGGTTTCGGCAAGAATGTCGTCAAGGTTGGCATTCAGTTCGTCTATCGTATAGGCATTGCTGGGATGGAAAGGCATGGCGATCATCGGACGTATCGAGGAGAGATCCACCCTTACAAGTCCGTCGTAGTATGCCACTTCTCCCGGCCTCAGTTCCCTAAAATCCCCGGCTCTGCCGTGTACCTCATAGTATTCCTTAATCTCGTCATCAGTCTGCCATACCGAGGACAGACAGGTCGTCTCCGTGGTCATAACATCGATGCCGATGCGGAAATCCGCAGACAGTTTTTCCACACCCGGTCCCACAAACTCCATGACCTTATTCTTGACATATCCGGATTCAAAGACGGCGCCGATAATGGCTATGGCGACATCCTGCGGACCCACGCCCTTTACAGGCTCGCCGTCCAGATAAATCGCGACAACTCCGGGACGTTTGATATCCCAGGTCTGTCCCAGAAGCTGCTTTACAAGCTCCGGGCCGCCCTCGCCCACGGCCATGGTGCCCAGGGCTCCGTATCTCGTGTGGGAATCACTTCCCAGTATCATGCCGCCGCACTCTGAGAGCATTTCTCTGGCATACTGGTGAATGACCGCCTGATGCGGCGGAACATATACACCACCGTATTTCTTTGCGGCGGAGAGTCCGAATACATGATCGTCCTCATTGATGGTTCCGCCCACGGCACAAAGCGAATTATGGCAGTTTGTCAGTACATAGGGCATCGGAAAACGCTCGAGACCTGATGCTCTCGCAGTCTGGATAATACCCACATAGGTTATGTCATGGGATGTGAGCTTATCGAATCTTATCTTCAGATCATCGCTCTCATCCTCCCCTTTATTATGCTTTGCAAGGATCCCTGCCGCTATGGTCTCCTTCCTTGCCCTGTCTTTTTCCACCGGTTCGCCGGTGCGGCCTGATATCACCGCAGCCGCTTCATCCGAATCCTCGACGACGAGATATCCGTCGACAAGATATGCTCCCCTGCCTTCAAGTACGGTTACTGCTGCCATTTCATTCCTCTTTCCATAACTCACATTTGTACTTTATCAAGATGCCAGATCTCGTCCACATATTCCTGGATCGTGCGGTCTGACGAGAACTTTCCGGCGCAGGCCGTGTTCATCATGGCCATCTTTGCCCAGCGCTTCTTGTCCTTGTAGGCGATCGAGATCTCCTGCTGTGCCTCCGCATAGGATTCGAAATCCTTGAGGATGAAGTAGGTATCCGCTCTCGATGAATTCTGGGTGTTGAGCAGTGAATTGTACAGAGGTCTGAACAGCTCCCTGTCGCTGTCGAATGTTCCGTCCACAAGCTGATCCAGCACTCTGTGGACATTGGGGTTGTTCCTGTAGATCTCCTCCGGATTGTATCCGCCGTGCTGCTCGAAGTTTATGACTTCGTCTGAGGAGAGGCCGAAGATCACTGCGTTCTCCTCGCCGACCTCCTTGACTATCTCCACATTTGCGCCGTCCATCGTACCGATGGTGACAGCGCCGTTGAGCATCATCTTCATATTGCCGGTGCCGCTGGCCTCCTTGGAAGCCGTGGATATCTGTTCTGAAACATCCGCTGCCGCAAAGATGATCTCGGCGTTGGAAACTCTGTAATCCTCGATGAAGACGACCTTCAGTTTGTCATTGACATCGGGATCGTTGTTGATGACATCTGCCACGGAGTTGATGAGCTTTATCGTGAGCTTGGCATTGGCGTAGCCCGCGGCCGCCTTTGCACCGAAGATGTATGTCTTCGGGAAGAAGTCTGTGCCGGGGTGATCCTTGATCATGTTATAGATATGTATGACATGAAGTATGTTGAGGAGCTGTCTCTTGTACTCGTGAAGCCTCTTGACCTGCACGTCAAAGATGGAATCAGGATCGATCTCTACGCCGTTATGTGCCTTGACATACTTGGCAAGACGGACCTTGTTCTTCTTCTTGATGCTCATGAACTCCTTCTGGGCATCGCGGTCATCCACAAACTCCTTTAGCTTTCCGATCTGTGAAAGATCCGTGATCCAGCCCTCGCCGATCTTCTCGTTGAGCCAGTCGGAGAGAAGTTCGTTGCCGTGTGCAAGGAATCTGCGCTGTGTAATGCCGTTCGTCTTGTTGTTGAACTTCTTGGGCATCATCTCGTAGAAATCCTTGAGTTCCTGTTTCTTCAGGATCTCGGTATGAAGTGCGGCAACGCCGTTGACGGAATAGCTGCCCGCGATGGCAAGATGTGCCATTTTTACCTGATTATCATAAAGGATCGCCATCTTCCTGATCTTCTCGGATACATCAAGACCCGGAGTTGCGGCATACTTCTTCATGATCTGGTCCACAAAGCGGCGGTTGATCTCGTCAACGATCTGATAGATGCGGGGAAGGAGCCTCTGGAACAGGTCGATGGGCCACTTCTCAAGCGCCTCTGCCATGATGGTATGATTGGTGTAGCAGCAGGTCTTTATGGTGATATTCCACGCGGCATCCCATGTGAGTCCGTGCACGTCCATAAGATTGCGCATAAGCTCTGCCACAGCCACAGTGGGGTGCGTGTCATTGAGCTGGAACACATTCTTCTCATAGAACTTCTTTATGTCCTTGTGATGCCTTAAATATCTCTCTATAGCCTCCTGCACGGATGCGGAGATAAAGAAGTACTGCTGCTTCAAGCGCAGCTCCTTACCTGAGACGTGATTATCATTGGGATAAAGCACATCACAGAGCTGGCTCGCAAGGTTTGCTTCCTCAACTGCCTTCTGGTAATCACCTTTGTCAAAAGAGTCAAGATGGAAGCGTTCCATGGGCTGCGCGTCCCAGATCCTGAGAGTCGCCACAAAGCCGTTGCCGTAGCCCACGACAGGCAGATCATAGGGAACCGCCTTTACGGCCTGATATCCCTTGTGCTCAAAAACTATCCTTCCGTTCTCATCGGTATAGGAATTGACATATCCGCCAAATCTTACCTCTTTTGCATACTCGGGTCTGGGAAGCTCGAAGGGATTGCCGTTATCCAGCCAGTTATCGGGCTTTTCCACCTGATAACCGTTTACGATCTTCTGTCTGAACATACCGTAGCGGTACCTTATGCCGCAGCCGTATGCCATGTAACCCAGGGTGGCAAGAGAATCGAGGAAGCACGCCGCGAGACGTCCCAGGCCGCCGTTTCCGAGTGCCGGGTCCGGCTCCTCGTCCTCAACAGCGTTAATGTCAACGCCAAGCTCATCAAGTGCCTCTCTGACAGCCTTGTATGCCCGCATGTTGATGAGATCGTTGCCGAGAGCGCGGCCCATCAGGAATTCCATGGACATATAATATACGATCTTCACATCCTGCTCTATGGAAGAGCGCTGGGAAGTGATCCACATATCGACGATCTGGTCCTTAAGGGCATAGGATACAGCCTGGAACAGCTGCTGCCCCGTTGCCTCCTCGATCGTCTTTCTGAAGAGAGTCTTGACATTGTACAGTACGCTTCTCTTAAAGAGTTCCTTGTCAAATTCGTCTCTCTTTGTGACTATGTCGGTGTTCTTCTGATTATCTTTTTTCTTTTCCATGAACCTGCTCCTCTTTGTGTTGAAAGATAGTTGACAGTCCCGTTTATTCTAACATCAAAACCCCTGTGAGGCAACTGTCCCACAGGGGTTTTGTTTCACATCCGTCCTATTTTTTCCGTACTCCGAGCGTCACCCTGTCCTCTCCGAAATCCCACTCCTTCGCGCCGGGAAGAGCCGCATCGTATGAGATGCCATCGGCGAGCACCTTGACCGAGATTGCCCGGGAATTGGCCTTTACGACCTCCGCGACTTTCTCGCTTCCGGTTACGGAAACATCTATGCGGTCCATAACCTCAAATCCGGAATCCTTGCGCATATTCTGGAGTTTGGAAATGACCTCGTTCACTATGCCCTCATCCACAAGCTCCTTTGTGAGCTTTGTGTCAAGGACGGTCGTGATACCGTAGTCCTCCATTGACACATAGCCTTCCTTCTGCGTCATCTCGATGAGAAGGTCATCCTTTGTAAGCTCAACTGCATTGCCGTTCACATCAAGCTTCAGCACACCCGATGCACCAAGCTCATCCATGGCCGCATTGCCGTCGATCTCCTTCAGCTTTCCGCCTATGGCACCCACGAGCTTTCCGTACTTGGGTCCCACTGTCTTTAGCTGCGGCTTGAAGCTGTAGCTTGTGAATTCCCTGACGTCCTCGGCAAATACGAGTTCCTTGACATTTAATTCCTCGCGGATTATGGCCTCGTACATATCGTTGCCCTTCACGGTGCAGTTTGCGTACTTCGACTCATCCATACGCACAAACATCCTTCCGATAGGCTGACGGTTCTTGATATTGGCGGTATTCCTGGCAGATCTGCCGAGGACCACGATATCTCTCGCAAGCTCCATGTCATCCTCAAGCTTCCTGTCGATGAGCGATGCATCCGCCGCGGGATAATCGCAGAGATGAACGCTCGCGGGAGCATCAGGATAACTGTTGCACACCAGATTCCGGTAGATCGCCTCGGTCATGAACGGGATCATGGGAGCCGCAGTCTTGGAGAACTCAACCAGGCATGTATACAGCGTCATGTAGGCATTTATCTTGTCCTGCTCCATGCCCTTTGCCCAGAATCTCTCGCGGCATCTGCGCACATACCAGTTGGAGAGATCGTCCACAAATGCGGCGAGTTTCTTTCCTGCCTCCGGTATGCGGTAATTCTCAAGATCCTTATCGACACCTTCGATTACGGTATTTAGTCTCGAGAGGATCCAGAGATCCATGACCTCGAGTTTGTCCTTCTCCAGTTTGTATTTGCCGGCATCAAAGCCATCGATATTGGCATAGAGCACGAAGAATGCATAGGTGTTCCAAAGAGTTCCCAGAAAGCCTCTCTGCCCCTCAAGAACAGCCTTGCCGGAAAATCTTGAGGGAAGCCAGGGTGCGCTGTTGGTGTAGAAATACCACCTGATCGCATCGGCACCGTAAGTCTCGAGTGCCTCAAAGGGATCCACCGCGTTGCCCTTGGATTTGCTCATCTTCTGGCCGTTCTCGTCCTGAACGAGCCCCAGGACTATTACGTTTTTGAAGGCTGGCTTGTTGAAAAGCAGTGTTGCCTCCGCATGCAGCGAATAGAACCAGCCTCTTGTCTGGTCGACCGCCTCCGAGATGAACTGGGCGGGAAACTGCTTTTCGAACAGATCCTTATTTTCAAACGGATAGTGGAGCTGCGCAAAAGGCATGGCACCGGAGTCAAAGCAGCAGTCGATGACCTCCGGCACTCTCTTCATATCCTTGCCGCACTTGTCGCACTTTATCACATATCTGTCGATGTATGGCCTGTGAAGCTCTGTACTCTCAGCTGAAGCATCGCCGGTCTTCTCAGCGAGTTCCTTCCTGCTTCCTATCGCAGTCTGGTTTCCGCAGTCCGGACACTCCCAGATATTGAGTGGAGTTCCCCAATAACGGTTCCTTGAGATTCCCCAGTCCTGGATGTTCTCGAGCCAGTCGCCAAAACGTCCCTCGCCTATCGACTGCGGGATCCAGTTGATCTCCTTGTTGTTCCTTATAAGGTCGTCCTTTACCGCTGTAACCTTTATGAACCAGGACGAGCGCGCATAATAGATCAGCGGCGTTCCGCAGCGCCAGCAGTGAGGATAGTCATGCTCGAATTTCGGAGCCGAGAACAGCTGTCCTCTCCTGTCGAGGTCCTTTAAAACCTCGGGATCGGCGCTGATTGCACCCTCTTCCATCTCTTTTTCCGTCGGCTTGCAGCGCATGCCCGCAAAAGGAGTCTCGTCGATGAGTTTGCCCTGCTCATCGACCATCTGTACGAGAGGAAGATCGTAGGTGCGTCCGACCCTCGCGTCATCCTCACCGAAGGCAGGCGCGATATGGACTATACCGGTACCGTCATTCATCGTGACATAGTTATCGCACACCACGTAGAAGCCCTTCTTGTGCTGGCGCTCGGCATCGTTTGCCGCGCACTCATAGAGAGGCTCATACTCCCTGCGCTCAAGGTCCTTTCCGGTCATGGTCTCAAGGATTTCATATGCCGGTGCCGCATCGGCCCCGTCTTCCGTCTTACCCGCCGCGGCCGAAAGCACCGTATCGGCGAGTGCTTTTGCGAGATAGTATGTGTTGCCGTCGACGCATTTTGCCTTGATATAGGTCTCGTCGGGATTGACGCACAGCGCAACGTTGGAAGGCAGTGTCCAGGGTGTCGTGGTCCATGCAAGGAAATATGCGTCCTCGCCCCTGACCCTGAATCTGACCGTTGCCGAGCGCTCCTTAAGCTTCTTGTATCCCTGCGCCACCTCATGTGATGAGAGCGGCGTCCCGCAGCGCGGGCAGTAAGGAACAACCTTAAACCCCTTGTAGAGCAGGCCCTTGTCCCAGATCTCCTTTAACGCCCACCACTCCGATTCGATGAAATTGTCATCATAAGTGATATAGGGGTGATCCATGTCCGCCCAGAAACCCACTGTGCCGGAGAAATCCTCCCACATGCCCTTGTACTTCCAGACGCTCTCCTTGCACTTTTTTATAAAAGGTTCGATCCCGTAGGCCTCGATCTGATCCTTGCCCTCGATGCCAAGTGCCTTTTCCACTTCAAGCTCAACCGGCAGACCGTGAGTATCCCATCCGGCCTTTCTCGGAACATCATAGCCCTTCATGGTGCGGTATCTGGGGATCATGTCCTTAATGGCACGTGTAAGCACATGCCCGATATGAGGCTTACCATTGGCGGTGGGAGGTCCGTCATAGAACATATACATGGGGCTTCCCTCGCGGATCCTGATGGATTCGCCGAAGACATCCCCGTCCTTCCAGAATTTCTCGATCTCCTTCTCACGCTCTACGTACCTGTTGTCGGTTTCCACCTTGGAATACATATGACCACCTCTCTATACATATATTTCAAGTCAAAACAATCTATTTATTTTATTTTTTTTGATCCGTATTGTCAAGGCACGAAGAAGCATAGTATAATCATTCCATGCTGCAGGATATCTTGCCTCACAGGCTTAACAACGAATACCGTCCGGTCCCGCCCTCGGATGACGATCTCGTATTTGTCTTCTCCGAAAAGGGGACGAATGCGATGCTGCGCGCCTTTGACGACAACGGGCATCTTCTCGACCGGCCCGTTACCGATGAGTATCCTGTCATACCCAGGCTGCTCTTTCCCCGTATCCTGGATTACAGGCAAAATGTCCCGGAGAGGATATCTTCTCTCATCTGGCTGTTTTCAATCGATGACTGTCAGGTATTTCTTGATGCGGGCCCCGATCCGGTGCTGATCCCCGGATATGCCTGGCTCCCGACAAAGCTGTTCAGGCGCGGGATCCCTGCGGAATTCTCATATGCCGGTGCAACAGCCTGGCATCTGAAGGAATGGTATATATCAAGCCGTTTCTGCGGCCGCTGCGGTGCCCCGATGAGACCCGACAGGAAAGAGCGCGCCATGCGCTGCACCTCCTGCGGAAGCATAGTCTATCCACGCATCAATCCCGCCGTGATAATAGGCGTGATAAAGTATGACAGCATCCTGCTCACCAGATATGCCAACAGACCCTATAAAGGCCGCGCCATGATAGCTGGCTACTGCGAGATAGGAGAGACCCCCGAGCAGACAGTCGCCCGTGAAGTCATGGAGGAGGCCGGTCTCAGAGTCTGTGATATAAAGTACTACAAGTCCCAGCCCTGGGGCTTCGATTGCGGTCTGCTGCTCGGCTACTACTGCCGGGCAGTTGACAGCGACATCAGAATGGAGACCGATGAACTTTCAGAGGCCTACTGGTGCAGGCGCTCCGATATAGGCAATGTGCCCGGCACCTCAAGTCTGACCAACGATATGATCATTAATTTCAGAGACAACGGAGCTGACTGTATCAGCTGACAGGAGAACAAAATGAAATTCACAGAAGGATACTGGCTGGGAAGCGAGAATGCCGTGCCATCTTATGCGGCACAGGCTTTTGATGTAAAAAAGATCGAAAACGGCATGCGGATATTCGCCCCGGAGCGCCCGATCCTTTCCCGTGCGGATGCTCTTGATCAGACCGTTCTCCAGCTCGACTTCGTATCTGCGGGCCACAATGATATCGCCGTGACAGTCACGCATTTCAAGGCCTATGACTGCAACGAGCCCAGATTTATCCTCAATACTTCCCCCGATCCCGCAGGTGTTGAAATCACCGATGATGAGGCCGTGCTGAAAGCCGGTGATATCACGGTGCGCGTCAACAGAAAAAAGTGGGGCTACAGCTTTGAGGCTGACGGAAGGGTACTTACAACCTCCGGGTTCAGAAACACCGGATACATCCGATGGAACAAGCGTCCTTCCTCCATGCTGCTCGGTGATGATTATCTCGCACAGAACCATGACCCGTACGTGATGACGGAGCTTTCGCTGAAGCCCGGTGAGACGGTTTACGGCTTCGGCGAAAAATTCACTCCATTTGTAAAAAACGGCCAGGTCATAGAGGAATGGAACGAGGACGGCGGTACAGCCAGTCAGGTGAGTTACAAAAACATCCCCTTTTATATGACGAGCGAAAGCTACGGCGTATTCGTTGATCATTCCGGGCCCGTCGAATTCGAGGTCGGCAGCGAAAAAGTGGAGTATGTGGGCTTTTGCACTCCCGGTGAAACACTCAGATATCACTTTTTGTACGGCAAGGATCCCGCAGCACTTATGGAAGTATACACGTCCCTGACGGGACGCCCTGCCCTGCCGCCTGCATGGAGCTTCGGTCTGTGGCTTTCCACTAGTTTCAAGCCCCGATATGACGAGGAGACAACAAATGAAATGATATCGGGCATGGCTGAACGGGATATACCGCTCAGGGTCTTCCACATCGACTGCTACTGGCTCAGGGCGCTTCACTGGTGCGATTTTGTCTGGGACAGCGAACAGTTCGGCGATGTAAAAGGCATGCTGAAACGCTACCACGATAAAGGTCTTAAGCTGTGCGCCTGGGTGAATCCCTATGTGAGCCAGTACGGAGATACCTTTGATGAGCTCGCGGAGAAAAGATATTTCCTCATGAGAAGCGACAACAGGGGTGTAAAACAGGTTGACAACTGGCAGCCAGGTCTCGCCGTCATTGATTTCAGCAATCCGGAAGCAGCAAAATGGTATGCCGGAAAGATAAAGGAGCTGCTGGAACTCGGCATCGACTGCATCAAGACTGACTTCGGCGAAAGGATCCCCACGGACGTCTCTTATTATGACGGGAGCGACCCTGCGGCAATGCATAACATGTACTCATATCTATATCAGAAAACGGTGTTTGACGCCATCGAAGAGGTAAAAGGCAGAGGTGAGGCCCTTCTCTTTGCACGGAGCGCGACCGCGGGCTCTCAGAGTTTTCCCGTGCACTGGGGCGGGGACTGCAGCGCAAGCTATTCTTCAATGGCTGAAACTCTTCGCGGCGGTCTTTCACTTGCGATGAGCGGTTTTGCATTCTGGAGCCATGACATCTCGGGATTTGAGGCGACAGCGACTCCTGATCTTTACAAACGCTGGACCCAGTTCGGTCTTCTGAGCACACACAGCCGCCTGCACGGCTCCGATACCTACAGGGTTCCGTGGATGTTCGACGAGGAATCAAATGACGTTTTAAGGGCATTCACAAAGCTCAAATGCACTCTCATGCCATATATTTACCGCATGGCAGTCATTGCGCACGAGTCGGGCACTCCCGTCATGCGTCCCATGCCCTTTGAATTTCCTGACGACCCGGGCTGCAGATATCTGGATCTTCAGTATATGCTAGGCGATTCTTTGCTTATTGCCCCCATTTTTAATGACAGGGGAACAGGTGAATTCTACCTGCCAGAAGGCAAATGGATAAATATGCTCGATGATGAAGTGCTGGATGGCGGGCACTGGTACAAAAGACAGTATGATTATTTCCATCTGCCTCTCTTTGTGCGTGAAAACTCCCTTCTTGCCATAGGCGGAAACGATAATGTGCCGGATTACGATTATACCGCGGATCTCACACTGAAGTATTATCTGCCGAAAGAAGGGACAAAAGCCTGCGCCGAGATCACTGATCTTAAGGGTGAAACTGTGCTCACAGCATCAGCATTGCTTGCGGGAGATGATGTAACGATAGAGATATCGGATCCCGGTGTCAGAGCAAGAGCGGAGATCATTACGTCCGCAGGCATGAAATACGAGGCATCTCTCGATGCCGGTATTTCACGCATAAGAATAGCCTGACTCTTTACGATCCTGCGGTCATTTTCTGTTATTCAGTCCGTTCGCACCGTGTCCCTCAAGAACCATATCCTGCACCTTTGGAGAAACTGTATTTCGTCTGGCCGGCCTGCGTCTGACCTTTTGAAGTGGTTGCATCTGTTTTTGTGATCAACTGCCAACCATAGTTCACCCGGTGCACAACAAAAAACCGGGAACTGCGTATCATCGCAATTCCCGGGCAATAAAAAGAGCGATAGACGGGGCTCGAACCCGCGCTCTCCACCTTGGCAAGGTGGCGCTTTACCAACTAAGCTACTATCGCACAGCGAAAATAATTTTATCCGAGCGCTATGAGTTTGTCAAGCACTTTTTATCGTTTTTTTCGATCCGTTTTTTATCCGTTTGCTTTCCGTCAGTATTGAGGATGACAACGGCCGCAAGGATCAGAAGGATTCCCAGTCCGGAAAGCAGTGTCAGCGGCTCTGAGAACACAAGTATCCCAAACAGAGTGGCCACCATCGGTTCGATCGTTGCGAGGATCCCCGCCCTGCTCGCCTCCACCGATCGCAGGCCGAGTGTATATGCCATAAAAGGTATCACCGCCGTCACAATGGCGGTCAGTACGCAGAACATTACCAGCATTCCGGGATTGTCCGAAGTCAAAAACCTGCCGAACATATCCCCTGGACGGCATATCACAAGGGAACCAAACGCGGCAAAAAGAAACGTATAGGCCGTAACCGTGTACGGCGAATACCTCTTCAAGGCCACAGTCCCAAGAATGCTGTATAATCCATATCCTATCCCGGAGCCAAGGCCGATCAGCAGTCCCGCGGGAGTGATCCCGCCGTCTGAGATCCCCGATACCAGCACGCAGCCCCCAAAGGCTGCGGCGAGCGCCAGAAGCTTTCTCGCGGTAAGTCTTTCATGGAAGAACAGTACCGACATCAGCATGATCCAGACGGGGGAAGTATATAGCAGGATTGCAGCTGTTGAGAGAGGCATCATGGTTATGGCCGTAAAATAGCATACGGTAAAAAACAGGATGCTCCCGAAGCCCAGTCCCAGAAAGAGCGGAATGTCACGCCTATGGATCGCAAAACCGCGCCTGTCTCTGATAAAAAGTATTGCGCAAAAAGCCAGAGCTGCAAGGGTGACGCGTATGGAAACTATCTGTATGGAGTCAAAGCCTTCTGCCCCGAGCCTTCTCACAAAGATGCCCATGCTTCCCCAGAAGCAGCCTGCCAGGATTATCAGTGCCGTTCCGATCCTCTGTCTGTTCATAATGCGGCGTATTATATCACATTCCGGTCGTTTGTGCACATGATTGGCTTATGTCGGTGACAAGGCACTTGCCCCGCGGACACTATATGTTGTAAAATATACAAATATTATGGAGGACTTCAAATGAAATTCCGGGAAAACAAAAGATATGCGCTGCCGGCTTTTTGTGCAACGCTTGCGGTTGTGATCATTTTATTCATCATCAGCATCATAAAACTCAGTGCCTTTAACGCTGCGGATCACCGTCAGATGTTTACGGGTCAGGCACTCTTTGGCGAAGTCAACGCCAGAAAGCAAAAAGATGTATCCATAACCGTGGAACCCAGGGGCAGCACCTGGACAAAGGCCTTTGATTTCAACAACGAAGGAATTACAGAACACAATTATCAGGCCTTTACTTACGATTTTTCCATCTCAAACAATACCAAGGATGAGGTGTCGGCTTTTACATTCAAACTGACTTTCGGAACCGAAGCCTATCTGATGTCCGCCTGGAACGGCGCACTTGAGATACATCAGGATCAGGACGGAACTGAATATATTGCGACAGTGCCAGATCTCAGGGAGTTTCATCCTGAGAATTATGATCTTTATACCGTCAACTTTGACGGGGAGGATCTTATCAGGATGAGGCCGGGCGACTATCTGGTCTATCTGCCCAGTTCGAGCCAGGGCGCCATGGAGATTCCCATAAAGCCCTCAGAAGGCTCGGTTCCAGGCATTATCATGTATGTTGCCATCGGCAGCGACATAAACGATTCCACGCTGGTATTCGACTACAAGCTGCACAGACTTCTTACGCAGGAGCCTCTGTTCTTGGTTGCCGTCGCAGGACTTGCAGTCTGGCTCATCGCTCTGCTCATCTACGCGATCACCTCCATACAGATCAGGAAGTACAAAGAGCGCCACGAGCACGATAACGAAATCATCCAGGAATCAATAGAGACCTTCACGGGCTTCATCGATGCCAAGGATCCCTATACAAACGGCCATTCAAACAGAGTTGCCATGTACACCAGACAGATTGCCGAGGAAATGGGCTACAGCGGCGAAGAGCTTGACCGCATCTACTATGTGGCGCTCCTCCACGACTGCGGAAAGATCGGCGTCCCGGACAACATCCTCGGAAAACCCGGCAGGCTCGATGACGATGAATTTGAGATCATAAAATCGCACACAGTAAGGGGCGGAGAGATCTTAAGCCACTTCAAGAGTCTCTCAAATGTCGGCGAAGGTGCACTCTATCACCATGAGCGATATGACGGCAGGGGCTATCCCGAGGGGAAGGCCGGCGAAGATATACCTCTGATCGCAAGGATGATCTGCGTGGCGGACTCCTTTGACGCGATGAATTCCAACAGGGTATACAGAAAGAAGCTCACGAAGGAAGACATCATAAACGAGATCAGGGAGAACAAAGGAAAACAGTTCGATCCGGAAATAGCCGATACGTTCCTCAGGCTGTTGAAGGAGGGTAAGATAAAGTAGAAAGAAATCACAATGAAAACCGGTTATAAGATGACGATAAAAGCCGCATATCTGGGCTATGTCGTTCAGGCAATAGTTAATAATTTCGTGCCGCTCCTCTTCGTACAGATGCAGTCAGAGTTCGGGATCCCCCTGGGAAAGATCACTCTTCTGATCACCTTCAACTTCGGTATTCAGCTTCTGATAGACATGTTCTCGGCGCCGTTCATCGACAGGATCGGCTACAGGGCATCCATGATAATATCGAACGCCTCTGTGATCGCGGGACTCCTTCTTCTGACAGTTTTGCCGGGAATATTTGTCGATCCATTCTTCGGCATACTGGTCCCGGTGTGCATCTACGCCATCGGGGGCGGTCTGCAGGAGGTGCTGGTAAGTCCAATAGTAGAGGCGTGTCCGACCGACAACAAAGAAGCTCAGATGAGCCTTCTGCACTCGGCATACTGCTGGGGACACATGGCAGTCGTCCTTTTCTCGACCCTTTTCTTCCATTTTTCCGGGATTTCAAACTGGCGATATATGGCCGTACTGTGGTGCATAATCCCCGCTGTTGATCTCATCCTGTTTACCAGGGTACCGATAGCAGTATTGCAGCCGGACACCGAAGAAGGCGCCGGATTGGGCGCTCTTATGACCCAGGGCGTTTTCTGGCTGATGTTTATCATGATGATCTGCGCAGGCGCCTCCGAGCAGGCCGTGAGCCAATGGTCATCGGCATTTGCGGAGATCGGTCTGGGCGTATCCAAGACATTGGGCGATCTTTTGGGGCCCATGTTCTTTGCGCTCTGCATGGCTGTTTCAAGAACAATATACGGACTAAAAGGAGACCGGATCGATCTGGACTTCTTCATGAAGCTATCTACCTGGCTGTGCGTTCTTTCCTATCTGGTGATCGTTCTTGTGCAGATTCCGGTCATCGCACTTCTGGGCTGCGGTCTTGCGGGATTTTCCGTCGGGATCTTCTGGCCCGGAACCTTCAGCACCGCCTCTGCCAGGATCAAAGGAAGGGGCACGCTCACTTTTGCACTACTTGCCCTTGCAGGTGATCTGGGATGTTCCGGAGGCCCCACTCTCGCCGGTGCCATAGCGGGCGCTTCCGATGACAACATGAGAGTCGGGATAGGCATCGCCATGATCTTTCCGGTCATAATGGCACTCTGCCTCGGCGTGAACGCGTATAAACGGGACACAGGGACCATACACGGGGATGCGTAGACCTTGGCGGCCTGCCTGCGAAATTTTCCGACAGGCAGGATGCAGTGTCCTCCGAGCCGCGAGTCCTTGTGTGCCACTCAGATGAGACTCCCAAGGAGGCTCGTCTGAGTGACCGGCACACCGGCGAGCGGGCGGAGGATGCAGCATCCTGCCGGTCATACAGTACATAAGGCAGGTTTCAAGAATTATAAATGTTATAAGGGGGACATGACATGCAATACCGCACTGATCAAAGGAACAACAACGAACTCTCGGTTCTGGGCTTCGGCTGTATGCGTTTCACAAAAAAGGGAGGCTCATTCGACCAGGAGAAGGCTTTCCGCGAGCTGGCACGCGCTGTTGAGCTCGGTGTCAACTACTTCGACACCGCCTATGCATACGCAGGCAGCGAAGTCCTGCTGGGACGCTTTCTGAAGGAGTACGGCTGCCGCGATCGCATCAATATCGCAACCAAGCTTCCCCAGTACCGAATAAAAAAAGGCGAGGAATTTGATTCCTATTTCAACGAGGAACTGGAGCGTCTGATGACGGATCATGTGGATTACTACCTGCTCCATATGCTGAATGATGTGAAGAGTTTTGAGAGACTGTGCTCTCTTGGTCTTAAGGAATGGATCAGGGCAAAGAAGGCCTCGGGGCAGATACGTAACATGGGATTCTCATTCCACGGCGGCACACTGGCCTTTAAGGATCTCCTTGATGCCTATGACTGGGATTTCTGTCAGATACAGTTCAATTACATGGACGAACACACCCAGGCGGGTATCGACGGTCTGAATTATGCCCATGAAAAAGGCATTCCCGTCATCATCATGGAACCCCTCCGCGGAGGACGTCTCGTTAACGCGCTTCCGAAGGATGCGCTGATGGAATTCGAAAATATGAGCATAAAACGCTCCCCTGCGGAATGGGGACTGCGCTGGGTCTGGAACCACCCCCAGGTCAATGTCGTACTGTCGGGCATGAACGACATCACACAGGTTGAGGAAAACTGCCGCATAGCTTCCGAGAGTCTTCCCGATTCCCTGAGTGAGGAAGAACTCGCTCTCTACGGCCGCGTTCTCACGGCCATACTCCACGACATAAAGGTGGGCTGCACCGGCTGCGGCTATTGCCAGCCTTGTCCCAGAAACGTGGACATACCGACCTGCTTCTCAACCCTCAATGCCAGCTATTCCGACAATTACGCCAACTCCTTCCGTGAGTACTTCATGTGCACAACTCTCAGGAAGGACCGTACCAATGCCGGCCTTTGCATAAAATGCGGAAAATGCGAGCAGCACTGCCCGCAGAGCATCAAGATAAGGGATATGCTGGATCTGGTCAAACGCAGATTTGAAAACCCGGTCTACAAGATCGCCGCAGCCGGTTCAAAGCTTATCATGAGATACTGAGGGAACGGCACCGGTCTTTTTCCCGTGACAGCATCCGCTCATGGAACATGAGGAGCAGTGACAGCCCTGACAGGACTGTCCGCTCCTCATATCTTTTACCATCACATACAGTATCCGTGACACGATCGCGATCAGTATGATAAGGACCGCGATCGTGCCAAGATTGTCAATGAACCATGTCATCTGACGGCTACCTTTCTCTCAAGTGTCGTAGCTTCCTTATACGGTCTGAAGAGCAGCCACAGGAACGCGGCGATCAGGGCTATTGAAACGATGACGCCTATCACATTTGCCGATCCGGCAAATGCACTTCCGAGCTGGTAGACCACAAGCGATACCAGATATGCGAATCCGCACTCGTAGCCGATCGCAAACCAGGTCCACTTCGCGTTGTTCATCTCTCTCTTTATGGCGCCGATAGCCGCAAAGCAGGGTGCGCAGAGAAGATTGAAAATCAGGAAGCTCAGGCCCGCAGCCGTGGTAAATGCCGCAGCAAGAGCAGCCCAGGCGCTTCCTTCTCCGCCGTAAAGAACGCCCATGGTACCCACGATATTCTCCTTGGCAACGAGTCCCGTGACCGAAGCGACAGCCGCCTGCCAGTTGCCCCAGCCAAGAGGAATGAAGATCCAGGCCACTCCGTTTCCTACAGCAGCAAGGATACTGCTTCCGATCTCGTCCTCTTCCAGCATTCCAAATGCGCCCTCGGTCCAGCCGAAGCGGGACAGGAACCAGATAACTACTGTCGAGAGGAGTATGATGGTACCGGCCTTTTTAATGAAACTCCAGCCGCGCTCCCACATGCTCCTTAAAACATTGGCGAGCGTGGGCCAGTGATAGGCGGGAAGCTCCATGACAAACGGCGCAGGGTCACCCGCGAACATCTTTGTCTTCTTAAGTATGATACCCGAACAGATAATGGCGGCGATGCCGATGAAATATGAACCCGTAGAGATCCAGGCGCTGCCGCCGAAGATCGCACCGGCTATCATCGCGATGAAGGGCACTTTTGCACCGCAGGGAATAAAGGTCGTGGTCATGATCGTCATCCGGCGGTCTCTCTCGTTTTCAATGGTGCGGCTCGCCATAATGCCGGGGATACCGCAGCCTGTGCCGATGAGGATCGGGATAAAGCTCTTGCCCGACAGACCGAAGCGTCTGAAGACCCTGTCAAGGACGAAGGCAACTCTTGCCATATATCCGCTGGCTTCGACAAAGGCCAGCATGAAGAACAGCACCAGCATTTGCGGAACAAAGCCAAGGACCGCGCCTACACCGGCCACGATGCCATCTAGGATCAGGCTCTTAAGCCATTCGGCGCAGCCGATCGCATCGAGACCGCTCTCGATAATGGCGGGGATACCGGGGATCCAGATACCGAAGCCCGCGGGATCGGGTTCCTCAGTGCCCTTCTCTCCGAAGTAATCAACAGCATCGAGGTAGCTCATAGAATTGACTTCCTCCTCATCCGCTCCCTCCGGCACAGACTCGTAATAAACCGTGATCTCGCTCTGTTCAAGTGTCTCCTCGTCCTCAACAGTGTAGGATACCTCTGTGGCTTCGGGACTGAAGGCCTTCATGTCATCCACGGACATCTCCTCATCAAAGCCCGCGAAGGCATCGATCGCCTGCATGGCCGCAGTGTATTCATCCGCAGCCTCCTCAGCATCGGCCGAGCCGATCCCGAAGAGATGATAGCCGTCGCCGAAGAGGCCGTCATTTGCCCAGTCCGTTGCCGGCGCGCCGACACCCACCATTGCTATCCAGTATATGGCATACATCACGATCGCAAATATCGGCAGACCGAGCCACCTGTTGGTTACAATCCTGTCGATCTTATCCGAAGTGCTTAGTGCGCCGGCGTCCTTCTTTTTATATACACCCTTTAAAACCTCGGCAATGTATACATATCTCTCATTGGTGATGATGCTCTCCGCATCGTCATCCAGTTCCTTCTCTGCGGCCTTTATATCTCCTTCCACGTGCTGGAGCTTATCCGACGGGATCCTGAGATTCGCAAGGACCTTGTCGTCACGCTCAAAGACTTTGATCGCATACCATCTCTGCTGTTCCTCCGGCATATCGTGAACGATCACCTCTTCGATGTGGGCCAGGGCGTGTTCCACCGGTCCGGAGAAGGTGTGCATGGGGATCCGCTTATCGGCTTTTGCCGCCCTGATCGCAAGCTCCGCGGCCTCCATCGTCTTATCACCCTTTAATGCCGAGATCTCAATGATGTCGCAGCCGAGCTTTCTCGCAAGCTCATTTGTATTCAGTGAGTCGCCGTTCTTTCTTACGACATCCATCATGTTGATGGCGATCACGACCGGAATTCCAAGCTCTATCAGCTGTGTGGTCAGATAGAGGTTTCGCTCCAGGTTTGTTCCGTCAACAATGTTCAATATGGCATCGGGTCTCTCGCCTATCAGGTAGTTTCTTGCTACCACCTCTTCCAATGTATAGGGCGAGAGCGAATAGATGCCGGGAAGGTCGACTATCTCCACATCGTCGTGCTTCTTAAGTTTTCCTTCCTTCTTTTCAACCGTTACGCCCGGCCAGTTTCCCACAAACTGGTTGGAACCGGTCAGATCATTGAACAGCGTGGTCTTACCGCTGTTCGGGTTACCTGCAAGTGCAATACACAAGCTCATCTTCATACCTCCTTGCTGTGTTATTCTACTTCTATCATCTCCGCGTCCGCTTTTCTGATCGAAAGCTCGTAGCCTCTGACCGTCACCTCTATGGGATCACCCAGCGGAGCCACCTTTCGCACATGTACATCCGTTCCCTTTGTTATACCCATGTCCATGATTCTTCTCTTGACGGCACCCTCACCGTGGAGCTTCACCACTTTTGCCGTATCGCCTATTCTTACATTTCTCAATGTTTTCACTTACTTCTCCTCCTCTTTTTGTCAGACCATTATCCTTTTAGCCAGTTCTTCGCTGACCGCCACCCTGCTCTCCTTGATCTTCACTATCAGGTTTTCGCCGAGCGCGCTCACGACGCTCACTTCTCCGCCGACATTAAAGCCAAGGTCCTCAAGATGTTTCTTTACTTCCGGGCTCCCACCGATCCTTTTGATGATCTGAGTCTGTCCTGTGTCTGCATAGATCAATGGCATCATACATTCCCTCCTGAATCACTTATTGGTTTAGTCTATGCTAACTGTCACGTAAAAAATATTGGTTAGCATCGTCTAACCAAAAACATAGTATAGTTAGCGTATGCTAATTTGTCAAGTGTCTTATTTATAGAAAGTTTACATTTCCGTTTTAGGAGCAACATTTTTTTTTGACGTTTTTTGCCAAATATGCTATATAATTATGTTTGTTGTTTTATATGCCTGACAGACAAAAATTCTTACATAAAAAGCAACGACTTCAATCATAAGTCTGCTATTCAAGGAGGAACGGTACAATGAAAGAAAAGAAGAGAGGGTCTCTGAAGAAATCACTTCTCGGAAAGATCATAATATTTGTGGCGATCATAATAGTGATCATCACTCAGATAACGGTAAAGCTGGCAGTTGATAACATCCAGTCACTTACCAACAAGATCCTTGCCGATGAATCCGTGAACTATGCAAATACGGTCTCAAACTGGTGGAGCCACATAGAGGAGCGCACCAAGCAGACCGCCGATGTCGTGAGGAATCTGCCCGAGATCTCGCATGACGACATGCTGGCTATGCTTCTCAAGCTTACCGCGGAGGATCCCGATTCACAGGATATTTACATGGCATACGGAAATGATAATGTATTCCTTGACGGATCAGGCTGGATCCCGGACGATACTTTTGTATTCACCGACAGAGCCTGGTATCAGGGCGCCATTGCCAAGGGCGGGGCCATCTATTCCTCTGAGCCGTACATCGACGCGTCAACAGGCAAGACCTGCCTCGCCTGTTCGATCATGATAGCCGACGGCATCGTATTGAGCAGTGACATCAACTTTGACAAGGTCGCTGAACGGGTCAACAGCTTTCAGTCCATTTCACCCGAGGCGAAATTCTATATCATAAATAAGGAGACAAAGGATGTACTCATAAGCAACAACGCATCCTGTGTCGGGGAACAGGTCGGCGCTTCAGGCGATCCCATCGTACAGGCCATGAGCGATATATTCAGTTCCTTCAATACCGGTCTTACGGCGGATGAGAGCAAGGTTCTCACTCTCAAGACCTCAGCCGGGACGGTCATGATCACTGCCACAGATATCCCCGATACCACCTGGATGGTTGTAAGTGCCGCGCCCTCCACCCTCTTAAGCGATGCCATATGGAAAGTCATGATCTTCACATTTGCCAGTGCCATCATCCTTCTTATCGCACTCTCGATCATCATGTACTTCATAATCAATAAGGCACTCAACCCTGTTGCCACCATTACCGAGCGCATCACGGACATCAGCAAGGGCGACTTCACCGTAAGCATCGAGCCTGAAGGGAACAACGAGATCACTACTCTCGCAGAGAGTCTCAACGAATATATAAACAAGATGAGAGCCACTCTCAACTCGCTCTCGGATATCTCCGGTGCCATGAACAGCAGAGCCAGCGAGTGCTTCGACATCTCGCATATTCTTGCGGACAGTAACCGCAATCAGGGCGGTTCTCTTGAGAGGCTCAATTCTACACTGGGCGACATGAATTTATCTCTCGGCGATATTGCAAGCGCTGCAGCGGATCTGGCATCCACTTCCGGACAGCTGGCAGTTAATGCCGACAACGTCCGTGAGCTGTGCAACGAGACCCTCGAGGCCTCAGGCAAGGGCAAAGATGAGATGGAGAGCATGACAAAGAATGTCAGAACTCTCAACGAGACGATAGCCGGTCTCACCGAGCTCATCCACGCTACAGCGAAATCCATCGACGAGATCACAGGTATCACGGATACTATCACCGCGATCTCCTCTCAGACCAACCTCCTTTCCCTCAACGCTTCGATCGAGGCAGCCCGTGCGGGAGAGATGGGCAAAGGCTTCGCTGTCGTCGCGAGCGAGGTCGGTACCCTGGCAACCCAGTCCACTCAGGCGACCGAGACCATCCGCAGACTGATTGACGAGGTCACGCACAATATCAATGAGATCAACAAGAAGGCCGATATCTGCATGAAGGATATGGAAGCCTGCATCAGCGGTGTGGACGGTGCGAACGAGTCCTTTGACCTGATCATCGGTGATATAGCAAAGGCCACGGACGGCATCGTGGAGATCGCAAACGGCATAAACAGGATCAACGAAGTAGCAACGAACAATGAGACCACCACGAGAGAACAGGCCGAGAATATCAATAGCGTGCTCAGCCTCAGCGACATGATCGTCGATGAGAGCAACAGACTCAATGCAGAGACAGACAATATCACCAATATTTCCGAAAACCTGAACCAGTATTCAGACAAGATCAATTCGGATCTGTCACAGTATACTGTCTGATCACAGCTATCCGGATCAAAACAAATCAGGAAAAAAGCGCCGCACCGGTTTCCCGGTGCGGCGCTCATTATTTACAGGTTCTTCCGATAACGATCCCGGAGTGTTTACTCCTTCGTCACTTTCACCTCTGCCCCTGTCAGATCCACCTTGCGATTGACCTTTGCATCATAGGTGTTGGCTCTCATGATCTCCGTGAAATCAACCCCTGTTGCCTCGCTCATGGTATCAAAGACCTGTTTCATGACCACGGGCAGGTTGCCGGATATCTGACTCGCTCCGTTTGCCCCGTCGCCTGTGCCGTAGATATTGATCTTATCGATCTGCGACAGAGGCTTTGCGATCTCCGCAGCCATCTCAGGCATGATCTTAATCATCATCTCCGCCATGGCGGCTCCGTTGTACTTCTTGTAGGCCTCTGCCTTCTTTTCCATCGCCTCGGCTTCCGCGATACCCTTTGCGCGAATGGCCTCCGCCTCTGCAAGACCCTTTGCAGCGATACCTGCTGCCTCTGCGTCATATTTTGCCTTGATACCTGCGGCTTCCTGCTCGGCCGCATACTTCAGTGCCTCAGCCTGCGCCTTCTTCGCCTCGGCGTTCTGCTCCTGCTCATATTTCTCGGCCTCGGCGTTCTTCTGGCGCTTTACGAGTTCGGCTTCAGCTGCCTGTGCTGCGCGATACTTCTCTGCATCAGCCTTCTTCTCGATCTCGGCTGCCAGCTCCTGCTGCTTGACTATGACTTCCTTCTGTCTGAGCTCTGCTTCCCTCTCGGCCTTTGCGATCTGGGCATTCACGGTTGCTGCCTGGATGGTCTTCTCCTGCTCCTGCTCCTGGATCTTGTAAGCAGCATCAGCCTCGGCATTCTTGGTGTCGGCCTGTTTCTTGAGTTCCGCCTGTCTGATGGCCAGCGCGTTGTTCTTTTCGGCTATCTCTGTCTGCGCCAGCACTCTCGCGTCATTGGCCGCCTTGTCCGCCTCTGCCCTTGCTATTGCCACATCCCTGTCGGCCTGTGCCTTTGCAATGGCAGCATCCTTCTTTATCTTGGCGGTATTGTCCATTCCCAGATCGCTTATGAGGCCGTTCTCATCGGTGACATTCTGGATATTGCAGGAGAGGATCTCGATACCCAGCTTGCTCATATCCCTGGACGCCTTTTCCATGACCTGATCCGAGAATGAATCCCTGTCAGTATTTATCGCCTTGAGTGCCAGTGTTCCGATTATCTCACGCATATTGCCCTGCAGCGAATCCTGGAGATCCATTGTGATCTGCTCGGACGTCTTGTTCAGGAAGTTCTTGGCAGCCAGCTGTATGGCATCCGGATCCGTTCCTATCCTTACCTTTGCGACAGCATCCACATTGACATTGATGAAATCGTTTGTGGGGACTGACTGCTCGGTCTTGATATCGACGGTCATCTGCCCCAGGTACAGTTTGTCTACTCTCTCGAGGAACGGGATCTTGATGCCTGCCCTTCCGATCAGTATACGCGGGCGGCGCCTCAGTCCCGAAATGATGAAGGCTTTGTCCGGCGGAGCCTTCACATATCCCGCTGCCGCTACTAGTAACAGTGCCACAACTACGACTAAAAGAATGATCATAACACGCCTCCTTTCAAGAGCTTGTCTGTGTGTTGCGAGTATACTATCATGCCTGAAACGGCAGATAAAGTCACAGCTTTGCGGGATAAATCGCGATAATTTCACTTTTTTGGCAAAATATCCCTTTGACTGCAGGCTCATTTACCACCGCCGACACATCAATACTAACATACCGAACTGGTGAATTCATCATGCTTATGATAAACTTATTCTGTTGCGGACATCTGCTGAATAAACCGGAGGTGTATGATGAGACAGACGATCCTTGATGAGAAATGGACCTTTCGAAGAGGTTTTCTGGATTCCATAGGGCAGCTGGATGAGGATCCGGGGACCACGGTTGATCTTCCCCATGACGGTATGATAAATACGCCGGTCTCGCCCGATGCGCCTGCGGGATCTGACAGCGGTTACTTCACGGGCGGAATGACCAATTACACAAAGTACGTGATGTTCCCCGAAGAATGGAAGGACGGCTGCACCGGGCTCTATTTCGACGGGGCGATGATGAACGTGACGGTTGAGATAAACGGCTGCCTCGCCGGACGTCATCACTACGGATACTCCCCTTTCTACATTGATCTCACCCCATATGTGACCTTCGGGAAGGAAAACCGCATCACGATCAATACCAACACAAGCATGCAGCCCAATTCAAGGTGGTACACGGGTTCGGGACTCTACCGCGGCGTCAGGCTCTGCCACGGCCCAAGGATACATATAGCACCGGACGGCATATTTGTATATACAAAAGAGATCACGGATACGCACGCTTTTCTCGAAGCCCGTATCGAAGTGGAGAACGCGGCTTCAGTGAGCAGACTGGCCGAAGTTACGCTCTCCCTTTCGGAAGAGGGAGGCGATCCAGGTGCCGCAGTCACGGCAAAAAAAGTGATCCATATCTCAGCCGGCAGTACGGGCACTGCCAGAATGGCGTTTCCCGTCGCATCCCCGAAGCTTTGGAGCGCAGATGATCCGAACCTATATTCCGTAAAGGCATCGGTCCGCGACCTCGGCGAATACAGAACACACTGCGACGGAATACTCTCTGCAACGGACAATACTGCATCAGACGCATCCGTTTCCAGTTTTGATACTGATGAAGCCTCTGCTCTGTTCGGCATCCGTACCGTCACCGCAGACCCCATCCGCGGACTTCGTATCAACGGTGCGGAAACCAAACTGAAAGGCGGCTGTCTGCACCATGATAACGGTCTCCTGGGCGCTGTATCTCTGTATGAGACCGAGTCAAGAAAGGTTAAGAAGCTCAAGGAAGCGGGATTCAACGCGGTCCGCACCGCCCACAATCCCCCGTCATCCGCGCTTGTAGAGGCCTGCGACAGACTTGGCATGTACATCTTTGACGAGGCATTCGATGCCTGGGGCATTGCAAAGAGAGGCGGCGACTACAGCCAGTTCTTTGAAGCAGATCACGAGAAGGATCTGACAGCTTTTGTAAAGAGAGACAGGATACACCCCTCCGTCATCATCTGGTCGACGGGAAATGAGATTCCCGAGCGGGGAGGCCTGGGTAACGGATATGCCCTTGCGGATGAGCTGGCGGATATAATAAGACGACTCGACGCTACGAGGCCTGTAAGCAACGGGATCTGTTCCATGTGGAGCGGTCTCGATGACGAACTCGCCATCGGACAGAGGCAGGAACAGAACGCGGGAAATGAGGCGGGAAGCACCCTGTGGGAGCGCGCCACCGAACCCTTTACAAACGGACTGGACATGGTGGGCTACAACTATATGGAAGATATATATGAGAGAGACCATGAAATGTTCCCCGAGCGTGTAATCCTTGGTTCCGAGAACTTCCCCCAGCAGATCGGCTACCGCTGGCCACTTGTTGAGAGCCTGCCCTATGTGACAGGTGACTTCACATGGACAGCCTGGGATTACCTGGGCGAAGCGGGCATCGGTAAAGCGGCATATGTAGAAAAAGATGATCCGCTTGTAGAAAAAGGGCCTTGGGCACTTATGCCCCAGTTTACCTCTCACTTCCCCTGGCGCACGGCAAACTGCGCGGATTTTGATATCACTGGTCACAGATGTCCCCAGGGTGATTACAGGAGCGTCGTCTTCGGCAGTGACAAGACATATCTGTACAGCATGCATCCCGATACCTTCGGAAAGGTACAGGTCATGAGCATGTGGGGATTCCCGGGAGTTCTGTCTTCCTGGAACTATAAAGGGTACGAAGGAAAGCCCGCCATGCTTGTTGTCTACTCCCGCGCCGAGGAGGTGGAAGTGCTTGTAAACGGAAAGAGCCTTGGCAGAAAGAAAGTCGGAAATGAAAAGCCCATGCCCTGCTCCGTCACATTTGAGACCGTATATGAACCGGGAAAAGTCGAATCCATAAGCTTCAGTGGCGGAAAAGAGATCAGCCGTGACACGCTGATTACTGCCGGAGAGCCTGCACAGATCGCACTTATACCCGAGAAGGATGAAATGCGCGCAGACGGCCATGACGTGATATATGTAGAGATAGAGATCCGCGATAAGGACGGCAATATCGTTCCTGATACTGACCTGAAGCTCACCGCAGAAATAGAAGGAAATGCGGTTCTCGCGGCCTTCGGCTCAGGAAATCCGGTGACCGATGAGGATTATACAGATCCTCACACGACCTCCTTCAGAGGCCGTGCCATGGCTGTGATACGTGCGGCTTACGAAGCAGGTGCAATAGGCCTGAAGGTCTTGGCGGATGGTCTTACCGCTGTATCCGCCGACGGCAACGCACTTCCGGCAGAGGGGCTGGCACTTCGTTCGTATATGGATGAAAGCCGCGAATCATAGAAAACATATATCACACATCAACTGCAGAATAAATGACGAGGCATAATGACTATGACTGAACATACGACAGACATCAAAGCCGCCGTGATATTGAAAAAAGGTGAAGGCCGCACACTCAAAGCCGGAGGCCCCTGGGTATACGACAATGAGATCGACAGGACGGAGGGAATCTATGAAAACGGCGATATCATAGCCGTTCGTGATTTCGACGGCTTCTTTCTCGGCTGGGGATTCATAAACGATCACTCGAAGCTCAGAGTACGCATCATGTCAAGAAGAGAGGATGTGCCCGTGACCCCTGCCCTCATTGAGAGCAGGATAAGGGCCGCATGGAAATACCGGAAAGCTGTCATGGCGGATTATATATCGGAATTCCTGTCACCTGAAGATGCAGGATCTGACTACATACCGGGTGCAAAGGAATATACCGAACTGTCCTGCAGACTTGTATTCGGCGAAGCGGACCTGCTGCCCGGTATAACCATAGATAAATTCTCCGATGTGCTGGTCATCGAATCCCTTGCTCTCGGTACCGACCTCATGAAGGAAAGCATACTCGAAGCATGTAGAAAAATCCTTCTCGAAGACGGTGTAAATATCCGCGGCATCTACGAGAGAAGTGATGCAAAGGTGCGGGAGCTGGAGGGTCTCGAAAGAGTGAAGGGCTTTATCGGCGAACCCTTTAACACAAATGTTCTGATCGAAGAAAACGGGATCAGTTATTATGTGGATGTGGAAAACGGACAGAAGACCGGTTTCTTCCTCGATCAGAAATTCAACAGACAGGCCGTCAGAGGACTCTGCAGAGGCAAAAAGGTCCTCGACTGCTTTACCCACACGGGCTCCTTCGCGCTCAATGCAGCGGTTGCCGGCGCTTCCGAAGTCCTTGCCGTCGACGCCTCGGACACAGGAATAGCGCAGGCAAAGGAAAACGCGGAGCTGAATATCCTTCTGGATGAGATCCGGTTCGAAGTCGCAGACGTCTTTGATCTGCTTCCCGCCCTTGAAGAAAAGGGCGAGAGCTTTGATGTCGTGATTCTCGATCCTCCGGCCTTTACAAAATCCCGTGCCTCTGTCAAAAAAGCCGTCACAGGCTATCGCGAGATCAATATGCGAGGCATGCGGCTGGTCCGAAACGGCGGCTTTCTGGCAACCTGCTCCTGCTCCCACTTCATGGAACCGGAACTTTTTGCAAAAACGCTGCAGGAAGCGGCAAAAGGTGCCCGCCGCACCCTCCGTCAGGTCGAATTCCGCACACAGTCCCCGGATCATCCCATACTCTGGACGGGCTCGGGCGGCACCGAGAACTCATATTACCTCAAATTCTATATCTTCCAGGTATTTGAGGAAAAATAGGTGCCGGCAAACACCTGTTTACATAAGTCCGACTATAGCGGCTCCCTCTCATTATACATGTCGACCATCTCCCTTATCTTCGGGGCAGGCTTTGTGATGTTCTGCATCGACTCTCCTCTGTTCATTGTGTCGATAATGGCGGCGATATACCTCTCCATATTGACTCCGCAGTAATACTCTCTGGAAAGCAGATCAGACAAGTATATACAGATCCTTGTCCCTTACGGAGTCCATTATGATTCCCTTGCCTTCGCCGCTGTTAAATCTTGGGCACTTGCACGGGATAAGACAGTCCTCTCCGCGCCACTCTTTCAGAATGGCAATGATCTTTTCGCCCGATCTGATCGCTGATTCCAGTGAAATAAATCCCAGATTGCTTCCCATTTAGTCCACCCCTTGTGTAGTGCTTGCCTGTATTCGACCGGGTACTATTGTACCAAATCTCTAGTGCGATTTCTACCGAAGGTAGAATCTTGTATGTGTAATGTAATCGCCCGCAATCCTTTAGGGTTTTTACGTTTTCCCTTTTCTTCGCTTCCACGTGGGAATAGCACTGTATGACCTGGCGTCGAAGTGGTACCTGCCCCTCGTTCGCGTCCGCTTGCGGAGAGACTCTCCCGCGGCCTTTTTACTTCGTGATAAATTCACAAAACAAAGTGAAAAACATTATTCTTGCCGGTCACGCTGACGAGAAGTTGCAGGCTGTGGTAAGATATATCTGTCACTCGGATGATGAACATGTTGTCAACAAAGAAACCGCAACGATGGACGAAATCGTCCGGCGGGTAAAGATAAACAAGGAGGTCAGCGTGGTCTACTTAAGAGCGATAGAGAGAGATGATGCAAAAGGCTCATAGAACCATAGAAACAACACCCTCGGGATTCATATTCTCCCGAGGGTGTTTCTTTCAGGAATCCAATAAACCTGTACATATCAATAGATGTGATCACAGGTCGAATTACGCCAGCCCCCTCAGCGCCTTTACCAGCGCATCGATATCACCCGGCGAATTGTAGAAAGCAAGCGTAGGCCTTACGACACTCTCCAGGCCGAATCTGCGGAGCACTGGCTGCGCGCAGTGATGACCTGTGCGCACCGCTATGCCGTAACGGTTCAGATACTCACCGATCGCACCGTCCTCATATCCGTCAAGCTTAAAGGACAAAGCTCCCGATTTTCCGGGTGCCGTGCCGATAAGATGGAGTCCCGGAACCGTGGCAAGTTCTTTCATGCCGTACTGCACCAGTTCCTGCTCCCATTGATGGATCGCGGGCATCCCGATGGATGTGAGATATGAGAGCGCCTCGCCAAGTCCCACGGCATCAGCTATGGAACCCGTACCCGCCTCAAACTTGTTCGGAGCAGGATTGTAGACAGTCCTCTCAAAGGTCACATCCTTTATCATATTTCCGCCGCCGTGGTACGGCTTTGCCGCGTCAAGCAGCGCCTTCTTTCCGTAGACTGCACCGATACCTGTAGGCGCAAAGATCTTGTGTCCCGAAAAGACGAAGAAATCGGCGTCCATCGCACTGACATTTACCGGCATATGAGCAACGCTCTGTGCACCGTCTATGAGTATGGGCACTCCGTGGCGGTGGGCTATCGCTATGATCTCCTCAACAGGTGTGACCGTTCCGAGTACATTGGAGACCTGTGTCACCGATACAAATCTCGTGTGCTTTGTGAAAAGGCGCTCGTATTCCGGCAGGACAAGCTGTCCGCTCTCATCGCAGGGTATGACCTTCAGCACCGCTCCGGTCTCGGCTGCGACAAGCTGCCAGGGAACTATATTGGCATGGTGCTCAAGTATGCTCAGTATTATCTCGTCACCGGGCGAAAGAAGCGGTTTCACATACGCATTGGCAACCAGATTGATGCCCTCAGTGGTCCCGCGCACGAATACCACATCATCCTTATCGGGAGCCCCGATGAAATCGGCCGTGATCTGTCTCGCGTTCTCGTAAGCATCCGTGGATCTGGCGGCAAGCTCATGCGCCCCGCGGTGCACATTGGAATTTTCATGTGTATAGAACTCCGAGAGCCTGTCTATAACCGCCTTCGGTTTCTGGGTAGTGGCTCCGTTATCAAGCCACACAAGAGGAAATCCCCCGACCTGTTCGGAAAGGATCGGAAAGTCATCTCTTATCTGCTGCAGAGTCTTTGAGCCCACCGTGATGCCGTCGTTCCTTCTTGTATGCTCGCCGCTCACCCTGTCAGACAGAGCAAAGAGGGAATCCTGCAGATCATCCGTTCTTCCGTCGCGGACAGCCACGCGTATCGTATTGCGCTCATCTGCATCAGCGGGCACAAAGCGCTCCGGAGTTCCTGTCATTGACGGCGCTTGAGGCATATATGACTCCGCAGCCTCAGGCACGGCATACGCTGCCGGCAAAGCCGGTTCAGGCACAACAGCATAGCCTCCCGGTATCCCCGTCTCAGGCACAGCATATTTCTCCGGTGGTCCGGGTTCCCACATGGCGTTCGCCATTTTCAGCAGAGCTTCCTCACTCGGCAGGCCGAAGCTCCCGGGTCCGTTATCAATCGTAATCATAGTACTCTCCTACCTCGACATCCTCCAGGCATGCAATGGCGTCATCCGCGAGTATCGCAGCCGAGCAGTAAAGAGAGAGCAGATAGGAAGCGACACCCTTGTCATCGATCCCTCTGAAGCGCACGGAAAGTCCTCTTGACTCCTCGTTCTTGAGACCGGCCTGATAAAGACCGACAACTCCGCGCTTTGCTTCTCCCGTGCGGATCAGCAGGATGTTTGTCTTGCCCGTCTTTGCCTTGGGATTCTTCTGCCCGTCCACCATCAGCTTGTCGGTGGGGATGATCGGGATACCGCGCCAGAGGATAAAGGTTCCTCCCGCGATATTGGTTGTCATCGGAGGCACACCGCGCTTTGTGCACTCGCGCTCGAAGGCGGCGATGGCTCTGGGATGGGCAAGGAAGAAGGAGGGTTCCTTCCATACCTTGGTGATGAGCTCATCCAGATCGTCCGGTGTGGGCGCTCCGTTTATAGTCTCGATGCGCTGTGAATCGGGCACATTTTTGAGGAGACCGTAGTCATCATTATTGATGAGCTGGCTCTCCTGCCTCTCCCTCAGAGAATCAATGGCCAAAGCGAGCTGTTCCTGCACCTGGTCATAGGGAGCGCTGTAAACATCCTCAATGGCTGTATTCACGTTGAGGATCGTTGATATCGAATTGAGCCTGTACTCTCTGGGCTCGGTCTGATACTCAACATAGCCCTGGGGTATGATATCGCTCTTTTTCTCCGACGAGCAGAGAACATCGAGGGGCGTGTTTCCCTCAACCACACGATTCACTCTGTAGATGCCGGTCTCAAGTCCTTTGAACTCAAGGAGTCTGGGCAGCCACTTCGGTGTGATCGCTCCGTACTGGGGTCTTGTTTTTGTGACGTTTGCAAGATTATATGCTGCCTGCGCCCCCAATGCGTTGATACCTTCCTTTACTTCCTTTGCCATTTTCATTCCATCCTTTCTTGATGTATTTTTTATCTAAAGCCACAAAAATACGGGCTTTACAACCATGCTCCTTCATTGGGGAAGATGATCTGGGCAGCCGCCTCGAACCCTCCCTTCAGATTGTACATAGGCCCCTCGTAGCCTGCCTCCCTGAGAGTCCTTATGGCCAGTATGCTCCTCTTTCCTTCCCTGCATATAAAGATGGTATCGATGTCCGGATCCAGCTCCTTCTGTCTCCTTGCCAGCTGCCCGATGGGTATCGCTATGGTTCCGGGGAATCTCCTTATTGCGCGCTCATGCGGTTCTCTCACATCAATGATCGTGATCTTCTCACCATCAGAGATGCGTCTTGCAAGCTCTGCGGGCTCGATGGCCTCTATCGGCTCCTCATGCGGATTCTCGCGGAGACCGCAGAGATCCTCGTAATCGATATCCTGGGCAGAGTGTATCGAAGGATCAGCGCCGCAGACGGGGCAACCCTTGTCCCTTGCGGTATTCACTATATGGTATCTGATGTTCCAGGCATCCAGAGTGATGGCCTTTCCAATTAACGGTTCTCCGCTGCCCGTCAGGAGTTTTAGCACCTCGGCGGCCATCATGGCGCCTGTTATTCCGGGCAGTGCGTTCATCACACCGGATGCCGCACAGGAAGGAACTATACCTGCCGGCGGCGGCGAGGGATACAGACATCTGTAGCAGGGGCCGTCCTTTGTACCGAGTACTGTGACAAAGCCCTCAAACTGATACATTGCCCCGAAGACATCGGGTTTGCCGCAGAGCACACATGCATCGCTTATCAGATATCTGGATACGAAACTGTCAGTCGCATCAACCACAATGTCATAACCGGCTACGATCTCCTCCGCGTTCTCCGCGGAGAGCTTTTCCTGATGCGTGATGGTGTTCACAAGGGGATTGAGTTTCTTAAGCCTGTCCTTTGCGGATGCTGCTCTCGGGCGGTCTATGTCTCTCGTGCCGTGTATCGTCTGAACCTGCAGGCCCTCCAGGGTTACATCCCCTGCATCGGCAAGGCCTATGGTTCCGACTCCAGCGGCTGCAAGTCTTTCGGCCACTACGCCTCCCAGTGCTCCGAGACCTGCAACGAGCACACGTCCCGCCATGATGCGCTTTTGCCCCTTAATGCTTATCTCTTTCAGTTGCAGATGATTGTTGTAACGCCTGATCTCCTTATCCCCGATCGACACTTCTTTCATACGTTCCGTGCTTATGACACTCTCGCACGCACCGCCGGCGATAGCCGGTATAAGATACAGCTCATCGCCGTCGGAAAGCTTTGTGTTCAGACCCTTAAGAGTACGGATATCGCTGTCGTTCAGATAAATACCCACGAAATCACGCAGATCGTGATTCTCGTCAAACAATCCCTTTGCAGCTTCAGGATATTCATCCGTCAAAGCATTCAATGCTTCCGACACATCCGCCGCGTTTACCTTCACCTCCGGAGTGCGCCCGGTAAAGGTGCGGAGAGACGCCGCTATGATGACCTTTACTTCCATATGTCTGCCCTTTCTGTCTGTGATCCTCTTCTCATGCGGCCTAATCCTGATCGGGTCCCCGCTTCACAACGAGTTCCCAGGTGCCGTCCCCGTTGTCGATCTTTTCAAGCACCTCATGCCCTTCCTCGCCGAGGCTCCTTGGGACATTTTCAAGCGGTTCCCCGCTGTTTAAGTGGATCTGCAGTATCTCCCCCTCCTCAAGTTCCTCTATTGCGACCTTTGCCTTGACAAAGGTGATTGGGCAGGTGACATCCGTTATGTCTATGCTGTCCGTTATCTGATGATCTATTAAAGCCATTGCGGTCCTCCTTTTCTACACCAGGATCTCAAGTTCCTCTTTCTCCGATACGTTGTCTGCAATATGAAATGAATTGAGCACCGGATAGTCTCTGTTCTCAAGGGACAGTATCATATAGCTCGCACTGCTGTCGTAGGCAAGTCGTTTGTCCTCCTCCGACGGGCGGCTTGGTGACTCAGGATGCGAATGCCAGTTTCCGAGCGGTTTCCATCCGTTCGCCCTCATGTCCTTCACCGCCTGCAGCTGCTCCCTGGGATCCAGGGTGAAATGCTCGTTTGAGGCGTCGACATTTGTGAGGAGATAGACGAACCTGATCTCCCTGACGCCATCATCCCTGTCATATCCCGCGATCAGGCCGCAGGCCTCGTTTGGAAGTCCCTCTCTCGCATGCGCGAGCATCTTTTCATAATCCTTTTGTGATATCGTTATCTTCATTTCTGCCTTCCCCGATATGGATCAGCGCCGCATTCAATGGATGATCCTCAATGCTTCAGTTCGCATACGGCCTGCTCGTAATCTATGAGTTCGGTGATCGTGGGATGGTCGCCGCATACAGCGCAGTTCTTACTTCTCTTTGGAAGGGTGACCTTATGGAATTCCATCTTCAGAGCGTCAAAGGTGAGAAGCGATCCCGCAAGCAGATCCCCGGCTCCTACTATGAACTTAACAGCCTCCATTGCCTGCAGACAGCCTATGACTCCGGCCATCGCACCTATGACGCCCGCCTGCTTGCAGGTTGGGACTGCGTCCTTCGGCGGAGGCTCCTTGAAAACACATCTGTAGCAGGGAAGATCACGGTCCGGTAGCCACGTCATGAGCTGTCCCCTGAAGCGGATGATACCTGCGTGGCAGAAGGGCTTTTTCGCCATGACACAGGCATCGTTTATAAGGAATTTCGCAGGGAAATTGTCTGTGCCGTCAAGGATGAAATCGTAATCCCTGATGAGATCCATTATGTTTTCGCTGGTCACAAAGGTATGATAAGTATTTACCTTTACATCCGGATTGATGTCATTCATCGTCTCCGCTGCGGAGAGAACCTTGGGTTTACCTATATCCTTTGTCGTATGAATGACCTGTCTCTGGAGATTCGAGAGATCCACCTCATCCGCATCAGCGATGCCTATAGTGCCCACACCAGCCGCAGCCAGATACAGTGCAGCCGGTGCCCCGAGGCCCCCCGCTCCGATAATGAGCACTTTGGCGTTGCAGATCTTTTTCTGACCCTTTGCACCTACTTCCTTCAGTATGATATGTCTGGAGTAGCGCTCTAGCTGTTCGTTCGTAAATGCCATTATGCTCGTCCTCCGCCCATGAAATACAAAAACTCCACTGTATCGCCCTCGGAGAGCTGCTTTTCGGAGTACTCACCCCTGTCGGCAAACTCTTCGTTGACCGATACCGTGACGTACTCTGGTGTCTCGACCTTTTCCTCCTCGATGAGCTCGGCTATGGTGATGCCGTCCTTTACTTCCCTTGTTTCTCCGCCTACTGTGATCTTCATGTTTTCCCTCCTCTATGCTCTTGTGCTGTTTACAGCATTTATAAAATCCTCTGTCAGATCCTCAGGATCCTCAATTCCGACGCTCACCCGGATCAGATCGTCATATACGCCTGCCGCAGCCCTCTGCTCATCTGTGCTTCTTATATAGAGTGTGGACAGAGGATGTATGACCAGCGTTCTTGTATCTCCCAGTGAAGTCGCACGGACAGCATATTTGAGAGCATCTATGACCGCATATGCCCTCTCCTTTGATCCCACACGGAAGGTCAGGATGCCGCCGCCCCTTCCGGCCAGATCTCTCTTCGCCAGTTCATATCCGGGACTTCCCGGAAGCGATGGATGATTGACCCTGATGTCAGGCAGTCTGTTCAGGTTTTCTGCAAGCTTCGCCGCATTGCTGCATATCCTCTCCATCCGAAGCCCCAGAGTCTCAAGTCCGGTCACATTTAAAAACGCGTTAAAAGGTGCCATGCAGCCGCCCATGTTTTCCCAGATATCCGTGCGAAGCCTGATGGTATAGGCCAGATTTCCGAATTTTCTGTAGCCGTCCAGCGCACGGAAGCGGTCAAAATCCCATTTGAACCGGGCGCTGTCTATTATCACGCCTCCGATGGAGTTTCCGCTGCCGTTTATATATTTCGTGGTGGAGTGCACAACCATGTCCGCACCCATGGAGATCGGGTTTGCAAGGTATGGAGTGGCCGTCGTACTGTCAACGATAAGCGGCAGAGAATGTGCATGCGCAAGGTCTGCCACCGCTCTTATATCCATGATCTCAAGGGATGGATTACTTATCACTTCACCGTAGATGACACGGGTTCTTTCGTTTATCTGCGGCTCGATCTCCTCCGGTGTCATATGGGTCACATAGCGTGTTTTTATGTCAAACTTCGTCAGATCCTCAAGAAGATCAATGGTACCTCCGTAGAGCCCCGCCCCGGCTATGATCTCATCCCCTGCGCACAGCATACTGAGTAAGGACAGTGTTATCGCTGACATACCGGATGAACAGGCTATGGCGGCATTTCCGCCCTCGATCTCGTTTATGCGCTGCTCAAATGCCGCAACTGTCGGATTTGCGACACGTGAGTATGCAAATCCCGCTGCCTTATGCCTGAATACGTCCTCCTGCTCGGATGCAGAGTCATATTGAAACGCACTTACCTGCGATATCTGCGGAAGTGTCGCACCGTCGGCATATTTTTTTACTGCCCTGCCGTGCAGGAGTTTAGTGTTGAATTTCATGGCTCTCCTTTTTTGAACTATCACACTTTAACACCATTTGCCTACCGTGTCAATAGGTTTTAATTCAGTAAACATCGGTTTTCACACTAATCCTATAGTATTTAGGGAATTCGTCTTGATTTACCGATAAACCCCGTTGTATAATAGGTGAAACATCGGAAATGACAAAAAGGAGTGACATCATGTTTTCTACAAAAGGCCGCTACGCCATAAGAGTAATGATCGACCTCGCCGAACAGCAGGGTGATGAGGGCTATGTCCCTCTTAAGGACATAGCGGAGAGACAGGAACTCTCAAAGAAATATCTTGAAATAATTGCCAAGGACATGGTCACCGGCGGATTGATAAAGGGCATCAGCGGAAAGCACGGCGGTTACAGGCTAAGCCGCGATGCCGCAAGTTACTCTGTCGGAGAGATACTTAAACTTATGGAGGAAACCCTCGCCCCCGTGGCCTGTATCGCCGACAAAAACTATGAATGCTCCAGAAAGGATATCTGTCAGACCCTGCCCATGTGGGAAGAATATGACCGCATGACAAAAGAATTCTTCTACGGCAGAAAACTCACCGATCTGATGAAAAAGTAAAATAAGGCCCCGCTTCAGGCGGGGCCGATCGATTCAGCAAAAGTGCTCATCCGCATAACGTATATCCCATCAGATCCAGATCTATGGCCTTTGCAGCTTCTCTGCCCTGACTGATTGCTTTCACCACAAGCGACTGTCCTGTATGCATATCTCCGGCACAGAATACACCTCTTACAGAGGTCGCAAACTCTCCGGGTGCCGTAGCCACATTGCCCCTTTTATCACGTTCTACGCCGAATGCTTCGGCAACATAATCCTGAGCCCCCAAAAAGCCTGCCGCAATGAGGAGCAGTTCACAGGGAAGCTCCTGCTCAGAGCCCGGGATCTCTTTCATGACACGCCTTCCGTTCTCAACCTCCCATGAAAGCCGGACGGTCTTCACAGCGCACAGATCACCCTTTTTATCCTTGATAAACTCCTTCACAGTGGTCTCATAGATCCTGGGGTCGCTGCCGAATACAGCTATAGCCTCCTCCTGGCCATAGTCTGTCTTTAAGACATTAGGCCACTCGGGCCAGGGATTGTTCTCAGTCCGTTTTTCGGGTGGCTTGGGCATCATCTCTATCTGGACAACACTCTTTGCGCCGTGCCTTATACAGGTTCCCAGACAGTCATTTCCCGTGTCGCCGCCGCCGATAATAACCACATTCTTGCCCTTCGCATTTTCGCTGCATACGGCTTTACCATCGGAATCCAGAAGCGCCTTTGTATTGGCTCTCAGAAAATCCACGGCAAAGAATATTCCCTTTGCGTCCCGTCCCGGTGCATTTATGTCCCTGGGCTTTGAAGCGCCGCATGCAAGAAGCACCCTGTCATAGTCTTCCAGCAGTTTTCCTGCCTCAACATTCTTACCTATATCCGCTCCCGTGACAAAGGTGATCCCCTCCTCCTCCATGATCCCGAGTTTTCTCTCGACAAAGCGCTTCTCAAGCTTCATATTGGGAATCCCGTACATCAGAAGTCCGCCGGGGCGGTCAAACCTCTCAAATACCGTCACATGATGTCCGCGTCTGTTCAAAAGATCCGCAGCCGAGAGGCCGGAAGGTCCCGAGCCGACTACCGCTATCTTCTTTTCGGTGCGCACATCCGGCGGGTCTGCTGCCGCCCAGCCTTCGCGGTATGCCATCTCTATGATCGCAAGTTCTGTCTCTTTGCCGCCCACAGGTGAACCGGTCAGATTGCACGTGCAGGCCACCTCACACAACGCCGGGCATACACGTCCCGTAAACTCCGGAAAACCGTTGGTCTTCTTAAGCCTTCTGTATGCCTCGCGCCAGTTTCCGCGGTACACCAGATCGTTCCATTCCGGGATCAGGTTGTGCAGGGGACAGCCTGTCGTTCTCCCCATAATATCCACGCCTGCCTGGCAGAACGGGACGCCGCAGTCCATGCAGCGTGACGCCTGTATCTTACGCTCTTTCTCCGGAAGCGGTGTATGAAATTCGTTCCAGTTCCTCAGGCGCTCGAGCGGCGGTATGGAAGGCGAACTTTTTCTCTCATATTCCATGAATCCTGTAGGTTTACCCATGTCTGTCTCCTTAAAAATGTGCCGGTATCTTTCCGTCCGGTTCGTTACCGGTGGCAGGCGTAGAAAGCTTCCATCTGTGCCTGTTCCCTGCTGAGTCCCTTTTCCTCCATCTGGCCTATCGCTGTCAGTATCCTCTGGTAATCGTGAGGTATTATCTTTTTAAAGCGCGGCAGCCATGCTGCAAAGTTGTCCAGGATCTCCTTGCCTATAGGCGAACCGGTAGCCTCTACATGCTCCGTGATAAGATCCTTCAGCTGCTGGACGTCATACTTCGAGGTGATCTCCTGCGACGACACCATTTCCTTGTTGATCCTTGTATAGAGATCGGCTTCCGGATCAAGCACGTATGCGATGCCGCCCGACATGCCGGCCGCGAAGTTCTTGCCTGTGCGTCCCAGTATCACGGCCACACCGCCGGTCATATACTCGCATCCGTGCTCACCGACGCCCTCTACCACCGCCATAGCTCCCGAGTTTCTGACACAGAAACGCTCGCCCGCAACGCCGCTGATAAACGCCTTGCCGCTCGTAGCTCCGTACAGAGCGACATTTCCGATGATAATATTCTCCTCGCGTTTATACGATGCCCCATCAGGCGGCACTACGATCAGTTTTCCTCCGGAGAGTCCCTTGCCGAAGTAATCATTGGCATCGCCTTCAAGGCGGATGGTCAGCCCCTTGGGAATAAACGCGCCGAAGGACTGTCCGCCTGCCCCCAGCGCATTGACCGTAAAGGTGTCATCCTCCAGTGCATCATCGCCATATAGCCTTGTGATCTCCGATCCGAAGATCGAGCCGAAGGAGCGGTCCGTATTGCCCACTTCCATGGTGAGCTCCCCTTTTTCCTTTTCCTTCAATGCCTTTCCGAAGCTCTTTATCAGTTTCTTCTCATCGGGTGTATCCTGAAGTCTGAAGTCATATACCTGTCTGGGATCAAACAGCGTCTGCCTGCGCAGGTTCTTCCTGCCGGCATAGGGATTCTCAAGGATCGCCGAGAGATCAACTCTTGCCTGTCTTCCGGTCAGATCATCCCTCACCGCCAGCAGATCGCTCCGCCCGACCAGCTCATCGACGCTTTTTACGCCCAGCGATGCCATGATCTCTCTGAGTTCTCTCGCGATGAAATGCATGAAATTGACCACATACTCCGGCTTGCCGTGAAAGTTCTTCCGAAGCTCGGGATTCTGAGTCGCCACACCCACTGGACAGGTATCCAGATTGCAGTCGCGCATCATCACACAGCCCATGGTCACAAGCGGCGCTGTCGCAAAACCGAACTCCTCAGCCCCCAGCATCGCGGCGATCGCAACATCGCGGCCGCTCATCAGCTTTCCGTCCGCCTCTATCCTTACCTTGTTCCTCAGATGGTTCATTATCAGGGTCTGATGCGTCTCTGCGATGCCGAGCTCCCACGGCAGTCCCGCATTGTGTATTGAGGATCTGGGTGCGGCTCCGGTACCTCCGTCGTAGCCGGATACCAGCACAACCTGCGCACCGGCTTTTGCGACACCGGCCGCGACTGTTCCCACTCCGGCCTCGGAGACGAGCTTCACCGAGATCCTTGCTGCCTTGTTGGCGTTTTTCAGGTCAAAGATCAGCTGTGCAAGATCCTCTATCGAGTATATATCATGATGCGGCGGCGGGGATATCAGCGAAACGCCCGGCGTCGAGTGACGTGTCTTGGCGATCCAGGGATATACCTTACTTCCGGGCAGATGACCGCCCTCACCGGGCTTGGCACCCTGTGCCATCTTGATCTGTATCTCCTTTGCCGACACAAGATAACTGCTTGTAACTCCGAATCGTCCTGATGCCACCTGCTTTATCGCGGAGCATTTATCTTCTGCGCTTCCTGCGCTCATAAGGCGCTCCGGGCTCTCTCCGCCCTCGCCCGAATTGGATTTCCCGCCTATGGCGTTCATTGCGAGCGCCATCGTTTCATGCGCCTCCTGCGAGATCGACCCGTATGACATGGCTCCGGTCTTGAACCTCTTTACGATCTCATCCTCGCTCTCGACTTCATCGAGCGGCACTCCTTTTTTGGGATATTTAAACTTCAGGAGTCCCCGGAGATTGCGCACAGTGTCCTCCCTGTTGACAAGAGCGGTGTATTTCTTAAAGAGCTCATAATCTCCTCTCTTTGTTGACTGCTGAAGAAGATGTATGGTCTCGGGATTGTAGAGATGCTCCTCACCCTGGGATCTCGACTTATGCCGTCCCAGACTGTTCAGGGTCAGGTCATTGCGCAGTCCCAGCGGATCGAAAGCCTGATCATGGAGTGTTTCTACATCATTTTCGATATCCTCGAGATTGATGCCGCCCACTCTGCTTACAGTGCCGGTAAAATACTTATCTATGACTTCGCGGCCTATGCCGATCGCTTCAAATATCTGTGACCCCTGATATGACTGTATCGTGGATATTCCCATCTTGGAGGCGATCTTTACGATTCCGTGGAGGACCGCGTAATTGTAGTCATCCACCGCCGCATAATAATCCTTGTCAAGCATTCCGCTCTCTATGAGCCCCTCTATCGTCTCCTGTGCGAGATACGGATTTATTGCACTCGCGCCGTATCCGAGGAGGGTTGCAAAGTGGTGCACCTCTCTTGGCTCCGCGGACTCAAGTATAAGCGAAAGCGATGTGGCCTTCCTCGTGCGCACCAGATACTGTCTGAGTGCCGACACTGCAAGAAGTGAAGGTATCGCAACATGGTTCTCGTCCACCTCCCTGTCAGAGAGGATCACGATGTTGACGCCATCCCTGTATGCCTTGTCAACTTCCATGAACAGTCTGTCGAGCGCTTTCTCAAGGCTTGTGTTCACATAGTAGACTATCGGTATGGTCTGAACCTTGAAGCCCTCCCTGTCCATGGTTTTTATCTTTAACAGGTCCGTGTTCGTAAGTATCGGATTCTGTATCATGAGCATGTTGCAGTTCTTTGCACTCTCCTTGAGGAGATTGCCGTCACGTCCTATGTAGACATTAGTGGCCGTGACCACCTCCTCACGTATCGCGTCGATCGGAGGATTGGTAACCTGTGCGAAAAGCTGCTTGAAATAGTTGAAAAGAGGCTGGTGGTGTGATGACAGCACCGGGATCGGTATATCGATGCCCATTGCACATATTGCCTCAGCACCGTCTCTCGCCATCGGAAGTATCGTCTCCTTGACCTCCTCATAGGTATATCCGAAGGCCTTCTGCATGCGTCCCCTCTGTTCCTCGGTATATGAAGGCACGCGTCTGTTAGGTATCCTGAGATCATGAAGCGTAGTAAGGTTGTCATTGAGCCATTCGCCGTAGGGATTCTTCCCCGCATAGCGTTCCTTCAGCTCATCATCGCCGATGATCCTGCCCTCCGTTGTGTCAACCAGCAGCATCTTTCCTGGGCGCAGCCTGTCCTTTTTCACTATTTTTTCCGGCGCAACGGGAAGTACCCCCACCTCTGACGAGAGGATCAGCGTATCGTCTGAAGTTATATAGTACCTTGAAGGACGCAGACCGTTGCGGTCGAGTACCGCACCCACGATATCACCGTCGCAGAAAAGTATCGAGGCGGGACCGTCCCAGGGTTCCATCATAGTGGAGTAATACTGATAGAAATCTCTCTTTTTCGTGCTCATCGTGCGGTTATTGACCCACGGCTCCGGGATGGTTATCATCACGGCAAGCGGCAGATCCATACCGTTCATCACAAGAAATTCCAGCGTGTTGTCCAGCATTGCGGAATCGGATCCCTGTACATTGATCGCGGGAAGCACCTTCACCAGATCATCCTTCAGATAGTCGGAGTCCATGTTTTCCTCGCGGGCAAGCATCTTATCGGCATTTCCGCGAATAGTGTTGATCTCGCCGTTGTGGACGATGAATCTGTTGGGGTGTGCACGTTCCCAGCTGGGATTGGTATTTGTAGAAAATCTCGAATGGACTATAGCTATCGCCGAAGTGTAAGCCTCGCTCTGCAGATCGCTGTAGAAGGTTCTCAGCTGTCCCACCAGGAACATTCCCTTGTATACCACCGTTCTCGAGGACAGGGAGCAGACATAGGTCGCATCCGCCCCCTGTTCAAACTCACGCCTCACGATATATAGTTTCCGGTCAAAGTCGATACCCTTATCCACATCCTCGGGCTTGGCGACAAACGCCTGCATTATGCAGGGCATGCAGGCAAGAGCCTGATGCCCCAGCACATTTTCGCAGACGGGCACCATACGCCACGCCAGAAAGGGGATACCGGCCTTGACGCAGAGTGTCTCAAACATCTTCTTCGCCTGACCGCGTTTTAATTCATCCTGCGGGAAGAAAAACATTCCCACACCATACTCCCTCTCGGGAGGGAGAGTTATGCCCTGCTCCGCGAGCTTCGGCGCAAAAAAGCCATGACAGATCTGCAGCATTATACCTACACCGTCACCGGTCTTGCCCTCTGCGTCCTTTCCCGCGCGGTGCTCCAGATTTTCCACTATCCGAAGCGCGTTTTCCACAGTCTCTCTGCTCTCCACTCCGTGTATATTGACAACCGCGCCTATACCGCAGGCATCGTGTTCAAATCTTTCATCATAAAGCGGAGGCTTCACTTCATCTCTTCTCGCATCAAACATAACCGCTCTCTCCTGCAAGATAACTTAGTCATAAGAACATACTCAGGCTTACATTATTCACTGAACAAAAGCTCCGAATAGGTCGGGAACGGCCAGTATTCCTCCGCCGTCTTCTCCTCGAGCATGTCAGCGAGTTCCCTGGCCTTGGCCATATCGTCAAGGATGGTTTTGTGGATATACGCCAGCGCTTTTTCTACATCCGCAGGGATCTTCTCCATATCCTTTGCGAGCTTCTCATTTGCAGCCGCAAGCTTGTCAGTGGCGTCCGCCAGTTCCTTTGCCAGTTTTTCTTCGTATCTGCTCCCCACAGACATATCGGACTTGACCGCCGCGCGTTCGCACAGCTCTGTCGCATATGCACTGGCCGCCGGAAGTATCTCGTGATCGATCATGTCTATCATGGTCCTCGCCTCGATCTCGACCGATGCGTTATAGGTCTCCATGTGGATGACCGCGCGCGCCCTGAGTTCCTCCTCAGTGTAGATATTATTTGAGGTGTAGAGTTTCACATTCTTCGGTGACGCGTAGTGAGGAAGCGCATCCGCAGTGGAAACGAGGTTCGCAAGTCCTCTCTTTTTCGCCTCTACGATCCAGCTTTCATCGTAGCCGTTTCCGTTGAAGATGATCCGCTGATGCTCGGTGAACACCTTCTTCAAAAGCTTCTGCAGATCGCTCTGGAAGTTCTTTGACTTCTCAAGCTTATCGGCAAATTCGCCGAGTTCCTGCGCCATGATAGTGTTCAGTGCGATGTTCGGCCCGGAGATCGACTGTGAGCTGCCCAGCATACGAAACTCGAACTTGTTTCCGGTGAAGGCCATGGGTGATGTCCTGTTTCTGTCAGTGTTGTCCTGCGGGATCGATGGCAGGACATCCACGCCTATGGTGAGTGAGCGCTTTCCACCGGTCGTTAGCGCCGTACCCTTGATGATGCTCTCAACCACTGCCTCCAGCTCATCGCCAAGGAAGATGGAGATTATGGCGGGCGGAGCCTCCTGCGCACCGAGTCTGTGATCGTTGCCGGCGCTGGCCACCGTTACGCGAAGTGCCTCCTGATACTCATCTACACCCTTCACAAAGGCCGCAAGGAACAGCAAAAACTGCGCATTCTGGCGCGGAGTCGATCCCGGTCTGAACAGATTTTTGCCGGTGTCCGTGGCAAGTGACCAGTTGTCATGCTTACCTGAGCCATTGACTCCCGCATAGGGCTTCTCATGGAGCAGGCACTGGAAGCCATGCCTGTCGGCAACAGTCTTCATCAGCTCCATGGTCAGCTGGTTCTGGTCACAGGCGGCATTAGCATCGGAATAGACAGGCGCCATCTCATGCTGTGAGGGCGCAACCTCATTGTGCTTGGTCTTTGACAACACACCGACACGCCAGAGTTCGGCATCAAGATCCGCCATGAACGCGGCGACCCTGGGTTTGATCTGACCGAAATAGTGATCCTCGAGTTCCTGACCCTTGGGCGGCTTGTTTCCGAAGAGCGTGCGCCCGGTGAGTCTCAGATCCTTGCGTTTTGCATAGAGCTCCTTGTCGATGAGGAAATATTCCTGTTCCGGTCCTACCTGCGCGGTGACTCTCCTCGTCTCATTGTCTCCGAAAAGCCTCAATATACGGATCGACTGACGGCTCACCTCATCCATTGAACGAAGGAGCGGGGTCTTCTTGTCAAGCGCCTGTCCGCCGTAGGAACAAAATACCGTGGGAATATAGAGAGAACCGTTCTTTATGAAAGCAAAGCTTGTTGGATCCCATGCGGTATAGCCTCTCGCTTCAAAGGTGGCGCGAAGTCCGCCGGAAGGGAAGCTTGATGCATCTGGTTCACCCTTCACCAGTTCCTTGCCGGAGAATTCCATGATCACACGCCCGCCGTCCGCAGGGGCTATGAAGCTGTCATGCTTTTCTGCGGTGACACCGGTCATCGGCTGGAACCAGTGCGTATAGTGAGTGGCTCCCTTCTCAAGGGCCCACTGCTTCATTGATTCCGCGATCTCATTGGCTGTTGCAAGATCAAGAGAATTCCCCTCAGTGATGCACTTCTTCCATGCGCCGTAAGCCATGGGTGAAAGGCGCTCCTTCATGCGCTCCTCATTGAAAACCATGCTCCCGAATACTTCAGATATTCCTGTCTTTGCTTTCATCTTTTCTTCCTCCCTTCCTTTCTGCAACTCTTACTGTTTCTACTTACGCTTCTGTATGTGATCCGTTTGGTAACGTCTGTCTGTTTCTTCCTCTTTTTTACCGGTTCATCGCGACTTTTATCAGTCCTGAGAACAAAGGATGCGGATGATTGGGTCTGGACCTGAATTCCGGATGAGCCTGTGTCGCCACGAAATACGGATGTGTTTCCGGGGGCAGTTCCATCATCTCAACTATCCTTCCGTCGGGCGACATGCCCGACAGCACAACTCCCGCCGCCTTAAGCTTTTCCCTGTAATCATTATTGACCTCATAGCGGTGGCGGTGGCGCTCATTTATGGCTGCAGTACCATAAAGACTTCTTGCGATCGTTCCCTCCTTCAGCTCGCACGGCCAGGAACCGAGTCTGAGAGTTCCGCCGATATTCTCCACACCGTTCTGCTCCGGAAGAAGATGGATCACGGGATGAGGCGTATCCGGTGCTATCTCCACGGAATTGGCATCTGTGAGCCCCGCCAGATCCCTCGCTATCTCCACTATCGCAAGCTGCATCCCCAGGCATATTCCCAGATAAGGTATCTTCTGCTCTCTGGCATACCTGATGGCATCCAACATTCCCTCGATACCCCGGTCTCCGAAGCCACCCGGAACAAGTATTCCATCCACACCTTCAAATACTTTTTCTACATTGGTGCTGTTCACGTGCTCCGAATCAACCCAGGTGATCTTTACTGCGGTTTTGTTCTCGATCCCCCCGTGCTTAAGCGCTTCTACAACGCTCAGATAAGCATCATGAAGGGCTGTGTATTTACCAACGATCGCGATATTCACCGGATGCTCGTTGTCAAGCTCACGAAGTGTGTCCACAACCTGCTGCCAGTCGCTCAGATCAGGCTCGGGACATTCTAGTCCCAGATCCTCGCAGACGATCTGCGCAAGTTTTTCCTCCTCCATCATCAGAGGCGCCTCGTAGAGATACTGCAGATCCAGATTCTGAAGAACATGGGAGGCTGTCACATTGCAGAAAAGTCCTATCTTTTCCTTTACCGACGGGCTTATCGGCATCTCGCTCCTGCACACGATGATATTGGGCTGCAGTCCCATTCCCTGCAGTGTCTTGACCGCATTCTGGGTTGGCTTGGTCTTTAACTCCGCCGAGCACTTCAGATACGGGATAAGAGAGACCAGAAGAAGTATCGCGTTCTGAAATCCCACCTCTCTCTGAAATTGTCTTATCGCCTCAAGAAAGGGCTGACTCTCTATATCACCCACGGTACCGCCCACCTCGATTATCGCTATCGTCGTCTTATTCTCGTCATAATCGCGGTAGAATCTGCTCTTTATCTCATCCGTCACATGGGGGATGACCTGTACCGTATGTCCGCCGTAGTCGCCCCGCCTCTCCTTCTGCAGCACCGACCAGTAGATCTTGCCTGTGGTCACATTTGCGTTCTTTCCAAGATTTTCATCTATAAATCTCTCGTAATGTCCCAGATCGAGATCCGTCTCCGTTCCGTCCTCCGTCACGAATACCTCGCCGTGCTGGACCGGGTTCATGGTGCCGGGATCTATGTTGATATAGGGATCGAGCTTCTGCATAGTCACCTGATAGCCTCTTGCCTTCAGAAGCCTTCCAAGGGAAGCTGCGGTTATGCCTTTTCCGAGGCCCGATACCACACCGCCCGTCACAAATACATACTTGACCATAACCTCCCCCTCTCAGTTTCCGCTCTCTCCGTAGTTTGCAAGGACTCTCGCCGACGGATCGTCAACATCGCAGCCCTCCCATGATCTGTTCGGCATCCAAAAGTCCTTTATCATCTCTGCCTGTCCCGGATAGAATTCCTCGAAGAGTTCTCTGTAGAGCAGGCTCTCCTTTGTAAAAGGCATGCAGTATCCGTATCTCTTACGCCTTTTTTCATACTCCTCATCGGTGTATTTTGATTCCGCATATTCCTTGAGGTCATCCACCATCGAGTGACCGACCGCATCGGAAAAGGCAGCCTTCTGCCTCCAAAGTATCGACTCCGGCAGGATATCATCATTCTCAAATGCGTGGCGCAGAAGATATTTGCCCATGTTATAGGTATTCATCTTGAGCTTCGGATCGATGCTCATCACATATTTTACAAATTCGCTGTCGCCGAAGGGCACCCTCGCCTCGAGAGAATTGACGCTTATGCATCGGTCAGCTCTAAGAACATCGTACATGTGAAGTTCATCCACGCGCTTTTTCGATTCCGCCTGGAAGCTCTCCGCATCGGGTGCGAAATCGGTATATTTATATCCGAATAGTTCGTCCGAGATCTCACCGGTCATCAGCACACGCACATCTGTTGTATCATGTATCGCTTTGCAGCAAAGATACATACCCATACTCGCGCGTATGGTCGTGATGTCCCAGGTGCCTAACAGTCTGACGACCTCGGGAAGGCTCCTTATCACATCCTCTTTCGTCATGAATACTTCCGTGTGATCCGCGCCGATGAAGTCCGCGACCTGGCGCGCATACTTCAGATCTATGGCATCCTTGTCCATTCCTATGGCAAAGGTGCGGATCTTTCTGCCGAGAAGTCTTGAACTTATCGCGCATACAAGACTTGAATCGAGGCCTCCCGAGAGGAGAAAGCCAAGCGGTGCGTCGGCATCGAGCCTGGCTTCCACCGAGCTCACCAGCCTGTCTCTGATCCCCCTGCAGACCGTCTCGAGATCATCCGGCAGATATTTATCTACCGTCGTAAGATCTGCATACCTGACGAACTCACCATCGATAAAATAGTGCCCAGGAGGAAAGGGCATTATCCTGTCACAGAGTCCGACCAGGTTCCCGGGTTCCGAGGCAAAGATGGCTGCCCCGGAAGCAAGGTATCCGTAATAGAGCGGGCGGATCCCGATGGGGTCGCGCGCAGCGATAAAAGATCCGCGCCTGCTGTCATAAAGGATGAGGGCAAATTCCGAGCCGAGCATCTTGAACATATCCGTGCCGTACTCTCTGTAAAGAGGTAGAAGAATCTCACAGTCGCTGTCGCTCTTAAATCTGTATTTCGCTGCCAGCTTTTTCTTCAGTTCCCTGAATCCATATATCTCACCGTTGCATACGCATGCATCACCGTCCAGAAAGAAAGGCTGCATACCGCTCTCCGACAGTCCCATTATCGCGAGACGGTGGAAGCACAGATAACCTTCTCCCACGGGAACGATCCTGCTCATGTCAGGTCCGCGCGACACAGTGCGTTCAAAGAACTCTCTGATCTTATCTGCATCAATTGAATGATCGGTCAATCCCATTACACAGCACATTGTTTTGTCAGACTCCTTATGTAGAAAAAAAGCAAAAAAAGAGGCGTCGGCGGGATTACCCGCCAACGCCTTTGTTGACATTGCACATAATACGCGCGTAGAAAAATCTTGTCAAGACATTTTTTCTATTTTTTTACAAGTTCCATAATCTCCCGCATTTTTGCAGGGTCCTTGATCCTCTTAGTCTCAAGACCGCCCGAAAGATCTATCGCAAACGGATGCAGTATACGTATTGCTTCACGAATATTCGCCGACGTGATCCCGCCCGCAAGAAAATATGGGCGCGAAAATCCGGTCTTTTGCGCGGCAGCCCTGAGAGCTTCGAAATTCATAGCCACACCGCCGCCCTGTCCCGTATCGAGAAGTACCAGATCAGCGGGTGATATCTGCGCGCTTTTCAAAAGTTCCTCATACGGATCCTTAACGGCGTTATCTGCCGCCCTCATCCTGTACGCGCGGATCACAGACTTCCCGGTACGCTCTTTTATCCGCATTATCGTCTCATCGCTCTCATTCCCGTGGAGCTGTGCGATGTCGATCGTGCCATCATCAAGGAGGCTTATGATATCATCAGTCTCCTCATCCACAAAGACTCCGACTGCTTTAATGTCATCCGACAGCAAGGCTCTAAATTTCTTAAGCATATCCCTGTCAACGGATCTGTGACTCTTCGGAAAATCCACCACAAAGCCGCAATAATCAGGTCTCACGTCATTGACAGCCTTGATATCCTCCGCGCGGAACATCCCGCACATCTTTATCCTGACGACTCTGTCAGAGCTCACCGACCGGTCCCCCGTTCAGTTCTCTCAAAGAAGCAGCCTTGTCTGTGCTTCTCATAAGTGTCTCGCCGATAAGGACCGCGTCAACGCCGCCATCCTTCAATACTCTTATATCTTCATAAGTCTTTATCCCGCTTTCAGATACAAATACTGTCCCGTCAGGCACTAACGGTCTGAGTTTCAGACTGTTGGCGGTATCGACCCGGAAGGTCTTAAGATCCCTGTTGTTCACACCGATGATCCTGGCACCGCTGTCAGCGGCGCGCCTGACCTCGGTCTCATCGTGCGCCTCCACCAGCGCGTCCATTCCAAGTTCCTCAGCCAGAAGCCTGTATGTGGCCAGCTCATTATCGGTCAGTATCGCGCATATGAGCAGCACCGCCGACGCGCCGTCCCTCGCAGCCTGATATATCATATACGGATCTACCGTAAAATCCTTCTTCAATACGGGAATGGATACCTCTTTTGCGATCTCCCTTAAATACACGTTACTTCCAAGAAACCTCTCGGGTTCAGTCAGACATGAGATCGCGGCAGCCCCTGCCGCCTCATATTCCCGCGCTATGTCGAGATACGGGAAATCCGGCGCTATCAGCCCCTTTGAAGGCGATGCCTTTTTAACCTCACAGATATATGACATTCCGGGTGCCCAAAGCGCCCTTAAGAACCGGTGATCTCCTTTTTGGGCGACCGCCTCACGCGCTCTTTCGATCGCTTTTTCCCGCACTTCATCAGGTGTTTCGATGGTTTTTTCTACATCGATCCTTCGCCTTGTGCTCTCCGCGATCTCAAGCAGTATGTTGCTCATCTGATCGCATCCTTCATTGACTTCACAAAATCAGCCACCTCTTTTACCGACTTATTCCCGTATTCAGCAATTATCTTCACAATGGCGCTGCCGACTATCACGCCGTCCGCCGCCTCGGCCATCTTTCCCGCCGTGGCCGGATCTGATATGCCAAAGCCGATGGCCGCCGGGATTTCGGGATTTGCCTCCCTTACAAGCTTTATCATCGCGCCCACGTCAGTTGTGATGCTGCTCCTTGTTCCCGTGACGCCGAGTGAAGAGACGCAGTATAAAAAGCCCTCCGCATCCTTCGCTATCCGCTTTATCCTCTCATTAGACGTCGGAGCTATGAGAGATATTAGCGACATATCATGCTCTCTGCATGGCGTGCCAAATTCCTCCTTCTCCTCAAACGGAACATCGGGGAGGATCAGTCCGTTCATCCCGATCCCCCGCGCAGCGTCAAGAAATCTGTCCGTGCCGTAGGAAAAGACCACATTGGCATATGTCATGAACACCATGGGAATATCCGTATTCTTTCTTATGCGTCCGGCCATATCAAATATCTTATCTGTCGTCACGCCTCCTGACAGCGCGCGGACATTTGCGGACTGTATCACCGGGCCCTCCGCGGTAGGATCGGAAAAAGGAATGCCGAGCTCGATCAGATCCGCCCCCGCATCCTCCATCGCGTAAACAAGTTCCTCGGTCACCTCCAGCGACGGATCGCCGCAGGTGATGAACGGTATAAAGGCCTTGCCCCGTTCAAAGGCGCTTCTTATCGTCCTTTTATTAGCATCACTCATAGAGGTCCTCCCCTCTGTATCTGGCTATTGCTGCAACATCCTTGTCACCGCGGCCCGATATGGTTATGACCACAAGTTTGTCGGAAGAAAGGGTCGGGACAAGCTTCATTGCATGCGCCACGGCGTGCGCACTCTCGATCGCGGGGATTATGCCCTCGGTACGGGAGAGATATTCAAAGGCATCTACAGCCTCATCATCGGTTACCGCCACATACTCCGCCCGGCCGGTGTCGTGGAGCCAGGCGTGCTCGGGGCCGATACCCGGATAATCGAGCCCGGCCGATATCGAGTAGACCGGCGCTATCTGTCCGTATTCATCCTGACAAAAATACGACTTCATGCCGTGGAAGATGCCTGGTCTTCCGGTTGCTATCGTTGCCGCGGTCTCCTTAGTGGATATACCTCTGCCCGCTGCCTCGCAGCCTATAAGCCGCACCTCTTCATTCTCAATGAAATGGTAGAAGGTTCCTATTGCATTGGATCCGCCGCCCACACAGGCCATCACGACATCAGGGTTTCTGCCCGCGATCTCGTGCATCTGATCCTTTATCTCCCTTGAGATCACAGCCTGGTAATCCCTTACAATCGTTGGAAAAGGATGCGGTCCCATGCAGGATCCGAGCACATAATGTGTGTCATCGATCCTCTTTGTCCACTCGCGCATCGTCTCCGATACCGCGTCCTTCAGGGTCGCCGTGCCTGTAGTGACCGGATGGACCTTTGCACCCAGAAGCTTCATGCGATATACATTCAGTGCCTGTCTCCTGGTATCCTCTTCACCCATGAAGATCTCGCACTCGAGCCCCATCATCGCGGCGGCTGTGGCTGTCGCAACACCGTGCTGTCCCGCACCGGTCTCAGCTATGACCCTTGTCTTGCCCATCCTTTTTGCAAGCAGCGTCTGACCGAGCACGTTGTTTATCTTATGCGCACCGGTGTGGTTTAGATCCTCTCTCTTGAGATAGACCTTCGCGCCTCCCAGCTCCTTTGTCATGCGCTCAGCAAAATACAGTCTCGAAGGGCGTCCGGCATACTCGCACAAAAGCCTGTTCAGTTCACGCTGAAACTCCGGATCATTCTTAGACTCATTATAGGCCTCTTCAAGCTCCGTAACGGCGTTCATAAGGGTCTCAGGGATATACTGGCCGCCGTGCGCGCCGAATCTCCCCCTGCTCATACTACTGTTCATATCTCTCCTTATCACTCTGTTTTACTTTATCTGTTTGTCTCCGCGATGAAATCCTCAAGCTTCTTAAGGGCGGCTCCACTGTCTATGAGTTCCTCAGCAAGCTTTGCGCCATCCTGCAGAGTGGCAGCCTTGTGAGCCACATACAGGCCGGCACCCGCATTCAGCACCACCGCATCTCTCTTTGGCCCTTTATCCCGTCCTTCGAGGATAGCTCTTGTGATAGCGGCGTTTTCTTCGGGTGTCCCGCCAAGCAGATCTTCCTTTTCACACTTTTTATAGCCGAACATCTCGGGAGTGATCTCATACTCCTTCAGTTCGCCGTTCATTATCTCACATACCTTTGTGGGTGCGGAAAGCGATATCTCATCGAGAGGATCCTGTCCGAAGACAACAAGACCGCTCTTTACGCCGAGTCTCATTATAACCTCTGAAAGAGGTCTTATCAGAGCTTCGTCGTAGACGCCCATGACCTGCATGGTGGCGCCGGCAGGGTTTGTCAGAGGGCCAAGGATGTTGAATATGGTTCTTATGCCCAGTTCCTTTCTGACGGGCGCCACGAATCTCATTGCCGGATGATACTTCTGCGCGAACAGGAAGCATATCCCGACTCTCTCAAGCACCTCCTTGTTCCGTTCCGGTGTGAGATCGATCTTAACGCCCAGCTGCTCGAAGCAGTCTGCCGCTCCCGATTTGGATGATGCGGCTCTGTTGCCGTGCTTGGCTACAGGTACGCCCCCCGCGGCAATTATGAGGGATGCTGTGGTGGAAATATTAAAGGAATTGGATCCGTCACCGCCGGTCCCGACGATTTCCAGCACCTCGAGGTCGTGCAGCAGTCTCGTACCGGCCGCGCGCATTCCTTCGGCAGATGCTGTTATCTCATCGATCGTCTCACCTTTCATGGACAACGCCGTAAGGTAGGACGACATCTGTATCTGCGTCGCCTCATCCCCCATTATCTCGTCCATGACCAGTCTGGCTTCCTGATAGGTGAGATTCTCTTTTTTTGACAGTTTCACAATAGCTTCTCTGATCATCGTTTTCCTCCTTCTACCATATCGACAACAGTTCATTCTGTCATACCAGGCATCGTTCGCCCCTCCTGCACGGAAAGCTTTTGGATGCACAGATGCAAAAGGGAATTTTCAATTGTGAACAGCAGTCAGCCCGGTGATCTTAAGACATGATGTCATTCTGATACTGTTTGGAAATTCCTATAAGGGATCTTAAGAAATCCCGATAATAAGGAACGAGTACACCATCCTCGATGTATTTTTCGTTTTTCTCCTCAAGCGACTTTTCTCTGGCGGGATCGTATATTGGCAGGCCGTTTTCCTTTTTGTATGCCGCAATGGCGCGTGCACATTTCATTCTGCGCTCAAAAAGTCCGGCCATCTGCCTGTCTATATCCTCTATCTGTTCTCTCGCGCTTTCCAGTCCGTTCATCGCCTGACCCTCTTAACGTATCGTCCCCCTATCGCAAAATCCCGTTTATTCTACATTAAAGGTTTTTGTTAGTCAATCAGAACACATTTTGTGGCACAACATTTTCAAATCTGCTATAATCAGTTCTGTGTATCGTTTTTCATTTCACAGGCACCACGCGAAGGAGTATCTGACAGATGGATAATCTTAACGGACAAACCGAAAGACATCACAGGATCGCCGTCATAACTAACGCGTGGAGCAGCGAATTTCTCAACATGGCGCTCGAAGGTGTACGACTTGAGGCCGAAAAAGACTGCACTGACATTTTTGTCTTTGTGACATTCAACCTGTCCGGGGGTACGCTCGGCGACCGGCAGGCACAGCAGCATATCTTTGACCTTATCCATCCCAATGATTATGATGGAATGCTGCTGTTTTCCAATACCCTCACCTCCCCCGAGGAGCACAAAAGGGTAAGGGCGCTTGTGGAAGAGGCGGACATCCCGATCATCAGCACCGAAGTCCGCGTACCCGGCACAGCCTTCGTCGGAACGAGCAATTATCAGGGCATCTATGATCTTGCCTGCCATCTCATCGAGCAGCACGGTGTGAAAAGAGTAGTATTTGTGAGCGGATACGAGGGCAACGAGGAGAGCAACATCCGCAAAGGTGCCCTTGAGGATGCTCTTAAGGATCATGGTCTCACTCTTATGGATGTGATGCCAGGCGACTTCGGTTTTTACCGTTCATCCTTAGAGATGAACCAGTGGATCGAGGAAAAAAAGCCGATACCCGACGCGTTTGTCTGCGCCAACGACCACATGGCAATGGCCATTGTGAGTTCCCTCAGAAATCACGGCATCGATGTCCCGAGAGACGTCATCGTAACCGGCTACGATCAGATCTACGAAGCGCAGGTCTCCTATCCCATCATAGCGACTGTTGCAAGAGAATGGCAGGAAATGGGCGCCATGGCCTATCTGGAGCTCGTCAGACAGATCGGTGATCCCGACCCCACCTATGAACGCATTTTCGGATCAAGGTTTGTGCCGTCCGAAAGCTGCGGCTGCGAGCCCGATGAGGCGGCACGTGAATTCAGGCTCGACAAGATGCGCAAACACTATGCCGAATCCAACGAAACCAATATGGTCGACTTCTTCTTCCAGGAGATGCGCGTGGCCATGGCACAGGCGGACAGCAAGGAACGCTTCCACGAGATTGCCGATGACACTCTGGGCAGGCGGCACTTTTTCGGCAATGATTACTGTCTCTGCACCGAACCGCCCTTCCTCGATCTCGATGACGAGGAAGAACTCATGAAAAACACCGGTTTCAGCGCTTCGATGGACGTGCTGTACGAACGAAAAAACGGATCATCTGCACCGCTTCGGACCTTTGATACAAGGGAACTGTACCCCGGATACGCCTGGGAACCGGGCAGATCGAACGTATATATATTTGCTCCTATGAACAGTTCCAGTCAGCTCATCGGATATCTGGCTCTCAAAAATTTTACGGACATACTCTATGACCTGCGCTTCAAGAGATGGCTAAACAACATGGACGCGCTGCTGGTCACCACCAGGCAGTACATGATCGCACAGCGCGCCAACAGTAAGCTCCGCGAGATCTATATGAACGATTTCCTGACAGATATGTACAACAGGACAGGCTGTGAAAAAGTGCTGTTCAGACGGATCATAGACGAAAAGGCGGCAGGCAACGAAATGCTTATGCTGTTTGCGGATATAAACTGCATGAAAGTCATAAACGATGAATACGGTCACCTAAACGGCGATCTTGCCATACAGGTCACCGCCCGCGCTCTGCGCAAGGCTGCGCCCGCCAACTGGCTCTTTGGAAGATACGGCGGCGATGAATTCATCGCTGTCGGTCGGATCGGTTCCGACCGTACGATCGATTACTACAGAGAACGTTTTTCGGATGAGCTTACAAGGATCATAACGAGACTGAAGATCAGTTTCCCCTTAAGCGCAAGTCTGGGCTTCTGTTATATCAGGCAGGGTGATGCCTCCACCATCGCGGATTACATAAACATGGCAGACGCTTCCATGTACGAGGAAAAGGAGCGCGCCCACAAAGAGATGGAGAAGCTCAAGAAAAAGAGCTGAGTGCTACCTTCTGTCTTTATCGATGCGTTCAAGCAGGATCACCGAGATACCGATATATATCAGCGTCCACAGGATAAGCCAGAACCAGCAGTCATATAGGTTATCCTTGTCAAAAGCGTAATCCGGATTCTGGTTCTGTCCGGCACAGAACATCAGTACATCGTCGCGCAAATCGTTGTCCTCGACATACTTGAGGACTGTGAAGAAAGGCTTTTCGCCCTCGATCTCGACATTCTTGAGCTTCATGGCGTTGTTCCATATGCTCACCATCGGCAGCGAGTTGTAGTCGCCCTGAGCGCACAGCGCGGTTAATCCCCACTTGGTTGCAGTGAGATTGGTGAAGGGCATCGCTTCCCTGGGAAGGCTGAAGAAACCGCCCGAAAACAAAAGCTGCACGATAAGAAGAAACGGCATAATGGTCATTGCCGTCGTAGTTGTCCTGGCAAAGGCCGATATCAGAAGCGCCAGCATATCGGCACAGTATGTGATGAGAAACAGAGTGATCCCCACGTCGACCACAGGAATCGGCGTCACAAGACTCCTGTCCGGCATTTTCACATTCAGGGACACACATATCGTGATCGTGATCACTGCCTGCATCGCGCAGAGCATGGCCTGATATATCATGTGTGCCGCGATATAGGATGTGATGTGAAGTCCGGATCTGTGTTCTCTCTTGACTATCGCCCGCTCCCTGCAGATGGACTGTATCGAATTGAAAAAGCCGTTCCAGACGCACACGCACGCAAGGGCAAAGGCGCCCATCAGGGTTCCCTCCATCGACTTATAGAGATTGGATCCCACCGCCATTGATACCAGCCCTGCAATGACCGCTGACATGGGCAGTACCTTCCAGTCGTTCTGGAACAGGAACATGCGGAACAGTTTTCCGAGGTAGATAAATGTCTGAGCCAGGTGTCCCCTGTGTCTTGTATACTTTATTTCCATGATCCGTCACCCCGCCTTTTCCATAATGCGATCCGCGTATTTTTCTACAAATTCGTCCGCCCGTCCTTCTCCGCCCTCATCCTTCTGATTGATGGAAAGCAGGATCTCCTCCATCGACTTCTTTCCGAAGAATTCATAAGCCTCGTTCACCGGGCCGTACCACGCGAGTCTTCCTGTCCTCGTCGCGTCCTTGGCGAGCACTATGACATCGTCGAACAGATCGATCACCCTGTCCGGCGTATGCGTTATCACGACAACGATCTTTCCCTCATCGGCTATTGACCGCAGTTTTTCAAAGAGGCTCCTCGCCACTACGCCGTCAAGACCGGAATCCGGCTCGTCAAGTATGAACAGGCTTGGATCAGAGATGAACTCCATTGCGATCGACAGTCTCTTTCTCTGACCACCGGAGAGCTTTTCCACAAGACTGTTCTTTACTGTGGTCAGTCCGAACTGCTCGAGTACCTTGGCTATACGCTCCTTTTTTTCTTTTGCCGAGACGTCGGATGGCAGTCTCAGCGAAGCGGCATCCGAGAGAGTGAGCGCGACGGTATCGTTGCCTCGTATGAGATCCTGCTGCGGCACAAAGCCGATGTCATACATCATTCTGGCATAGTCGCCGTATACGTCGTTCTGGCCGAGCATAATGCTGGCATTCGCCTTTTCATAGCCTGTGACGGCATTCAGATACGTGGTCTTACCGGCTCCCGATCCTCCGAGCAGCAGCACCATATGTCCCTTCGGGATGCTCATATGGATATCCTTCAAAAGCGTCTTCTTTCTGAAGAAATCGATCGCGGTCCTCTCTTTAATATTCACGGTCAGACCGTCTTCGATTGCATCAAGGTCCATTCCTGTCTCCTTGGCACCTGTAACTCCGGTAAGATCCGCAACCTTTTTGGACGGAACAAACTTGGGCGAGATTCCCCACAGCAGCAGTGTAGGACCCTCAAAAACAATGAGCGGCACCACCCATTTCCTGTTTCTCCCAAACACCTTGACCAGTCCGAGATATACCCTGATCATATATATCAGCATAATGATGAAAAGCGTTATGCTCGTGATGGTCAGAAGAATCCTTGTTCTGTTATGTCCTTCTGTAAAGAACAGCATCACCATATCGAGGAGATAATAGACGCCCGCCACCAGACAGTAATTTCTGCCATCCTGCTCCTTGTCTGCGCACCGGCTGATCTGGTACTCCCTGGCAAACGGAATGAGCGCCCAGAAGCTCTTCACCCCGCATTTCCCGAAAATGCCCCACAAGCCTACCGTCGAGAGGATATAACTGATACACTGCAAATAATCAGTCATAGACATACTGAGTCCGTTTGCGCCCATATTTAACGCGATACCCGTCCCTGCCAAGATCATGATATGCTCCTTTCGCTGTCAGCGTCTAATCTGAAAAAAAGGCAGCCCGCCAGGGTTGCCTTCCGATTTATTTAAAGCTGGAGAGGGGACTTGAACCCCTGACCTACTGATTACGAATCAGTTGCGCTACCGACTGCGCTACTCCAGCTTTCAGCCATGCCGTGCGGCACGATTAAGATATTATATATCATCGAAAGGGCAAATGCAAGTATTCTCGATCAACTCTTCTTTCCCTTCGCCCCGGACTTCGATCCGGACTTTGTCTGGCTCTTTGTGCCCATTATCTTCCTTACTCTCTCCTCCTCGATCCTGGCGTATTTATCCTCGATCGCCTTCTCCTGAGCCTCCAGCTCACGCTCATAGCGCTGCTTCAGTTCCTCAAGGAGCTTTTCCTGCTCTTTTTCCTTCTTTTTCTTAAGCTGGGCAAGCTTCTCCGCGCGCTCCTCTTCTTTTCTTATCTCATCCTGCTCCTTAACAGCGCGTATTTTCTTCTCCTGCTCCGTATAAGGCGTATATTCGAAGACGCATAACGACAGAGCTCCCGTTTTGACTTCTATGCTGTATAGCCTGCCGTCGCTCGCGCGTCGTCTGGCTTCTATGGTCTGACGGTTGACCACGCCGCTTCCGCCGAATTTCCTGTCATCCGAATTGAAGATTTCCTTATATTTACCGTCATTGGGAACACCGACAGTGAAATTCTGGGCGATGCCGGCGAAATTTGCGACCACTACCAGATTATCGCCTGTCTTTTTGCCCTTCCTCAGGAAGGCCAGCATACAGGCATCGCTCGCCATGCAGTTTATCCACTCAAAGCCTGCCTCGGCGTCATCTAACTGGTATAAAGCGGGCTTTTTCACATAGATATGCTCAAGCTGTGTGATCATCTGTGCCAGCTTCCCGTCGCCGTCGAGTATGCCCGACGAACCGGCATAGAGCAGCTTTCCGCCGGGATGTGCGTACATGTACGAGATGGCGAGTCTGATGTTTGCGTTCTTCGCGTCATCCTCTCCTGGCATCCTGTCAAACAGCGAGCGCACCCCGCCTGAGAGAACCTCATGTCCGAGCGAGAGCAGAAATCTTTCGGTATAGCAATAGAGCAGACTGAAGGTCAGTTCGTTGTGCGCACCGCCTCTCCTTATCGGGTCGTTGTCCATGTACTTAAGGAAGTCCTCAGTCCAGCCGTTGTTGATCTTATAGCCAAAGCCCAGTCCGCCCTCATCTTCGGGTGCAGTCACTCTTGGGAAGCATGCCGTCTCACGGGTTATTGTCACGATGCCCTCGTCATGCCGCTTGCATATGTCGGTAAACTGCCTGAGAAACTCCAGCGCCTCCAGATTCTCATTCCCGCCGTAGATATTGGGCATCCAGGCGCCCGGCGCGCGGTCATAGTCAAGATAGATGATCTTGGCTATATCGGGCAGACGGAATCCGTCCACATGGAAGCGCTCCATCCAGTAAACCGCGTTTGAGAGCAGGAAATCCGTGACCTGCTTGCGCCCGAAGTCAAATATCCTGTATCCGGTATAGGGCTGGATCCCGCGCTCCCCGCCATACTCATACAGAGGGGCTCCGTTATACGACGACAGCCCGCTGTCCTTATCGGGAAATGTCACCGGCACCCAGTCGATGAACACCCGCACATCCTCCCTGTGCAGTTCATTTATAAGATATCTGAAATCCGAAACATCGCCGTCCATGCCTGCGAGTGCAAAATAGCCGGTTATCTCGTAGGGATTGGAGATATGGTGTTCCATAACCGGAAGCAGCACCACCGAGGTATACCCACACTTTCTGACATATTCGATGATGTCCTCGGCTATCTCTCTGCAGCTGGCACCGCCGCCCTTTTTACTCTCGGATCTTCTGACCGCAAAATCCTCAAGGAAAATCTCACCCACCGAGAACGGCTCATGAGGCTTGTTCTTCTGCTTTCTTGAGAGCAGAAACTCCTCATCCGTCCACTCGTACTCGGGATCGACCGCTATGACAGACACGTCGGCATGGGTATCCCTTGCCTTGAAGGCGTATGGATCGGGTCTTTTGAGCAATATTCCCCGCCTTGTCTTTATCTCAAACTGATATTCATCGCCCTCCCCTGCGCCCGGCACAAAGATCTCAAAGATGCCGCTCCGGTCGATCTGGCGCATCTGATGAAGTCTTCCGTCCCAGTTATTAAAGCTGCCCACGACGCTGACTCTCGCAACATCGGGTGCCCATACCGCAAATTCCGTACCCGCTACACCGTCACGCTCCATCACATGGGCGCCGAGTTTTTCAAATATGTGATAATGTATTCCGTTTCCGAAGCGAATCGTGTCTTCCCTGGTGATGAGCGGCGCGAAAATATAGGGGTCCGCCGTCTGCCTGGTGTTGCCCTCCGCATCCGTGATCTCGTACACGTAGCTGAATTTCTCCCTGTATGGCACGAGCGCTGCAAAATACCCCGCCTCGTCGGCCACTTCCATTTCAACCGGGCTCCTGCCTGGTATTATCATCTTTACACTGCCGGCTCCCGGGAAAAAAGCCTGGACCAGATACGAGCCCCCCACCTTGTGGGCTCCCAGTATCCTGTGGGGATCATCTCCGTCGGAGTATATGATCTCCTCGATCTCAGGCCAGTTCATAAGCTTGTAGAGTTTGTTGTTCATCATCGTCCTCCCTGGTTATGAGTTCTACAGTGCGTGAATAAACAGTCCGCTCAGCAGTTTCGGTTCAAACCACGTCGATTTCGGCGGCATGAGCCTTCCCTCGTCCGCCACTTTGAACAGTTCGGCAAGTGTCGTCGGATGCATTGAGAACGCGACCGTCATATCCGTCGCCACGCGTCTTTCAAGCTCGCCAAGACCGCGCACCCCTCCTATGAAGTCGATCCTCGTATCCGTGCGCGGATCCCCGATCCCGAGTACCGGTCCCAGAAGATTATCCTGAAGCACCGAGACATCGAGTCCCTTCACCGCATCGTCACTCGTATATTCAGGCTTTATCTCAAGCCTGTACCACCTCTTCCCCAGAAACATCCCGAACACGCCTTTTCTATCGGGAGCTACGGGGCTGTCCGCCTCACTCACAACAAAAGCCTCTGAAACCCTTGCAAGGAAGTCTTCCACCGACAGTCCGTTCAGATCCCTGACTACGCGGTTATAATCCATTATGGCAAGCTCATTGTCAGGGAAGAGTATCGACAGAAAGTGACCGCTGTCGTCATGTATGCCCTTCTCTCTTCTCTTTTCCCCCACCCTGACAGCCGAAGCACAGCGGTGATGCCCGTCCGCGATATAAATGCTGTCCATTGCCTCAAAGGCGCGGCTTATACCGGCAATCCAGTCAGCATCGCGCACGACCCATACACGATTTTTCGTACTGTCATGTGATGTAAAATCGTATATTGGGTCCGTCTTTTTTATTTCCGATACGATAGACGCCAGACCGGCATTCCTCCTGTAGCACAGAAATATCGGGCCTGTATGGGCACCGCAGGTGTCGACATGGCGCACTCTGTCCTCTTCTTTGTCGCGTCGCGTGTTTTCATGCTTTTTTATGACGCCGTTCATATAATCATCAATCGAAGCACACGCCGCTATACCGGTCTGCACGCGGCCGCGCCACTCCTGCTCATATATATAGAAGCACGGGATTTCTTCCTTTACAAAGTCCCCTGCCTCCAGTCTGCCCCACAGAAGCTCCCTTGCCTTCTCATACACCTCTTTCGCGTACGGATCCTGTCCCACGGGGAACTGCGTCTCCGCGCGGTCAATAGCAAGAAAAGAGCCGGGCCGCTCCTTAACAAAGCGTCTCGCCTCTTCTTCGTCAAATACATCATATGGAAGCGCTGCAATCTGTTCTGCAAGATCAACGCGCGGTCTTATTGCCTGAAACGGTCTAATGTCTGCCATACACATCCTCTGTTCTGTAATATCTCAAAAACAACTATATATTATATCACAGTTTATCCCGTATTCACACACAGACTTGGATGTTTCGACGCGGCAAGTGCGGTCTGAACAGATCAGGTCACCAAAACGGCAGATAAAAAAGCAGTCTGACAGCAAAATAAATTATATAATAACATCGGTTATGATATGGCGATATTGACAAAATAAAAATCGCGATTATACTAAAATCAATTTCATTAACACCGCAATTATTTTAACGCGATTTCACAAACGGAGGTCAAGAAAAAAATGGGAAGAGTCTACAATTTTTCAGCCGGTCCCGCGGTCCTGCCCGAGGATGTTCTCAAGAAGGCTCAGGAGGAGATGTTCGATTATCACGGATGCGGAATGTCCGTAATGGAGATGAGCCACCGCACAAAGATCTTTGATGAACTGATCGGAAAGGCCGAGCAGGATATCAGAGACCTCATGAATATACCCGACAACTACAAAGTGCTCTTCCTTCAGGGAGGTGCCAGCCAGCAGTTCGCGGCTGTTCCCATGAATCTGAAGAAGAACGGCAAGGCAGCGTATATCATCACTGGCCAGTGGGCAAAAAAAGCATATCAGGAAGCAGGAAAGTATCTTGATGCCGTAAAGGTCGCATCGAGCGAAGACGAGACCTTCTCCTACATCCCCGACTGCTCGGATCTTGACATCCCCGCCGACGCCGACTATGTATATATCTGTGAGAACAACACCATCTACGGAACCAAGTACAAGACCCTCCCCAACACCAAGGGCCACGATCTTGTCAGCGACGTGTCCTCCTGCTTCCTTTCGGAGCCCGTTGACGTGACAAAGTACGGCGTTATCTACGGCGGTGTTCAAAAGAATGTCGGCCCCGCCGGACTCGTGATCTCTATTATCCGCGAGGATCTGATCCGCGACGATCTCGAGAGCTATGTGCCCACGATGCTCAAGTGGAAGACCCAGGCCGATAACGGCTCCCTCTACAACACTCCCAACTGCTGGTCCATCTATATCTGCGGTCTGGTATTCGAGTGGCTTAAGGCTCAGGGCGGCCTGGAGGTGATGAAGAAAAAGAACGAGGAGAAAGCTGCTCTGCTTTATGATTTCCTTGACCAGAGCAGGATGTTCAGGGGCACGGTCAGAAAAGAGGACAGATCCCTCATGAACGTCCCGTTTGTGACCGGAAACGACGATCTCAACGCCGAGTTCATCAAGGAAGCATCGGCTCAGGGCTTTGTCAGCCTGAAAGGACACCGCACCGTCGGCGGAATGAGAGCTTCGATCTATAACGCAATGCCCTATGAAGGCGTAAAGAAACTTGTCGAATTCATGGACAGCTTTGAAAAAGCCCACGCATAAAGGAGGAAAAAATGTACAAATACAAGTGCTTAAACCCGATCGCCAAGGTCGGTCTCAACAACTTCAATGAAAGATTTGCCGCCACCGATGATGTGGCGGATGCGGACGGCATACTTGTAAGAAGCGCGAACATGCTGGAGATGGAGTTCTCCGACAAGCTCCTCGCTATCGCAAGAGCCGGTGCCGGTGTTAACAATATCCCCGTTGACCGGTGTGCCAAACAGGGCATTGTTGTCTTCAACACACCCGGTGCCAATGCCAACGGTGTCAAGGAAATGGTTCTCGCGGCCATGCTTCTGGCCTCTCGTGATATAGTAGGCGGTATAGAGTGGGTCAGAAAGAATTCCGGTGATCAGGACATCGCCAAGCTCACGGAAAAGAGCAAAAAGAAATTTGCGGGCACCGAGATTATGGGCAAAAAACTGGGTGTCATCGGCCTCGGCGCCATAGGCGTAAGAGTTGCCAATGCCGCAAGAAGCCTCGGAATGGAAGTTTACGGCTACGATCCCTATCTGTCGGTCGAGGCGGCCTGGGCTCTTTCCCGCGACGTCAGGCATGTGACTGACGTGAACGAGATCTACAGCAAGTGCGACATCATCACCATCCATGTACCTGCACTTGATTCCACAAAGGGCATGATAAACGGCGAAGCGATCTCCAAGATGAAAAAAGGTGTGATCCTGCTCAATCTCGCCAGGGATATCCTCTGCGACGAGAACGCAGTTCTTGCGGGCATTAACTCCGGCAAGATCAGAGCCTATGTCACGGATTTCCCGAACCCGACAGTCGCAGGACATGACGGCTGCATCGTCATACCTCATCTGGGCGCATCTACCGAGGAGAGCGAAGATAACTGCGCGGTTGCCGCCGTGGCAGAGCTCATGAACTACCTCGACAACGGCAACATCCTCAACAGTGTAAACTACCCCAGATGCGACCTCGGCATCTGCAGCAAGCCCAGAATCGCGATCTTCCACAAGAACGTGGCCAATATGATCAGCCGTTACACACAGGCACTCGGCAACGCGGGCTGCAACATCTCCGACATGACGAACAAGTCAAAAGGCGAAGTGGCCTACACCCTCATCGATCTCGATGATCCGGTCAAGCCCGAGGTCGTGGAGCAGCTCAGGTCCGTCGAAGGCGTGTTCCGCGTAAGAGTCGTCAGGGAAAAATGATCTCCCGGACGATCCTGCAGGGATGATCAGAGTTTTTTTTACCACAATCCAAAATGAAGGCACCGGCAGCAATGCCGGTGCATCAAAAAAACGCGTGCGGCTTCTTCACGAAGCCGCATGGTCGCTTCTTGCCGGATCCCTGCACAGCCTTAATCCCTCGGTTTTCCCCTCCGCAGACGCCGGAAGTCTGCCCGCTGTAGAAAAGGGTTCCTTTGGTAAACCCTCGTTTACAGATCCTTCCCTTCCCTCTTTTTCTCTCTCTCACTCGGGTTCGGTCGCTGTCTGCGCCATATCCGAAGAAGACCCTGTAGGCGTTGATGTCCAGGAGATCCGCGGGATGCGCGGACGTATGGACATAGACGGGATCGCAGAGAGGTTCTTTCACCCCGCAGAGCGGGAACTCCTTGATCACGCGAAGGATATCACGGAGCGCCGCAGACTTTTCTACACTGTTTTTTCATGCAAGGAAGCTTATGTGAAGATGACAGGATCAGGCATATCAGAGGATTTCAGGGGATTCTGTACGATCTTTGACGGCGAAGGCCGCCCGTCATATATTCTTGATGACAAGACAGACCGGATCACCGGCTACACTGTTCTAAATGATTTCCCCCTCAAAGACTACGTTCTCGTAACCTGCGTCAATCGTGAACTATCACGGGAAGTCCTGCCTCAACCTTATTATAGAGTTCTTCCGCATCCGCAGTAGGTATGTTGACGCAGCCGTGGGATCCGGAATTGATATAAAGATCTCCGCCGAATTTGTTTCTCCAGGACGCGTCATGAATTCCGTAATGACCCGTGAATGCCATCCAGAATTTGACAAATGATGTGTAGCCCTCTCCGCGGAGAGTTCTGTTTTTCTGCATAAAATAGATATCAAAGACTCCGCACGGCGTATCTCTTCTCAATGCGGCGCAGCCTGTCACCACCGGTATCTCCATGTCAATCCTGCCGCCTTCGAAATAATAGAGCATCTGATTAGCTTTATCGACCTCTATATACCTGCCGCCTATATCATCTTCGCTAAGGTACAGCGCGCTGTGCAAAAGTACAGGTTCATGCTTCTGCGGTCTGCCGCTCTTAACAGCCTCCTTGAGCCACTCTATCTCCGCTTCTTCGTCTATCTTGTTGCCGTAGGTACTCTTGCCCGCAGGAATGATCACCTTTCTGCCGTCGGCCGCAGTAAACTCCCTGTCTACTCCGTATGTGTCATATTTCTCACAGAGTTCCCGCACAAACTCCTCTATCTCTGATCCCTTTATTATCAGGCCGCCGTGCCCGCACTCGACAAAGCCGTTGGTCTCTCTGATATCGGAGGGAAGCTCCACGAACTCACCGTCTATCAGATAGGTATCTGCTTCCGTCACGCCGGCATCCCCATCCTCTTCGTCCTCCCCCGCAAGAGCACGTCCGCCTGAAGCGGCTCTGTTTCCGGCTCCGCCCGACTGTGCGAGCGCCTTCTTAAGATCATCAGAAGTCATTATCCAGTCATCCGTCACGGAGGCATCCAGTACTATTTCCTCATCGCCCATACAGTAGGATATTTCCGGGGCCCTCGCCTTCTCTATGGCCTTCCAGGTATCCATAACGGATCTGTCATTCTCTGTGAGCTCATAGGTTTTATAGCATTCACTGCCCTCCGAATCGAGAGGAACATAGAACTCACCACTGCTTATTTTTTCTGCCGCAGTCTCAAGGATCGCAGTCCTGTTCGGCGAGTCGTGAGTATCAGCCACCAGTCTGTAGCCCTCTGCATGTCTCTCTATATGCATGCCGTCCGGCGATACATCAAAGATATCCCAGCTGTCCACGGCAGCTTCCAGAGCATCCATGTCAAATGTTGTGACCGGATTGACAGATATGTAATTGCCGCTGAAGATCCCCTTAACAAGAGAAAAGGGAGTCTGCTCGCTGTAAGCCTTCCGCACCGATGCGTCGTAGCTCACGCTCATATCAAGATCTTTTGTGGGTATGGCGAGATTCCTGTCATTTCTGCCGATAAGCATCACAACGGCGGGCACGCCTTCGTTCTCATAGAGCTTGTAGTCAAGCTCCGCCGTGACCTCCGAGGGAGTAAGTCCCGTGGCATACACTCCGCCCACCCAGGTGCCGTAGCCGAAGCGTCCCTCATAGAGTTTCTGCATGCCGAACCAGACCGCCGAGACAACCCCCGCGAAGCAAATAAATGTTATAAGAAATGCGCGTAAAAGCTTATTCTTCATTTAATAAAACTCAGGTATTACTCCGCTGATCCTTTAAGTCATTCTCATCAAAAGCGTCGCTGATCGGCTTTCCCGCAGGAACCATGGGAAAGACCATATCATCCATGTCTATCATGCATTCCACCAGTGCGGGACCGTCATACTCCACCGCTTCCCTGAGGATCCTTTCAGCATCCCTGACATCATCCAGCAAAAACGCCCTGCATCCGAGTGCTTCCGCCACCTTGCAATAATCAACCTTATCGGTCAGAACCGTCTGTGAAAAGTGTTTCTTATAAAACAGATTCTGCCACTGGCGCACCATGCCCAGCACGCTGTTGTTGATCACAATCTCGGTTATTGGAATATTGTAGCGGGATGCGGTCGCAAGCTCGTTCATGTTCATCCTGAAGCATCCGTCTCCGGCGATATTAACCACCTTTCGCCCGGGATTTCCCACCTGTGCGCCTATCGCCGCGCCAAGGCCGTAACCCATGGTCCCCAGGCCGCCCGAGGTCAGGAAGGTTCTGGGTTTTGTGTAACGGTAGTACTGTGCAGCCCACATCTGGTGCTGTCCCACATCGGTGACTATGATGGAGTCGTCGGGAAGAAGCTTATTCAGCGTTTCCATCACATACGGGCAGGTCAACTTATCCTTCTCATAACTGAGCGGAAATTTCTTTTCGGTCTCCATGACCTCGCTTATCCATTTACTGTGATCCGTCTTCGGAAGTCTCTTCAGAAGATCCGTGAGTACCTCCTTCAGATCTCCCACAATGTGATGATCGGTGTGGATATTCTTGTTGATCTCCGCCGCATCGATATCGATATGCAGGATTTTGGATTTTCTGGCAAAGGTTTTGGGATTTCCGATGACTCTGTCAGAAAATCTCGCGCCGAGGGCTATAAGGAGATCACAGGAACTCACGCCGAAATTCGATGCTTTGGTGCCGTGCATACCGATCATACCGGTATAAAGCGGATGATTTCCGGGGAAGGCCCCCTTTCCCATCAGCGAATCACAGACCGGGGCACCGATGGTCTCGGCCAGCTGCACAAGCTCGTCCGAGGCACCGCTTATCACTGCCCCGCCGCCCACATAAAGATAAGGCTTTTTTGACGATGTTATCAGAGAGACCGCATCATCTATATCTTTTTCGCTCCAATTGCGGACAGGCTCCGAAGCGGTTTCAGCCTTCAAAGGCTCGTAGTCAGCAACGGCAGCGGTCACATCCTTGGTTATATCAACCAGCACAGGCCCAGGACGTCCCGATCTCGCTATACTGAAAGCTTTTCTTATGGTAGACGCGAGTTTTTCCACATCCTTGACGATATATCCGTGCTTGGTTATGGGCATCGTTATGCCCGCTATATCCGCCTCCTGGAAGCTGTCCTTCCCGAGGAGAGGCAGGGTCACGTTGCAGGTGATGGCAACGATAGGCACGGAATCCATATATGCTGTAGCGATACCCGTGACAAGATTGGTGGCTCCGGGTCCGCTCGTCGCAAAGCACACGCCCACACGTCCCGTAGATCTCGCATAACCGTCAGCAGCATGAGCAGCACCCTGTTCGTGCGAGGTCAGGACATGATTGAAATGATCGCTCTGCTTATAAAGCTCATCATATATGTTCAGTATCGCCCCGCCGGGATATCCGAATATTGTGTCGACTCCCTGCTCCTTCAGACATTCCAGTACTATCTGTGATCCGTTCAGTTTCATTTTGCTATCTCCAGTATCGCTCCTCTGTTTCCGCTCGTGACCATTTCCGCATAGCGCGCGAGATATCCGGTTGTGACGGCCGGCTTGCGCGGTTTCCATGCAGCCCTTCTGGATTCCAGTTCCTCATCGCTGACCTTCAGTTCAAGCTTCATTGCGGGTATGTCTATAGAGATGATATCTCCGTCCTTTACCAGAGCTATGGGTCCGCCCACCGCCGCCTCAGGCGATACATGACCTATGGACGCTCCGCGGCTCGCTCCGGAAAATCTGCCGTCTGTTATGAGTGCGACTGTCGAGCCCAAACCCATTCCCGCTATCGCGGAGGTGGGGTTTAACATCTCCCTCATACCGGGGCCGCCCTTTGGCCCCTCGTAACGGATAACGACGACATCGCCCTCCTTTATACTGCCTCCCTTGATCGCGGAGATCGCATCCTCCTCGCAGTCAAAGACACGTGCCGGTCCCTCGTGCTTCATCATTTCGGGTGCGACAGCGCTTCTCTTTACCACGCTGCCGTCGGGCGCAAGATTGCCCTTGAGGACAGCGAGGCCGCCGGTTTTGCTGTAAGGATTGTCAAGCGGCCTTATGACCTCGGGATCCCTGTTCACGGCACCCTTTATGTTCTCGCCGATGGTCTTTCCGGTCACTGTCATGCACTCCGTGTTTATAAGCCCTGCGTCGGCCAGCTCCTTCATGACCGCATATACTCCGCCGGCTTCGTTCAGATCCTCCATATAAGTCGGACCCGCCGGAGCGAGATGGCAGAGGTTTGGCGTTTTCTCGCTTATGGGATTGGCAAAGCTGATATCGAAGTCAAATCCGACCTCATGGGCTATGGCCGGGAGATGGAGCATGGAATTGGTAGAGCAGCCGAGAGCCATATCAACCGTGAGAGCGTTAAGTATGGCCTCTTTTGTCATGATATCCCTGGGTCTGATGTTCTTTCTTACGAGTTCCATAACAGCCATGCCCGCATGCTTCGCAATCTTTAATCTCTCGGAGTAGACAGCGGGTATCGTGCCGTTGCCCGAGAGTCCCATTCCCAGAGCCTCAGTCAGACAGTTCATGGAATTGGCGGTATACATACCCGAGCAGGATCCGCAGGTGGGACAGACCTTGTTCTCAAATTCCGTCACGTCCTCCTCGCTCATAAGTCCCGCCGCATGAGCTCCAACCGCTTCAAACATGGAAGACAGACTTCTCTTTTTGCCCTTCACATGCCCCGCGAGCATGGGACCGCCGGAGACGAATACTGTCGGCACATTTACCCTTGCGGCTGCCATGAGAAGGCCGGGAACATTCTTGTCGCAGTTCGGCACCATTACAAGTGCGTCAAACTGATGAGCTATCGCCATGCACTCCGTTGAATCCGCGATAAGGTCTCTCGTGACCAGACTGTACTTCATTCCCACGTGTCCCATTGCAATGCCGTCACATACCGCTATCGCAGGGAAAACCACAGGCATGCCGCCGGCTTCGGCAACGCCTAGTCTGACAGCCTCCACGATCTTGTCAATATTCATGTGGCCGGGCACTATCTCATTGTAGGAGCTGACAATTCCCACCATGGGCTTCTTTATCTCCTCCGGCGTGAATCCGAGAGCATTGAGCAGACTTCTCGCGGGTGCCTGCTGCATTCCCGATTTCATATTATCACTCTGCATTTCATTACCTCCATAATCCGCGGGTCGCGCTCAGGCGATCCTCGACACTATCTCCATTCCCATGGCTCTGCAGCCCACAGACTTTCTCGTATCGCCGGGCAGTATCAGATCTCCGGTGCGCACACCGTCTCTGAGTGTATCCTGCACGGCTTTCTCTATCGCGTCTGCCTCCTTTTCAAGCGAGAAGCTGTATCTGAGCATCATCGCCGCAGAGAGAATCGTGGCGATAGGATTGGCGATATCTTTGCCTGCTATATCCGGCGCGCTGCCGTGGCTGGGCTCATAGAGTCCGAAGCTTGTCTCATTAAGGGAAGCGCTGGGCAGCATGCCGATAGAGCCTGTGATCATGCTCGCCTCATCCGAGAGTATATCTCCGAACATATTCTCGGTGAGCACTACATCAAACTGGGAAGGATCCCTGACGAGCTGCATCGCGCAGTTATCAACGAGCATATGCTTCAGCTCCACGTCCTGATAATCCCTTGCAACCTCCTCGACCACCGCTCTCCAGAGTCTTGAGGAATCAAGCACATTTGCCTTATCGACGCTGGTAACCAGGCGCCTCCTCTTTCTTGCCACATCAAAGGCCTTTATGGCTATGCGTCTGATCTCGTCCTCGGAATAGACAAGTGTATCTGTGGCGACACGTTTGCCGTCAATCTGCTCGGTCTTTCTCGCACCGAAATACAGACCGCCCGTAAGCTCACGCATGATCAGAAGATCAAACCCTTTCACACAGGTCTCCTCTTTCAGCGGACAGGCACTCTTAAGCTCGGGATACAGATATGCGGGTCTGAGGTTCGCAAAGAGTCCCAGGGCTTTTCTTATCCCGAGCAGTCCGGCCTCGGGCCGCTTATCCGGCGGAAGCTTATACCACGGACTGGTCGCGGCATCACCGCCGATCGACCCCATCAGCACGGCATCGGCACTTTTGCACGCCGCTATGGTCTCATCGGTGAGAGGGATTCCGTACTCATCTATCGACGCCCCTCCCATCAGCACATCTTTTGTCTCCACGCTGTGCCCGTATATCTCGGCAACCCGCTCAAGAACAAGCTTGGCCTGAGAGACGATCTCAGGTCCTATCCCGTCACCGGGAATGCATACGATCTTCATATCCATAGGTCATTCCCTCTCAACATCAATCCTTCTTGCTTCCGCCCAGAAATCCGAAGGGCTTTTTCTTCTCCGGCTCGGCAGCCTGTGCCTTCTCCGCTTCGGCCAGCTTTACGGCATCCTCCGGCTTTTCAAGCTCGACTATTGCCTCCTTGACCATGGGAATACGGCAGTTCTTATTGTTGCCGAACTCTACGATTACCATATCATCGGATACATCTATGACCGTGCCGATAAAGCCTCCTGTTGTCCTTACGGAATCGCCCACAGCCACGTTGGACAGAAGAGCCGCTTTCTGCTTCTGTTCCTTCCTCTGCGGCCTGATCATAATGAAATACATGAACCCGAAGATGACGACGAGATATGCGATCATCATCATCGTTCCTGTTCCCTGTCCCGCCGTTCCTGTGGCCGCTGCTGCTATCATACCCATTTGTAACTCCTCCTTCACTTTTGCTAAAACCGTTAAAGTTTAATTATACTACCCAGCCTGCATTCCCGCAAGTTTTTCCCTGTACCAGGTGCCGTAGATGCCCTTGTCTATTGCGTCTCTTATCTCGCTCATCAGATGATTGTAGAACCACAGGTTGTGGGTGACCATAAGCCTGAGTCCCAGCATTTCACCGGATTTCAGAAGATGTCTGATATAGCTTCGTGAATATCTGCGGCAGGCGGGGCATCCGCAGCCATCTTCTATGGGTCTGCCATCCGTCTCATAGCGTGCGTTCATGAGATTGATGTGTCCCGATGAAGTATAGGCGTGACCGTGTCTGCCGTTCCTCGTGGGATAAACACAATCGAAGAAATCAACACCTCTTGCCACCGCCTCAAGAATATTCTCAGGTGTTCCGACGCCCATCAGATAGGTCGGCGCGCTGCGCGGGAGTTCGGGCACCGTGACATCCAGGATGTGATACATCTCCTCGTGAGTCTCTCCCACGGCAAGTCCGCCTATCGCATATCCGTCCAGCCCCATTTCGGATATCTCTCTTGCATGGCGTATCCTGATATCGCCAAATACCGCCCCCTGGTTGATCCCGAATAGCATCTGATCCCTGTTTACGGTCTCTTCAAAGGAGTTGAGCCTTTTCATCTCCTCCCTGCAGCGCTTAAGCCACCTGGTGGTCCTGTCCACACTTCTTTCGACATATTCTCTGTCCGCCCTGCTTGAAGGGCATTCGTCGAATGCCATGGCTATGGTGGAGCCCAGATGTGACTGAATCCTCATGCTCTCCTCCGGACCCATGAATATCTTTCTCCCGTCGATATGAGAGGAGAAGAGCACGCCCGCCTCGGTTATCTTTCGCCTCTCAGCAAGCGAAAAGACCTGAAATCCTCCGGAATCGGTCAGTATCGGTGTCCTGCATGACATATACCTGTGCAGCCCGCCGCATCTGTATATCACATCGTCCCCGGGTCTCAAATGCAGATGATAGGTATTAGACAGCACCACCTGGGTGCCCAGAGCCTCCAGATCTTCGGCTCCCAGACCGCCTTTTATCGCTCCGACAGTCGCCACGTTCATAAAAAGCGGCGTCTGCACCGTGCCATGCACAGTGACCAGCTCGCCCCTCTTTGCTTTGCCGTCTTCTTTTATCAGGCGATAGCCGAAACGGCGCTCACCTGTAGATGTATCTGTCCCAGAACTCCTCAAGACAGAGCCCCTCCTGTGTTATGATGGTTGCGGCATCCCGTCCCACATAGCGGAAATGCCAGGGCTCGTATTCGATGCCTGTGATGTCCTCCTTGCCCTTCGGATACCGAAGTATAAAACCGAATTCCGGACTCCTCTCTCTCAACCAGGCACCTGCTGCCGTATCCGCAAAGCCCTCATTCAGCTGGGAATAATTCTCCGTGATAAAATCTATGGCAAGACCCACCTCATGCTCGCTGGTACCGGGGACAGTTACCGCCTGCGCGGCTCTTGTAAAGGAGTCCATATACGAGTATCCGGCATCCATATAGCGGTCTATCTTTCTGTCAAAAAGCTCCGTCTGATGGGAGTGGGTTCTGTAGGGCGAGCATGGTATCAGTGACACGCCGTCATCGCGTGCGGTATAGATCATGTCGAGGAGACGTCTGACTATGCGCTTGTCGCATCTCATGCTCTCGCTGAAGGTCTCGAGTTCAAAGCTGTAATCCTCAGGTATGGGATGCTGCTTATTGAGAAGAGTGAGCCTCCAGTCCGCGGGATCAAAGCCCGAGTCCCTGTCCGCTTCCTCCTCGTCCGAAAGCATCCATTCCCTGCCGTTCATGTCTATGAGCTCATCGATGGAATATACGGCATCATCCATTATCAGGCCGCTCTCATCGCCTGACACGAAGCTTTCCGCCTCACCGGCCTCTTCCTGTGAAGCCGCATCGTCACCGCCGTCGGCGTCAAGGAGCGAGACATCCACCAGTTCATCCACATTTCCCCTGATCTCATCGGCAAAATCCACCGATGACTCCCCTGCCTGCGGATTTTCCGACATTCCCGCCGCCGCAGAGGCTGTCTCCGAACCGGCCGCCATCACCTGGCGTCCCGCATCAAGCGAAACAAATCCCGACCTCATGGTGAGCACGGGAAACGCAAAGCTGCTTGTCACGGCAAATGCCGCCGACACCAGCACAATCCCCGACAGTTTCTTTGCACGGTTAAAAAACAGCATCGCAAAGCGGTGTGCCATAAGTATTACGAAGCACACCGGCGAAGCCAGAAATCCCATATATCTGTGTTCTTTAACAAACTGCCTTTTGCCCTCCTTTACCCTCTCGGGAAAAGTGGGAGCAAATTGCGGAGCATTATACCGCATTTTTCAAACCCGTTATATCCATCCTCTTTTTGCTGAACGCCTGAATTATACAACAGCGGCGATAGAAAAAAAAGCGTTTTTGACAAAAACAGTTACATATCAGATGGTTTTATTTGGTATACTGTATTGATGTCAGGAGGAAAAAGCAATGTCAGGATCAGTATACGGAAGAATACTCAGGATGTCCACCTTCGGGGAATCCCACGGCCCGGCTCTGGGGGTTGTGGTTGACGGTTTTCCCGCGGGTGTGCCCGTGACAGAGGATGATATACAGGCATTCCTTGACAGGCGGAGTCCCGGGAGATCTGAGGCCTCTACCGCCAGGAAGGAGAGTGACACGGCAGAGATCCTCTCCGGTGTCTTTGAGGGGCGCTCGACCGGAGCACCCATAGCCATGCTTATAAGAAACACGTCGCAGCGCTCCGCCGACTACGATACCATAAAGGATCTCTACCGCCCCGGCCACGCCGATTATACCTGGGACAGCAAATACGGTTTCCGTGATTACCGCGGCGGCGGCAGGTCTTCGGGAAGAGAGACTGCAGGCAGGGTCGCCGCAGGCGCGCTTTGCATGCTGCTCCTGAACAGGATGGGAATAACCTGCGAAGCCTGGACCTCGTCCATAGGCGAAGTGACCGTTCCGGCAGATATTGCGGACAGAGCCCTGCGCCTTACCACACAGACATACATGCCTGACGCCGAAGCAGACCGCAGGGCCATGGAGCTGATAAAGAAACTAAAGTCAGAGGGCAACACTGTAGGCGGCACCGTCACCTGTGTTATGGATCACGTGCCTTCAGGTGTGGGAGATCCGGTCTTCGACAAACTGGACGCCTCTCTTGCCGCGGCAGTCATGTCCGTGGGTGCCGTCAAAGCTGTCGAGATAGGGGACGGCATTGCCGTTTCAAAAAGAACAGGAAGCGAGAACAACGATCCCTTCCTGCCGGGCGATCCTTCCGCAGGTGAGAAGGCAGTCAAAGCCACGAACAGCGCGGGCGGCATACTCGGAGGGATCAGTGACGGCTCTCCCATCGTGCTTAAAGCTCACATCAAACCCACGCCTTCAATAGCGATGCCGCAGTCCACAGTAGACAGAAACGGCCGGGCAGCCGAAATATCGGTGCCGGGCCGTCATGATCCCGTTATAGTGCCCAGAGCTGTCGTAGTGATCGAGTGCATGTGCGCTTTCACACTTCTGGATGCGATGCTCGTGAACATGACCTCCAGAGCGGACAGCATAGCGGCTTTCTACGGCAGATAGATCTTTCCTCAGTCCAGTTCGTGGAAGATTATGCAGTTCGGCTGATTGACCTCCATCTCCGGGCCGTTCATTATCAGCGTATGCTTTTTGGGGTCAAAGGTGAAGAAGGTCATCGTATTTGACTCGTGATTCAGGGACACGAGATGCCTGTTGTCCGGCATCAGCGCAGCATCCTTTGGATATTCCCCCGCTATCGGAAGCGTTGTATTGAGGCTGAGGAGTCCGGTCCTGTGATCGACATCATAGATCGTAACGCTGTTCTCGCCCGCGTTCGATGTTAGCAGGAATTTAAAGTCCGTCGAGAACTTTAGCGCACAGGCCGCCACGCCGATCGCATCCGGATCTTTGATGGTTGAGATCGACTGTATACGGTCAAAATCCGGGATCCTTCCCGTATCATCCACAACATAGCTGTAGACATCGATCGCCCTCTTCTGCTCGTTCACTATATACAGGAACCTCCCGTCGCTCGAAAACTGCATGTGTCTGGGCGCCGACTCCTGATCCGCATGAATGATCTCGGTCTCGCGCAGCTTCCCGGTATTGTGATCGAGCATATAAACATCCACGCGGTCGAGTCCCAGATCGCAGGCCAAAAGGAAACGGTTATCCCTCGTCATCTTCACGCACTGCACGTGCGGTATGAAATTCCTGCCGGCGGCCGTTCCCAGGCCTTTATGGTATATCTCGTCCGTGATCTCACCGATGGTACCGTCCTCGTTCAGCCTGAGAACGGTAACCTTTCCGTCATGATATCCCGCGCTGAAGAGAAATCTGTCCTCGAAATCGGTATACAGATAGCAGCCTCTCATGCCGTTTATCGAGGCCTTGTTCAAAAGTGTGAGTTTCCCGTCCTTCTCGATGGTATACGACTCCACCCCCAGATCGGTTATGGAATACAGGAACCTCCTGTTGTGCGACACTCTCAGATAGGAGGAGTTGGTGATCTCGACCTGCTCCTTCTCAGTCATCCGCCCGTTTTTGACATCAACATCATAGACGCGTATGCCGTGCTTGTCGCCGGTTCCTATCGTATAACTGGATACATATGCCACACACTTTTTACCCATGATTACCTCCTTTGGTCATAAGGCACTTAAACCATTCTTTTCATTCTTCGGGCGTCGCGTTTTGAAATACTATACAGACTTCCGCTTCTTACCGCGGCTATCTGCGCCACCAGGGCCCGCTCAGCCGAATCGGTCACAAATCCCGCGTCTTCGGGATCGTTACCGAAGCAGTAGACGCCGTCATCATAGCCGAAAAGGGTCCGCTGCAGCGTGGAAAGACCGACCATATCGTCATAGATAAGATCCGGCTGTATGCCGAGTCTTGAAACCGTCTTTGCGGCCTCGCTGACATTGTGCACCACGGCGCGGGCCCGGGGATTATCCGCATATATTCTTTCGTGTATCAGTTTGACCCTGGCCGGCGTATCCCTCTCGGAATATATTATACCACCCTCTGTCTTAATACTGTCAAAACCGTGTACCACCCCGAAAGCGACATCCGTGCTGCAGAGCTCCATGAGATAACTCGCGGCAAAACCTTCAAGCATCCGGGCCTTTGTCAGAAGATCCTCACAGCTCTCCCCGAGGATATAAACGCCCTCGTTGGCCGTGACAAGAAAAGACGCGTCCTTTCCGACTATCCTGTAGATATGGCTACGCTGCGCGTCAGATCCGGGGATTGTAAAGGGTGCGATCCGTATCTTAACCCGCTCGCCCGCCTCGTTAACAGCCGGCAGCGTATCTCTTCCTATCACCCCGAGAGCCGACGCATAGCACTGCCTTGTCAGCGCTATTGCCCCGATATCCTCTCTGTTCCTGTATATCATCGCATGGATTGAAAGACGCCCTTCTGGTCTTTTGATCCTGACCTTGCGTATCGCATTCACATCCAGCGGCGTCCCGCGCATCTCATTTCCGGCAAAGTAGAAGGAATCATCCTGCGTCCGTCTGGAAATGCTCCCGGACAGATGCAGCATAAAGCCCGCACGCTCCATATCCTCATATGTCTGCAGGATCTCCTGCTTCTCATCCATGCCGATCATTCCTGTACAGCCTTTTCTCCGTCAGCAACATCTCCGGTCTCACATCAAACCTGCCGGTAATCTGTCCTTTGTTGTCAAAACTCTCCCGCACCTGACACTCGTAGCATATGGCGAGCCGCTTTGCCCCGCCGTGCCCTGCAAGATATCTGTCATAATACCCGCCGCCGTAGCCTATGCGCTCGAGTGATGCGGAAAAAGCCACACCGGGGATTATCATCAATGCGTCATCCGCATCCTGTGCAAACACCTCGTCACCGGCCGGTTCATCTATCCCCATCCGGTTTTTTTCCACATCCTCGGCATCCCGCAGTCTGACAAAGACCATTTCCCCCCTGTCACTGTCGGTTATTCTGGGGCAGAATACTCTTTTTCCCTTGGAAAGCGCCTTTCTGACTATCTCCCGGGTATCCGCCTCGCTTCCAAATGACAGATATGTAAGAATGATCTGCGACCCCTTCCACTCGGGAAGTTCAAAAAGCCTCTCCCTTATCAATCTGTCAAAGATGCGTCTGTCGCCGTCACCAAGCGCATCTCTTACGCCCAGTACTTCCCGCCTGATGCGGGCCTTGGCCTCTTTTTGCCGGTCCTTTCCGGCAGAGCCGCTCATGCGGGCGAATAACGGCCTATTATCTTCGCGGCCGTCCTCACGCCGTCAGCAGCCGCGGATACGATGCCTCCCGCGTAGCCCGCACCCTCACCGCAGGGATAAAGTCCCGGGATATCAACAGCCTCCCCGTACTCCCCTCTCTCGATCCTTACAGGGGATGATGTCCTGCTCTCAACACCGGCGATTATCGCGGAAGCATCGTCATATCCTCTGATCTTCCTTCCGAAATCCGACATTGCCTCCGCTATCGACACATTCAGTTTCCTTCCCAGTATCCCGGACAGATCAGCTTTTGCGGCTCTGCCGCAGAACACTTTCTCCGCGGTCTCATCCGATATGTCCGTACCTGCTCCGCGGGGCCTTACTCCCGCTGCCGATGCAAAAGATGCATAATCCGAAAAAGGTATCCTGCCCTTTCCCGTTTCAAAGGCTCTCTCTTCGAGTCTTCTCTGAAAGAACATACCCCTGAGAGGATCTGTTCCGTCTCCGTAGTCATCGGGAGTCACATTGACAACGATGGCACTGTTGGCATATTCATCACTTCTGTCGCGTCTGCTCATGCCGTTTACGCAGAGTCTCCCGCTCTCGCTCGAGGCATCCACTATCCTTCCCCCGGGGCACATACAGAAGGAATATACTCCCCTGCCGCCTGCCGTCCGCGTAGTCAGCTTATAATTGGCCGGCGGCAGAACAACTCCCGAGGGCATGCCGTATTGGGCGACATCGATGATCTCCTGCCTGTGCGCCACTCTGAAGCCCACAGCAAAGGCCTTCGGAGTCATGATCACTCCCTGTCCGGACAGTCTTGTCACGGTATCTCTCGCGCTGTGTCCCGTCGCCAGTATCACCGCACCGGCCTTTATGTCGCCTGCACTCGTAACTATCCCGTCCACTCTTCCGGCGTGATCTCTTGATATTTCGATAAGTCTGGTCCTGAAGAGCACCTCGCCGCCAAGCGTCCTTATCTTTTCAAGGAGATTCGCGACTACTTTGCCGAGAATATCCGTACCTACATGCGGCCAGGCCTCCGTCAGTATGTCATCCGGTGCGCCCGCTTCCACAAGAAGTCTCAGCACCTCCCCGCATACTCCGTCCCTGTCCTTTATCCTTGCGGTCAGTTTCCCGTCTGAATAAGCTCCGGCACCGCCGGCTCCGAACTGGATATTGCTCTCCGTATCAAGCTCTCCGGTCTCCCAGTAACGCCTTACCGCCTCGCCGCGCTTTTTTGTATCATCTCCCCTCTCGATAAGAAGCGGTCTGTAACCCGCCGCCGCGAGTTCATAAGCGGCATAGAGTCCCGCAGGGCCGGCCCCCACGACTACGGGCCTGAAATCAAGCTTCTTATCACCCCTTTCGGGCAGAAGAAAGCCAGCGGTCTCATGCTTTTTTACCGCTCCCCTTATGCCGCGGGCAAGTATCCTCTGCTCCACGGATGCGTCAAGTTCAATATCCGCCGTACACACATCATAGAGCTCAGGCTTTTTTCTTGCGTCTATAGCGTGCCTTACAAGGTTTATCCCTTTTATCTCAGACCGGTTTATACCCAGCATCGACGCTGCCCTGCGCCGTATATCGGGTACCGGGTCCCACGGCTCCCGCCGCTTATCAGGATCGATCCTTATCCTTATCTGTCCGAGGGTGATCATAGTACATGCCTTCCGGCGGCATGTCCCGCGATGATTCCCGAGAGAAATGCCCAGCGCAGATTGTATCCTCCGCATCTGCCGTCCGCATCAAGCAGCTCTCCCGCAAGAAAAAGCCCGGGAATCCCCGCGCAGGAGAAATCATCATTCACCTCATCAAGGCTCACCCCGCCGGCTGTTGCCTGCGCTCTCTCAAAGCTCCCCGTTCCCAGGATCGGAACAGAAAAATGCTTCAGCTCACGCTTCAGCTCATCCCTCTTTCTCCCGTCAAGGCTTCGGACTCCGCTTACATTTTCGATTCCCAGTCTCTTTGCCACGGCAGATGCAAGCTCCGCGTTTATGAGACCGTGAAGAAAGTCCGGAACGCTCCTGTCCCTTCCGGCAAAAAGATACGCCGCAAATTCCTCTTCCCACTGCGTCTCGTCAAACTCGGGAAAAAGATCTATCTCGGCGCTTACCGATGTCATCCCAAAGGCCTGCCGCGCCACACTTCCCGAAGCCTGGAGAACAGGCATGCCCGAGAGCAGTCTGTTCGTAAACTGAACCTCGCCGAACTCCTCTGCTATCATACTTTTGCCTGCTTCATTCAGGACAAAGAACCTTACATTCCCCCAGGCTCTGACACCGGTCTTTGCCGGCAGGGTTTGGTCATCTGTGATGAGCGGCACGAGAGAGGGACAGGCCGGAAAAACCTTCAGCCCGAGCTTTTCACATATATACCAGGCGTCCCCCGATGCGCGGCAGGTCTGCGGCCCCGACATGCCGCCGGTCGCGAGCACCACCGCCCCTGCATTATACTCAGTTCCACCTGCCATGCACCTGAAGGTTCCGTCATCACGGGGCATGATACTTTTAAGCTGCGCGTTCTTTATCAGGGCGATGCCGGAAACCGCGATTTCATGCTCAAGTGCCTCCGTCACCGATGCCGCCTGACCGGATGTCGGATAGACAAAGTTTCCCTCGGCTCTGGTCATCACACCGATGCTCCTGAAAAAAGCATACAGCCCGTCATCGCCCTCCACTCCCGGAAAGCTTAAGGGGCGCCTCCCGGAGCTCGTATGATAGGCTGCGTCATCTATGACAGAATTAGTCAGATTGCCCCTGCCGTTACCGGTCATCGAAAGCTTTCTCCCGACGCGGTCTGTTTTTTCCACAAGGGTGACATGCGCACCCTCGCGGGATGCCGAAACGGCGGCAGCCATGCCGGCAGGCCCTGCTCCGAAGACCAGCACTTCTTTTTTCATCTTCCGAAGATCCTTGAGAGAGTCACAAGAGCCCCTCCGCCCGGCAGCTTGTAAAGCTCATATTCGGCAAGTCCCCTGAAGACGGAAAGCAGGATCAGATAGAGTATCCCGCCCGGCACAGCCAGAAAGATCACCGTCAGCACCTCACCGATCACTCCCGGGAGTGCCGCGCCCAGAGCCGCCATGGGAGCCGCGGCTACTGCGGTACATATGAAAGGTACCGCAAATCCGTGGATCAGCTCCTGTCTGTAGGAAAGCATGGCAGAAAGCAGAAATGCCAGCAGCAGTGTTGTAGCCGCGATCCCGGTCAGTCTCGCTGTTATGCAGGCATAGACGCCCTTTCCCGCGCGTCCCATCAGGATCAGGACCACGGCGTGCACCGCGGTACCGATCAGCACCGAGACCCACACGGCGCGCATTCCGCCGATCTTACTTAAAAGGAGCGCAAAGAGCACCGCAAAGACCGCAAAAGGGACTCCGATCATCTGAAGTCTTAAGCATATCGTCCCCGCGTCATCAGGCTTTCCCGCGAGGATACTCACTACGGGCACCGCCAGCGCACAAACGAACGCGGCCGCGGGGAGCGAAAGTATCATGACATGCCTGACCATACCGGCAAGTTTTCCCCTGGCTGACGGATAGTCCTCTCTTCCGCATCTTGCATGTACCCTGTAGACGTATATGACAAAGGGAAGCAGTACCAGTCCGCTGACAAGAAGCATCGGCGCATAGCCGATCCCGAACCATCTTCCCCATCCGGACAGCAGATCCTCGCCCTCAGCCGGCATTGAATAAGAAAAGAAGACCCTCATATCAGCACCGTAGAGAATGAGCAGAAGCAGCGGGACAAATCCCTCTGAGGAAAAGTATGAATAGTTCCTTCCTCTGGTCTTACCGGGGGACGGTATTCCCGATGTCCTGAACACGAAGGTGACGGCAGCAAGCTCGATCCAGACGGCTATAGCCGCAAGGCTCATGCCTGCCATCGCGCCGACTGCGCTGTATACCGATGCATAGCGGTCCGTCATCAACAGGGCATCCACCTTTTTCCCGTACCTCATGCCGATGATCCCCAGGATACACGGCAGTATGAGCATCAGCACTCTGAACATCGCCCTGGAGATCGCAAGTCCGGCGTCGGCGCCTCTTGCCCTCAGATACCCCCTCGGCGCCCCCGAGGCAGCGGTGAAGGCTATTCCGGGCAGTGCTATGAGCATTATCCATCTGCTGCCGGCTCTGGAAGCCGTATCGCCGAAGAGGAAAGGGTATACCCAGACCATGGACAGTGCAAAAAGAACTCCTGCCAGAAAAGCCACCGCGGAAAGCTTACGTCTGTATACCGCGGCATCCTCATATTTTTCCGACTGAAGCAATATCCTTACGATCCTGTGGCACGGCCTCTCCCAAAAGAGTTCCGCGCAAAGGGAAGCTGCAACGGTAAACATGAGAGGCACCGAAAATACGGCAACTCCCACGAAGCCCGCCACCCTGTCGAGCACCAGCGGAATAAACGCCATCACAACAACATCCCTTATGCAGGATGTGCTCACCCTGTCGGGTCTAAGTTTTTTTTCATCCGGTCTGCGCGTCGCCAATCCGACTATCCTCTCGTGATCCCAAGTCCGGAAAGAACAGCTTCCTGTCTGTTCTCCATAAGCTTTGCCTCATCTTCCGTCATGTGGTCATATCCAAGCAGATGTAGCATACTGTGTGCTATAAGAAACGAAAACTCTCTTCTTACGCTGTGGCCATACTCCTTCGCCTGAAGGAGTGCCCTGTCACTGTCTATAACTATATCACCTAACAGGATGTGCCCGGTCTCCGGATCCTCGGAATCCGGTACTCCCGCTTCGAGAACAGAAGCAGCATCCTCTCCGTCATATTCGATATTCGGAAATGACAGCACATCCGTCGCGGCGTCTATGCCCCTGTGCCCACTGTTTATCTCACGTATCTCGTCATCGTCAACGATGTAGAGCGATGCCTCGATCCTGTCCGAGATGCTTTTTTCCACCCCCTCGTTCAAAAGCACTCTTTCGCCGATCATACACGCCAGCGCCACTATGTCCTCACCGAGAATCTGCCCGAAACCCCGCTCGTCCTCAACGCAGAAAATCATAATACAAAGTCTCTTTCTTCAGAAGCCTCTCCGTCTCCCCCAGTCCGAAGAGAGAGAGTCTGCTCTTTGCAAATTCGCCGTCCGCGCGCTGCTTCGCAAATATCCTGTCCACCAGCACGCTGTAATCAACGTTTACTTCCCTGTCCTTTTCAAACATGAACTGCAGCGATGCGATCATAGTTTCGCACAGCTGTACAACCGTTGCCTCAGCAGACAGCGGTTCACCCTTTTTATGAGTCACAAGCTCCATTATCCCTGATATCGCATCCTCGGGAAAGCTGTACTGCCTGAGGAGATCCTCGCAATTAGCAGTGCTTTTTTCCTCGAGCACCACAAATATCCTGTGATAATAGGACATGCTCCTGACCTTCCTGGCATCCATATCAAGAGCCGCAGCCACTCTCTGTGTCAGGTAATCGGTGTGTATCGCCCGCTTATAGAGCTTCTCATCCGTATCCCGAAAGCGTGTCATCAGTGCAAAGGAGGGATCGTTGACCTCCATGTACCGCTCGGCCGTCTTTCTTACCACATAAAAGGAAAAGGCATTCAGCCCCACTATCAGTATCGCGAAATCTATGAAGGCATTGATAAAAGGCACCACAATTATCTTGACCGACAGGCTCTCCCTCAGAAACATCACGTGATAGCACACAATGAACATCGTCTGGACGATCAGGGCGATGAACACGGGAAGCCCCGTCTTCATGTTTTCATCCAGATGCCCGAGAAGCGCCACGGCGATAAAGCCAGCAAATATGTACATGAAAAATTCCGGTGTCGAACCGCCCTGCAGCAGAACCGTGAGCATTAAAAGAAGAGTCCCCGCATAGGCTCCCACAAAGGGGGATGACACCAGCGCAAGCACCACATATATCGCCATAAAAGGCCATGCATCCGCGACAATGAGGGGAAGCAAAAGCGCCACCGCAAGAGAGAGCAGATAGCCTATAAAAAATCTCTTCGGATGAAGGGCATTGTCTTCTATGAGCAGATCCTTTTCCGAAAAAACAGTAAGCATTACGGACAGCGCATATGCTCCGGCAAAGGCACTTATCATGGCGCGTATTATCTCGGATACGTCTCTTCCGTATGCAAAAGCAGCCACCCCCGTTCCCACGCAGGTGGCCGCCGTTATGACAAAGCCCCTCACCGGTTTTTGCGGCTTCTTTTCCATTCGTAGTCCTCGTATGCCCTGACTATCTTCTGAACCAGCGGATGCCTCACCACATCGCTGCCGGTCAGCTCCATGAACGCTATCTCATCGACATTTTTAAGCACTGTCCTCGCGACATCGAGTCCCGATCTGGTACCAGGCAGAAGATCCTTCTGTGTGGCATCGCCTGTTATCACAACTCTCGAGCCATAGCCTATCCTGGTCAGGAACATCTTCATCTGTTCCGGGGTGGTGTTCTGCGCCTCGTCAAGTATGATATACGCGTTGTCGAGAGTCCGGCCTCTCATGTAGGCCAGGGGCGCCACTTCGATGAGTCCGCGCTCCATATTCTTCAGGAAATTCTCCGCGCCCATTATCTGATAAAGCGCGTCATAGAGCGGTCTGAGATACGGATCGACCTTGCTCTGCAGATCTCCCGGCAAAAAGCCAAGTTTCTCGCCGGCTTCGATCGCGGGTCTTGTCAGGATTATCCTCGAGACCTCATTTCTGGTAAAGGCCGTTATTGCCATCGCCATGGCAAGATACGTCTTCCCTGTACCCGCCGGTCCGGTGCCGAAGACTATCATGTGTTCCCTGATGGCATTCACATAGGCCTTCTGTCCCAGGGTCTTGGGCTTTACGGGTTTACCGGTCACCGTGTGGCATATCACGTCGGAATCCATTTCCTCCATGACATCGGCAGCCTTCTGTGCCGTCTTCTTATCCTTTTCAAGCTCTATGGCGTAATTTACTCTCTGCTCCTCCATCGGTTCCTGACCGTCATGAACAAGCGCGAGGATCAGATCCGCCGCTTTTCTCGGCGCCTGTCCCTCGCCCATGATCTTGAGTTCACCGTCCCTGTCGACTATCTCAACATGGAGCTCTTTTTCAATTTTCTTAAGATATACGTCCCCGCCGCCGAACACCTTCTGCATCTGTCCTGCGTCGAGCATCAGTCTCTTCTCGTTCTCTTTCCTCATTTGTGGTATGGTTCGCCCCGCGAGATCCTAAACGCGCGGTACAATTGTTCCAGAAGTATCACTCTCATGAGTTGGTGCGGATATGTCATGGCAGAAAACGATATGCGTCTGGCTGCAGCCCCGAGCACCTCCTTTGAGAGGCCGAAGGATCCGCCGATCACAAGCTGAAGCGCCGACGCACCGCTCACGGCAAGACTGTCTATCTGCGTGGAAAAGGTCTCGGAGTCCATGCTTTCTCCTTTTATATCAAGAGCCCACAATACCCCGTTCCCCTCAGCCGCTGCCAGGATTCTTTCTCCCTCGCGCGAGAGGATCTTTTCCTTCTCCCTGTCCGAAACTCCCTCGGGAGCCTTTTCATCTCCGAGCTCGGTTATCTTTAACACGCAGTAGCCGGACAGGCGTTTTGCATACTCCTCACAGGCCTCGCGCCAGAACTTTTCCTTGAGCCTGCCCACGCAGATGATATGAATCTTAAGCATTCCGTGTACTCAGGCGTTCATATACTCATCTATTCCCTTCGCTCCGGCTTTTCCCGCTCCCATCGCGAGTATGACCGTCGCAGCACCCGTCACGGCATCTCCGCCCGCGAACACGCCGTCCTTGGAGCTCTTGCCGCTTGATTCATCGGCCACTATGCAGCCGCGCCTGTTGACATCAAGACCCTCTGTAGTCGAAGCGATGAGCGGGTTCGGAGAGGTTCCGAGCGACATGATCACGGCGTCGCACTCTATCTCAAATTCACTTCCTTCAACCGCAACAGGGCTTCTTCTTCCGGACTCATCGGGCTCGCCCAGCTCCATCCTTATGCAGCGGATGCCGCGCACCCAGCCTTCTTCATTCTCAAGTATCTCGACCGGATTGGTGAGCAGGTCAAAGATGATGCCTTCCTCCTTGGCATGGTGGACCTCCTCCACACGCGCCGGAAGCTCAGCCTCGCTCCTTCTGTAGACCACATGCACCTCGGCTCCCATTCTGAGAGCTGTCCTTGCGGCGTCCATGGCAACGTTTCCGCCGCCCACGATAACTGCCTTCTTCGGTCTCATAATGGGTGTATTGGATTCCTCGGAGAAGGCCTTCATCAGGTTGCTCCTGGTGAGGAATTCATTGGCCGAGAACACGCCGAGCGCCTGCTCTCCGGGGATGTTCATGAACTTGGGAAGTCCCGCGCCCGAACCTACAAATACAGCCGAAAAGCCCTCGTCCTTCATCAGGGAATCGATCGTAACGGACTTGCCTACGACCACGTCGGTCTCGATACTGACTCCGAGAGCTCGCACATTGTCGATCTCCTTTGCTACAACCCTCTCCTTGGGGAGACGGAACTCGGGAATTCCGTATGTAAGAACGCCTCCGGGCTCGTGAAGAGCTTCAAATACGGTGACGTCATACCCCATCTTTGCCAGATCGCCGGCACAGGTGAGTCCGGAGGGGCCGGAGCCGATGACAGCGACCTTTTTGCCGTTTTTGCTCTCGGGGGGCGCTGGTTTGATACCCATCTCTCTTGCGGTATCGGCGACATATCTCTCAAGCTTGCCTATGGATACCGCTTCTCCCTTGATACCGCGAACACACTTGCCCTCGCATTGCGTTTCCTGCGGGCACACGCGGCCGCAGATCGCGGGAAGCGAAGAAGACTCGCCGATCACACGGTATGCCTCCCCGACATTTCCTTCCTTGACAGCCTTTATAAACTGCGGGATTTTTATCGAAACCGGACAGCCCTCAACGCACTTGGGATTCGGGCAGTTAAGGCAGCGGGAGGCCTCGGCCTCAGCCTCTTCCTTGTTATAACCGAGGCAGACTTCCTCGAAGTTGGTCGCTCTGACCTTTGGATCCTGCTCCCTTACCGGGACTTTTTTCATCATATCGACTTCCATCTTGATTCTCCTCTGATAATCACACTATCTCAATCGCAGTTGCCGCATCCGCCGTGGTGGGTTGCGCCTTCCTTTTCCCTCAGGTACAGACGTCCCTCCTCGGTTCTGTACAGCTTCATACGGGCCATGGCCTGGTCAAAGTCGACCAGATGCCCGTCGAACTCGGGACCATCGACGCAGGCAAATCTGACCTTGCCGTCAACGGTGAGTCTGCAGGCGCCACACATGCCGGTTCCGTCCACCATTATGGGATTCATGCTCACAACTGTATGTATCCCAAGCTCTTTCGTGAGCTTGCAGACGAATTTCATCATTATCATCGGACCTATAGCCACACAGTGATCCCAGCGTACTCCGTCATTCCAGAGATCCTGAAGAGCCACCGTCACCATTCCGCTCCTGCCATAGGAACCATCGTCAGTGGTGATGGTCAGATTGCAGACATCCTTGAACTTCTCCTCCATGATGACGAGGTCCTTATTCTTGGCACCTATTATCACGTCACAGTCCACGCCGTGATCGTGCAGCCACTTCGCCTGCGGATATACCGGTGCGGTTCCGACACCGCCCGCGACAAAGAGGATCTTCTTCTTTTTGAGTTCCTCTACCGGAAGCTCGAGCAGATCGGAGGGCTTTCCGAGAGGACCCACCACATCGGCAAAGCCGTCTCCCTCTTCGAGACGCGACATCTTATCGGTCTCCGCACCTATGACCTGAATGACGATCTCGATCGTTCCCTTATCCCTGTCGTAGTCACAGATGGTTAAGGGCACCCTCTCTCCGTCTTTATCCGCGCGGACGATGAGGAATTGACCCGGCTCACAGCTTTTTGCTATGCGGGGTGCCTCCACCACCATCCTGAATATGACGGGTGACTCGGTAAGTACTTGTTTTTCCAGGATTTTAAACATAATATATCCTCCTTAAATGGTCTTCGACCACATTATAAAATACTACAGCCACGCTTTCAATAGTCTCAGCGCCCCGACAGCGTAAAGAGCGTATAATTGCCGCTTGAGTCGTACCCCAGCCTGTGTACGCTGCCGTCGTTGGTATTTACTGCATAGAGAAGCCCCGTATCGGTCTTCTCACCGTTTGCCGGTCCGTAGCTCTCGACTATGCGGTAATACTCCCCGGCACCCTCTATGACGATGACACTGTCGACGCGGTATGCGTTATACCCCTCCTCGTACCGCGCCTTTCCGGTGTTATCCAGAAGCACATCCTTTTTGATCAGCACTCCTATGACCGATGCAACTGCCTGTTCCTCACTGACCAGTCTCGCATATACCAGATGATATGTCCTGTCAATGACTTCGCTGGCATTGCCCTCGCTGTCAAATGCCCTGAACCTGAACAGGCTGTTGCCGATAGGCATGACTATCGGTGCGGTATATTCGGCCGAGTCCTCGTCCGGCTCACTTCCGTCCGTGGTGTAGGTTATCCTGCATCCCTCCTGCATCACAGCCACTATCATGGTACTCTGGGTGTAATCTCCGCTGTCCTCAAGGATCACGGGAGCGGCAGGTCCGCTCTCACTAAGGGAATATACGCCTATAGCCTGCTCGCTGTATACGCCGTCTTCGTTCATTGCCACGGCTCTCACGGTATACTCGCCCTCCTCGGTGAGTATTATGGGTGCGAGATATCTCTCACCGGAAGCCTCGGGATCGTCGCCGTTTATCGTATAGTAATACCTGAGGGAATCGTCCTCCGGAAGCGTTATTTCAAGCTCATCCTCGTATCTTCCGGACATCGGCTCCAAAACCGGCTTTTCAGGAGGTTCCGAAACCTTCACGACCGTCTCGTCCGCAGGTTTGTCCGGCACTGCCTGAGCCTCCGTCTCCGCGGTCTGTCCGGACACAGGTTTTGCAGGATCATCTGAGGTGCTCGCAAGGGAATTCTTGTCAAACACCTGTATCCTCAATATCCTCGGGATATTCACGACGGCGAGTATTATCACCGCAACGACGCAGAGTCCCGTTGTCACGGCTTTCAGGGTACTCTTCTGTATTCTGACATTAAACTCTATGAAGTCGTCGTCATCCCCCGAGACTCTTGTGAAAAAGCTCCGCTCATCCGCCGCGGATGCAGCACTGTTTTCATTCTCCAGCGCTATCTCGCTCGCGACGCTGTTTAAGACCGAGGAAATGGAATCATCCACCTCGGGCTCAAACTCGGGGACAAAATGGATCTCCTCCCCGCATTTCTCGCAATAGAGCTTTCCCTCAGGTATGAGTGCCCCGCATTTGGGGCATAGCATTGGTTCTTCGGTATACCCGGCGGGTATGGTCATTCTCTTTGTGTTCATATTATCGTTAATTTATTTACGCTTAATTGCTAAATCACAGCAGTTTCTCATGAGCATCGCAATGGTCATGGGTCCGACACCGCCCGGTACAGGCGTGATGTATCCGCATTTTTCCGATACGGATTCAAAATCCACGTCGCCGCAGAGCTTTCCTGTGTCCGCGTCCCTGTTTATGCCCACATCTATTACGGCCGCGCCCTCTTTTACAAAGTCAGCGGTTATCATCCGCGGTCTCCCGACAGCGGCCACGATTATATCAGCGCGGCGGCAGACCTCCCCCAGATCCGCGGTCTTCGAATGAGCGACGGTAACAGTGGCATTTGCGGCGAGAAGGAGATTGGCCATCGGCTTCCCGACGATATTGCTCCGTCCGACCACCACCGCCTCTTTTCCTGCGATCTCCACCCCGCTCCTTTTAAGGAGTTCCATCACTCCGGCAGGCGTGCAGGAGACAACACCCGGTTCGCCTATGGACAAAAGTCCCACGTTGACGGGATGGAAACCGTCAACATCCTTTTCGGGCGCTATGGCCCACAGTATCTTCTTCTCGTCTATATGAGCGGGAAGCGGCAGCTGGACCAGGATACCGTCCACATCCGCACGGCCGTTCAGTTCCTCAACGAGTTCCAAAAGCTTAACCTCTTCAGTAGCCGCAGGCAGCTCATAGGAGAGTGATCTTATACCTGCGTCCTCACAGGCCTTCTTCTTGTTCCTCACATAGACCGCGCTCGCGGGATCATCTCCCACCAGAATGACAGCCAGAGTGACCTCTCTGCCCTCAGCCTTAAGGCGTTCAACATCACGCCTTACCTCGCTTCTTATCTCGGCCGCCATGGCCTTGCCGTCTATAAGTTTAGCGCTCATAGCTCTCTCCGTCAGAACAGTCCCGTTATCACTCCGTTGTCATCCACATCGATCCCCTCCGCAGCGGGATGTCTGGGAAGACCCGGCATGGTGAGGATGGTGCCCAAAAGTGCCACGATAAATCCCGCTCCGGCACTCACATATACATCCCTGACAGTTATCCTGTAGCCGGTGGGTCTTCCGAGGAGTGCCGGATCATCTGACAGCGAGTACTGGGTCTTGGCCATACACACGGGGAAATCGGAATAGCCGAGCTTCACCGCATTGTCAAGCTCCTTTAACGCCTTGGGCGAGAAATCGACACCGTCCGCCCCGTATATCTTTGTGGCTATTGTCTCGATCTTTTCGGCCGGGGACATGGAATCCTCGTAGATCGACTTATAAGCACTCTTTTTGTTCTCGAGCACATCGATGACTTCCTTTGCGAGGGCTTCGCCGCCTTCGCCGCCCTTCTCCCATACCTCGGAGAGGGCAAATGAACATCCCTTTGATCTGACAAACTCCTCCACATAGGAAGTCTCTGCGGGGGTGTCGCTCACAAAGGCATTCAGCGCAACGACCACAGGCACGCCGTAGAAGCCCAGGTTCTCTATGTGCTTTTCGAGATTGGCGACACCCTTCTTCAGTGCCTCCAGATTCTCGGTGCCAAGCTCCGCTTTGGGGACTCCTCCGTTATACTTAAGCGCTCTCACAGTGGCTACAAGTACGATCGCATCGGGTTTTAAGCCTGCTGCCCTGCACTTGATGTCTAGGAATTTCTCGGCGCCCAGATCCGCACCGAAGCCTGCCTCCGTTACTGTTATGTCGGATAGTGCCAGCGCTGCCCTTGTTGCCCTCACTGAGTTGCATCCGTGGGCGATGTTGGCGAAGGGGCCGCCGTGTACCAGCACGGGCGTATGTTCTATGGTCTGTACAAGGTTTGGCTTGAGTGCGTCCTTGAGCAGAGCCGCCATCGAACCCACAGCCTTTAAATCCGCAGCCGTTACAGGCTTTTTGTCCATGTCATAGGCCACGATGATTCTCGAAAGCCTGGCCTTGAGATCCTTCATGTCTCTGGACAGGCACAGCACAGCCATGATCTCCGTCGCGACGGTTATAACAAAGTGATCCTCTCTTGCGACTCCGTCTCCCGCATCGCCGAGACCTATCACGATATTCCTCAGAGCGCGGTCGTTCATATCCTCGCATCTTTTCCAGACGATGCGCTTGGTGTCTATCCTGAGCTCATTTCCCTGCTTTATATGATTGTCGAGCATGGCTGCGAGGAGGTTGTTAGCGGAGGTTATTGCGTGAAAATCTCCCGTGAAATGGAGGTTCAGGTCCTCCATGGGCACAACCTGAGCCATTCCGCCGCCGGCAGCTCCGCCCTTAACGCCGAAGCAGGGTCCGAGCGAAGGCTCCCTGAGCGCTATCATGGTCTTCTTTCCGAGGCGGGACAGCGCATCACCGAGGCCGACGCTTGTTGTGGTCTTTCCCTCGCCTGCCGGCGTGGGATTGATCGCCGTCACAAGCACAAGCTTTCCGGCGGGCTTATCCTCGAGTCCCTTGAGGAACGGCTCGGTGAGCTTTGCCTTGTACCTGCCGTAATACTCAAGCGCTTCCTCAGGTATTCCGGCTTTTTCGGCTATGGCCGATATGGGCTCCAGTACCGCTTCCTGTGCTATTTCGATATCACTTTTCATCATTTTTCCCCTTTCACTTGCCTGTTTATATTCTAAAGCTGTCAACCCGCTGCTGTATCTGTAGGATGATCTGTGTCCTCACTCCCTGTTGTTTTCGAGCCAGGCATCGAATTCCGCCTCGCTCATAAGCACCCTTCTGGGCTTTGTCCCCTCATCTTCGCTGACCACTCCCGCCTCGCACAGCTGATCCATTATCCTGGCGGATCTGTTGAAACCCACCTTGAACACTCTCTGCAGCATGCTTATCGAAGCCTTGTCCTTGCCGATTATAAGTCTCGCCGCATCCTCAAAGAAGGCGTCCCTCTCATTTGAGGAGCCCTGGTCACCGGAAGGCTGGGACGATCCTGTGCTGAACTGCTCGATCTCATCAGTCGTCATGTCGGCCCCTGCGAGCTGATAGCCCTGATCCCTTATGAACGCCGTGACATCCGCGACCTCATCATCTGAGACAAAAGCACCCTGGACACGGGAAGGTCTCGTCTGCCCCTGCGGGAAGAAGAGCATATCGCCCTTGCCAAGGAGCCTCTCTGCACCCACCATATCGAGGATCGTGCGTGAATCCGTATTGCTTGTGACCGCAAAGGCTATGCGGCTCGGCATATTAGCCTTGATGAGTCCCGTGATGACGTCCACCGAGGGCCTCTGCGTGGCGATCACCAGATGAATACCCGCCGCTCTCGCAAGCTGCGTCAGTCTGACTATGGCGCTCTCAACATCGTTTGCGCAGGTCATCATCAGATCGGCCAGCTCATCGACTATCACAAGTATCTGAGGCATCTTTTCGGGCCTTTCCCCTTCGGGCTGCTGCTCCGCCCAGGCATTGTAGCCCTTGATATCCCTCACCCTGGCATCGGCGAACATCTTGTATCTCTTGGTCATCTCCGCCACTGCCCAGTTAAGTGCGGCTGCGGCTTTTGCAGGCTCCGTCACCACCGGTATCAGAAGATGCGGTATCCCGTTGTAGACCGAAAGTTCGACGACCTTGGGATCTATCATGATGAGCTTCACATCCTCGGGCGCGGCCTTGTAGAGTATGCTCATGATTATCGTATTTATGCAGACCGATTTACCCGAACCCGTAGAGCCAGCGATGAGGACGTGCGGCATCTTTGCGATGTCGGAAATAACGGGCTTGCCGGCGAGATCCTTGCCGACACCGATCGAGAGCTTCGACTTCGCAGCCCTGAAATCCTGCGTATCAACGACATCCCTAAAAAAGACGGTCGCCACATTCTTGTTGGGAACCTCTATTCCCACCGCCGCCTTGCCCGGTATCGGGGCCTCGATCCTTATGTCGGTCGCGGCAAGATTGAGCTTTATGTCATCCGTCAGGTTCAATATCTTGCTGACCTTTACTCCGGCCTCGGGCTGCAGTTCAAACCTCGTCACGGTGGGGCCCTGGCTGACCTCGGTCACTCTGGCGTTAACTCCGAAGGTCGAGAGTATCTCCTCGAGTTTATGTCCCGTGTTCATGAGCTCGGCGTCGCTGTCGGCGCGCTGCTTGTCAGACTTTTTCAAAAGATCCACCGGAGGAAACACATATTTTTTGTTCTGCACCTTTGCGGGCTTCTTAGCCGGTTCGGGCGAAGCGTGAGGCCTGCTCTTTGCAGGTGAGGCGGGTTCCGGCGCAGATGTCCTCCCCGGCGTTATGACCTCCTGAAGGTGCTTTTCCTCATCTTTGAACGAGGACTGCGGTTTTGCGGGAATGTATTCTTCCTCCTCTTCCTCCTCTGCGATATCCTCCGTCTCTTCCTCTTCGTACTCCGGTTCCGGGGGCTCCGGCAGGACACGTCCCGTCCCGGTGCGGCTCTTTATCTCTCTTATTTCGCCCCTGATGCTGAAGGGATCATCAGCATCCGCTGCGGACGCGAAGTCCCTGTCTTCCTCCCTTATATGTTCCTCAGAATACCGGCGCACCGTTATCTCATGAACATCGTCCCGCACGGGATCCGCTCCGGGCACAAAGGCATCACCTTCATCTTTTCTCTCATCGGTTTCCTCTCCGACAGACTTTAACAGCGGCACTCCAATGCTCTTTGCACCCCTCTTTAAGACCTGCTCGTCATTCTTCATTTCAATGGCGAGGCGCTCCTTTTCCTGAAGTTCAAGCTTTCTTTTCCTGTTCTCCTCACGTCTTATCCTGTCGCGCTCCCTCATGTCCCTGACGGTGTCTGTCGTCCTGTCCGCCATGAACCTGCCGCCTCTCTTTAAGCTTTTTATGAAGGAACGGCCGGTGATCAGCACAAGACATACAATGAAAAGTGCGATCAGCACGATGACCGTTCCGGCTATGGAAAGGCCCTTATAGCTTGCATAGGCGAGAGAACCCGCTATCACACCGCCGCCGTTTCTCTTCGATCCGCATTCCATATATATCTCCGGGAGCGAATAATGGCTCATCTCCCTGATGCGCCCCGCGATCAGTTCCGCCGTCATACCCGCAAAGATGAACAGTCCGCCTCCGGCGCAGGTCTTGATGACGGAAGCCCTCGAGAACCCGTTTGCATAGAGAAAAAGGTATGCCAGAAAGATCAGCAGGGGAGCGGCAAACGCCGTGATCCCGAACACGCCGAACATAAAGAATCTGAGTGCATTTCCAAGCGCTCCGCAGATGCCGAAATTGCACACAGACAAAAATATCACGAGAGCCCCGGCAAGGAGCATCCAGATCTCGCCGGATCCCTCGTATTCCGTTTCGTTCCTGTCTTTTGCCATGAGTGATAGTATATCAGTTTCCGATCGATTTATCAATGTAATTTATTATACACGCCATGCAACCATGTTGATTAAAGTCCCCTCATGTGTTATCATATGTGGCTGGGGATCGGACCCCGTAACACAGTTTTTCACCTTCCAAATGAAAGGAAACGCCATGGAATTCAAGCAGGTTGCGGAAACCAGTTCACTTAAGATGGTCGGCTCAGCCGAGACCACGCTCAAAATGCGCGATGTCGCAGACAAGTGCAGACTGGTCGGCACCGATAACGGCATGAAGATCGAGTGCAACTACACAGGTCACAATGCCAGTCATATACTGAGCTTTATCGAAAAACACAGGGAGGATCTGACACAGTATCTGATGAACCCTGACATGATGGACTTCTACGACTGGATGGAAATCAGCCACCAGACGCAGCTCAAGCTCAAGAAACATGAGAAGGAGAACCTGGTGCTCGGTGTGACCTTCGATCCCGAGACGCAGATACTTGAGACCGGAATCATGGACGACAATCTGACCGTGAAGCTCGGAGCGCCGCTCATGAACATCCGCATAAACGACTACAGCCGCGATGCCTTTAAGCTCCGCATTTTCAACATGCTCCTGCTCGCGGATGAGATAGCTCTTGCAATGGGCAATGTAGCCCTCAGACAGATGGCCAATATAGAGATGGTCAAGACCTATATGGCCGACATCTACGACAAATACGTGGTTCCCAAGCAGCAGAGCTACGAGTAAAGCGCCCCATCTGGGGTCTCATACACCGTTATAACGTCTGCGCAGATATAGTGCCAGCGCGAACAGTCCCACGGTCTCCATGAGGTGGAATATCACCGAGGACCACACTATCCCGTAGCTTCTTCCCATCAGCGAGAGAGTGAACATTTCGAGTCCCGCTATGGATACCATAAACAGGCAGGCAATGATGACCGATGTGATCTTCAGCGCCCTGTCATCAAGAAAGATTCCCGTCATCATGGCTCCGAGGAGGAGCGCGATCAGCATCCCCTGATACTTGAAGCCGTGCGTCAGATTATAGATCGATACATAGGTCTCACCCGTACCGCCGGTGGAATCTATGAAAAACTGTGTAAGATTTGCGACAAATCTGCGATAGATAACGGCTGAAAAATCATACATACTCTGTGCGCCGACCAGTATCGTGAGCCAGATACGCAGAAGTCTTCTTATGGTCTCAACGGGGAGTGCTGAATTGTTCTCGCCAAAGACCTCCTCCTGCAGGCGCGCCATTTCCATTCTGTCTTCCTTCGGCACAGACCTCAGCCCCTTTGCTATACTGTACAGAGCCCGCACAAAGATGACCGCGGACAGTACAAGCACCGCCGCGGAGGTCGCGACCTGTGCACGCCATATCATCGCATCCGCCATGTCGGGCAGCATGCTCGTCCTGCGCATTAAAAGGCGCAGGGCACCATATACCCCTGCGCCAAAAAGCCGCAATAACGCCACTTTCATTATGACATCCGAAAGAATGTGTTTTTTCGGACTGAAATACATATTCCCCGTTCAGTCGAGTATGCTGTAGAAGGAATCTATATTCTCTTCCGGAAGCGGCACCGGATCCCATCCGTAATCCTGATAACCGGTGATCTGCAGATTATTTGCCGCAACATAGTTGGCTATGATCTGTGCCCTTGTCTCCTCACGGAGTTTGTCATTCGACTGCATCTTTATAAAATCGTCGTAACGGTCGCCGAATATCTTCTTTGCGCTCTCCTCGAAGTTGCTGCCGTCCTCGCACACCTCCATCGAAGTGACCTCATAGCCTCCCGCGGTATTGTCCTTCTTAAAATGGATGACACCGGGATAGGAACCGCCCGACGTATTTTCGAGTATGTCGCCCTTGAGATCATAATTAAATATCCAGAAATCCCCGTAGACCCGCATGTCATCCGGATCACTGTCATCCTCGGCAAAGATGACCGGGCAGGGGATACAGACCTGCGCCTCGGGGTAATCCTGAGCATAGGTGTCTGTCAGGTATTTATACATTTCGTAGTAGAACGCCTCAGGCCCCGGATACTCGTATGCCGGAAGCTCTCCCGATGCGGATCCGCCGACCTTATAGAAATACAGGACCTCAGCGCCGTCAAGTTCCGCAAAGAGCTGATCGAACTTTTTTGCTGCCTCATCCGCGCTGTGATCGGCAAATGCGGTGCCGTCTGTTCTGTAATAATATGTGTCCTTACCGTCGGCATCATAGGATACATATACCTCTTCCGCAATGATCAGAGCATCGTCCTTCACCGTATACTTGCGCATATAGTGATTGCCGCCCGCATACAGGAAACCGTCCTTTATCTGAAGCGGATAGGCGGTTCCGCCGCAGCCCACGTAGCCAAGATAACAGGGCGCTCCGCCCTTGTACTCAAAGATCTCGGCGTCGATGGAGGCAACAGATCCTTCCTCCCACTCGTACATCTGATCGGCAACAAGAAGCACATCGACATCTCCCAGAGCGGCATTTGTATATCCCCTGCCGTCCTGCAGCTTATCGACTATCTGCGTAAACGTATCGCAGCCGTCGATCTGCGTTATCATCTCATGCTCCTCCTCCACATAAACAGTGGAAGGATCAAAGCTTTCCGGCGAGTAGTCATCCTTCTCCTGAGTCTGTTCAGGCGCTGTTTCAGCTTCTTCAGCCGATGTCGACACAGAGGCGGCGACAGGAGTATCAACAGGCTGATCGTCTGCTGCCCCGGCAGCGGTATTGTCCGACTTCCCGCAGCCCGACAGCACAAGGCAGCCTGTAAGTGTGATCCCAAATATTTTTTTCCATGTCTCTTTCTTCATCTCTTCCTCCTCATATGAATTCCGGCACGTTCATCCGTCATATCTGCTCAGTTCTGCTCCGAAAATGAATTCTTTCCCCTCACATAACTTCCCGCGCGTTCATCCTTTATATCTGTTCAGTTCTGCTCCGCAAATGAATCATATTCCTCTCCGGAAGCGGGCGGGACAAGCTTTCCCTCAGCTATCTCATCCTTCAGTGAAAGCATTTTATCATATATTTCATCGGAATACAGCGAATGATCCTCGCTCAGACCCACGGCATCCTCGGCAAGTCCCAGTTCCACAGTCTTTCCGCCTATATCCTCGCCGCTTATGAAATCGCAGGACACCCTGTAAACCGCTGTATTCACATCCTTCAGGACGCTGGTGAGCACATTGGACGGGGCGAGATATGCCTGGTCCTTGTCGACACCTATCGCGTATTTTCCGGCTTCCCTTGCCGCTTCGATGACGCCCGTCCCGGTCTCTCCCGCGGCATGGAAAACTATATCGCAGCCTTTTCCGTAGAGCTCATCAGCCAGTTCTCTGCCTTTTTTTGAATCCGAAAAAGTACCCGCATAGGCGGTCTCGACCGATATGTCTCTTCCGCTTTCCCTGCCGGCATAGAGAACTCCCGCCTGAAAGCCATACTGGAACTGGTCGATCACTTCGTTGGTCTCACCGCCCACAAATCCGATCTTTCCCGTTTCCGTCACGCTTCCCGCGACATACCCCGCAAGGAACGATGATTCCTGCGCTCTGAACATCACACCTGTCATATTTGACGGCGTATCCTCATAGGCATAGTCGATGATGGCAAACGAAGTCTCAGGATGTTCCTTCGCCTCCTCAAGCAGTACCTCCTCGCAGCCGTAGCCTGTTCCCCAGCAGAGATCCCCGCCCGCTTCTATCAGTGAGTGGATGTTCTTCTGAAGATCCCCCTCAGCATAGGATTCCAGAAACTTTGTTTCGCATCCGGTCATCCCGGAAAGGCGCTGCAGCCCCTCCCAGGCGCTCTGATTAAAGCCGCCGTCCTCTATCCCGCCGGAATATGTGACGATGCCCACAAGGGGCACGTCTTCATTCCCGGAAGGAATTCCCGGAGCCTCAGGCTGTTCCCCCGCGGCTTTTGCTTCATCCGTAATATCATCCTTCTGTCCGTCTTCGACGGCAGCATCGGTATCCTGCTGTGCTGTCCTGCTGCCGCACCCCGCGAGGCCGACCGACATGACGATCATCAGCGGAATTATCCTCCGAATCCCTTTCATCGGTTATCACTTTCTCCCCGCAAAAAGCGTGCCTACGATCTTGTGTTCCACAATATCGTAAAGAACCTCAGGCTTTTTGCCGTTTGTTATGAACATGTCCACGCCGTGATCCATCGCATAGCCCGCGGCGTCAAGCTTTGTTATCATCCCGCCGGTGCCGCGATTGGTGCTGGTTCCTTTGGCAAGGGTTAGTATGCCGTCGTCTATCCTCTCTACCCTTGAGATGAGTCTTGCACCCGGATCCGTCTGGGGATTGGCGTCATAGAGGCCGTCGATGTCGGTAAGTACCACAAGTGTTGCCGCCCTGCAGAATGCCGCGACTATCGCGGAGAGCATGTCGTTATCGGAAAACAGCATTTTTTCTGACTGTATTTCGTTATGGCTCACCGAGTCGTTCTCGTTGACAATGGGAATGACGCGGTTTTCCAGCAGTGCTTCGAAAGTATTGGTCAGATTTATCTTTCTGCTGTCATCTTCGATATCCTCACTGGTCACCAGTATCTGGCCCGTGATCTTGCCGTACTCTGCAAAGAATCTGTCGTAGAGATGCATGAGCTCGCACTGTCCCACAGCTGCCGCAGCCTGCTTGTCCCTGACCTCGGTGGGTTTTGACTTCATCCTCATCTTATTTGCACCCACGGCGATGGCCCCCGATGAGACGAGGATCATGTCGTATCCGAGGCTCTGAACCCCGCTTATGGTCCTGCACAGAAGGTCTATCTGTCTTAGATTGGCCTCTCCGTTTTCAGCCGTTATCGACGAGGTGCCGACTTTAACTACTATCCGTTTTTTCAGGAGTTCCATTTTTGTTTTATCCCTTCAGTATCTTTTCCAGCGCATCCCCGCAGGCTGCGATCGCCTTACCGATGCCGGAGGGATCCTTGCCTCCCGCCTGCGCCATGTTCGGCCTTCCGCCGCCGCCACCGCCCACAAGCGGAGCAACCGCTTTTATCAGGTTGCCTGCGTGGGCTCCTTCCTTCACGGCATCATCGGTAGCCATGACCACCAGATTGACCTTGCCCTGGGTTTCCGAGAACAGAGCCACAACACCGCTCCCTATCTTTGTCTTGAGTTCGTCTCCCAGGTCTCTGAGCTTGTTCATATCAACGCCCTTTACCTCGGTGGCGAGAAGTTTCATGCCCTCAACTTCCTTAACCTGGGACATCACGTCTCCAAGCGCTTCCTTTGCCTGTTTGGACTTCAGGCTCTCGTTTTCGGAGCGGATTGCCTTCAACTCATCCTGCAGCTTCTTTATCGCGGCGATAAGTCCGTCCGGAGTCGACTTCAAAAGCGCAGCCGCATCCCTGAGTTTCTTTTCCTCCTCGTCATAAAGAGCATACACGTTATCACCGGTCAGTGCCTCGATCCTGCGGACACCAGCAGCGACGCCGGATTCACTGAGTATCTTAAAGCGGCCGATCTGGCCTGTCGCCTTCACATGAGTACCGCCGCAAAGCTCTGTAGAAAACTCTCCCATGGAGACCACGCGCACAGTCTCGCCGTATTTCTCGCCAAAGAGTGCCATAGCGCCGGTCTTTTTGGCCTCCTCGAGGCTCATCTCCTTTGTCTCGACCGGAAGGTTCATGGTAATCCTCTCATTAACCATCTTCTCGACCCTGGCGAGTTCTTCCTGTGTCATGGCACCGGAATGGCTGAAGTCAAATCGTGTCCTTAAAGGATCCTGATAAGAGCCGGCCTGCTCCACATGGTCGCCCAGAACCTCTCTGAGAGCTCTCTGCATCAGATGCGTCGCACTGTGGTTTCTGCATATAGCCATGCGCCTTTCTTCATCGACCGCAAGCCGCACCCTGTCACCCTTCTTAAGGCTGCCCTTTTTCATCACGCCCCTGTGAACTATCCTTCCGCCAGCGGCATGTGATGTATCCGTGACCTCGAATATGGCGGTCTCACTGCCCTTTTGTCCGATGACGATCACACCGGTATCACCGGTCTGTCCGCCCATGGTGCCGTAGAACGGAGTGCGGTCCGTGATCACGAAGCCCTCGCTCTCCCCTGCAAGTTCGTCAGCAAGAGAATCACCCGCAGCTATGGCAAGGATCGTGCCGTCACTCACAAGTTCAGAATAACCCGTAAATTCGCTCTTAACGCTCTCGTCGAGAGCATCAAATATGCTGTCGTCGGCGGAGAGTTTGGCGGAGAAGTTCTGGTTTGCCCTGGCCTTCTGCTTCTGCTCCTCCATTGATGCGGCAAAGCCCTCCTGGTCAACCTTCAGTCCCTCTTCTTCGGCGAGTTCGACAGTCAGTTCGACAGGGAAGCCGTAGGTGTCATAGAGGAAGAACGCCTCAGCGCCGCTTATGGTGTCCGCCTTCTGTTCTCTCTTCTCGGCGAGGATCTTCTTAAACTCGCGCATTCCGTTTTCAAGAGTGGACTCAAACCGCTCTATCTCGCGCCCGAGCTCGGTGAGTACAAATTCCCTGTTCTTTTTGAGATTCTGATAGCTCTCCTCATAGACACCGATGTAAGCTTCGGCGACCGCCAGGATATCCTTTTTGCCGAGGTTCAGCGCGCGCGCATGTCTCACGGCACGCCTTATAAGTCTTCTCAAAATGTAACCGGCACCCGTGTTAGACGGCAAAAGCTTCGCAGGATCGCCGATGAGCATCACGGAGGTGCGCACATGATCCGCCAGTATCCTCATGGAGCGGGTGCTCTTTTCATCGGCATCGTATTTTATCCCGCTTGCCTTCTCGATAACAGCTATGGCCGGCGTATGCAGATCGATCCTGTATACATCGTCCAGGCCGTTTAAGAAAGCGAGTATCCTCTCAAGTCCCCAGCCCGTGTCGACGTTTTTCTGTGACAGGGGTGTCAGATGACCGTCATGATGCTTCTCATACTGCATAAAGACGTCATTTCCTATCTCCGTATACTTGCCGCAGTGGCAGCCGGGCTTGCAGTCGGGTCCGCAGGGCGGACGGTCGTCCACATAGAACATCTCGCTGTCCGGTCCGCAGGGGCCATACTCAAGTCCCCACCAGTTGTCATCCGCCGGCAGATAGTAAATGTTTTCGGGCTTAAATCCCGACTCGATGCGGTATTTTGCGCCCTCCTCATCCCTGGGCGCGTTTTCATCACCGGCAAAAACGGTGGCTGCCAGATGATCGGCATCAAAGCCGAAGACCTGCGTCAGAAGCTCAAAGCTCCACTGACATCTCTCTTTTTTGAAATAGTCCCCGAGGCTCCAGCTTCCAAGCATCTCAAAAAAGGTACCGTGGCTCTTGTCGCCGACGGAATCGATGTCGATCGTCCTGACACAGCCCTGAACATTGCAGAGTCTCGTGCCCATCGGATGCTTTTTGCCCAGAAGATACGGCATAAGGGGCTGCATGCCCGCCACGTTGAACATGACGCCTGTGGAGCCGTCGCTCACAAGCGACACGGCGCCGCAGTCCTTATGTCCCCTGTCGATGTAGAACTGCTTCCACATCTTTCTAAGCTCGTCGGATGTATACTGCTTCATACGGAAAACCTCCCAAAAATATGATCACATTAAAAATCGAACTTGTCCGCAAAGAACTCCATGAGTCCGTCGATGGGGACCCTCACCTGCTCCATCGAATCGCGGAAGCGCACCGTCACCTGATGATCCTCCTCGGAATCAAAGTCATATGTGACGCAGAAGGGTGTTCCTATCTCGTCCTGTCTGCGGTAGCGCTTTCCAATGTTCCCGCGGTCGTCAAACTCGCAGTAGTACTTCTTTGCCAGCATGGAATACACCTTCTCCGCTCCCTCGTTGACCTTCTTTGAAAGAGGAAGCACACCGATCTTGACGGGTGCCAGCGCGGGATGGAAGTGCAGCACCGTTCTCATATCAGGCTTGTCCTCGGTGCCGATATTCTCCTCGTCATAAGCCGCGCACAAAAATGCAAGCGCGACCCTGTCAGCGCCCAGTGAGGGCTCGATGACGTAGGGCAGGTAACGCTCGTTCGTCGTGTCGTCAAAATAAGTCATATCCTCACCCGAGGTCTCCTGATGCCTTCCCAGATCGTAATCCGTGCGGTCCGCGATCCCCCAGAGTTCGCCCCAGCCGAAGGGGAAGAGGAATTCGATGTCGGTGGTATGCCTTGAGTAGAAGGCAAGCTCCGCCGGGTCGTGATCCCTTAGCCTTATCTCCTCCTCCTTAAGTCCAAGCGACAGAAGGAAATCCCTGCAGAACTTGCGCCAGTATTCAAACCACTCGTCGTCGGAGCCGGGCTGGCAGAAGAACTCCAGCTCCATCTGTTCGAACTCCCTGGTCCTGAAGGTGAAGTTTCCGGGCGTGATCTCGTTTCTGAAGGACTTGCCCACCTGGGCTATTCCGAAGGGGAGCTTCTTTCTTGAAGTCCTCTGCACATTCTTAAAGTTGACAAAGATGCCCTGTGCGGTCTCGGGGCGCAGATAGACGGTATTCTTCGCGTCCTCGGTGACGCCCTGGAAGGTCTTGAACATCAGGTTGAACTGTCTGATATCTGTAAAATTGTGCTTTCCGCAGGTCGGGCAGGGCACGTTGTTGTCATCAATGAACTTCTTCATCTGTTCCTGAGTCCAGCCGTCGACTGAGGACTCAAGCGTGATGCCGTTCTCCTTTGCATAGCTCTCTATGAGCTGATCCGCGCGGAATCTCTCGTGGCACTCCCTGCAGTCCATGAGCGGATCGGAGAAGCCCGCCAGATGTCCGGAGGCCACCCAGGTCTGGGGATTCATCAGGATAGCGCAGTCAACACCCACGTTGTAGGGCGACTCCTGGACAAATTTCTGCCACCAGGCCTTCTTTACGTTATTCTTGAATTCAACACCGAGATTTCCGTAATCCCAGGTATTCGCCAGTCCGCCGTATATCTCGGAGCCCGGGAATATAAAGCCCCTGCCCTTTGCAAGCGAAATGATCTTGTCCATTGTCTTTTCCTGTGCGTTCATTTTCTCCTCCTGATATCACAATCACGTTTATTGTCCGTTGTCTTTATTTGACAAGCAAAAGTGCGCTTCTCCCCTCCGTCTCAGACAGATCCGCCTCGGTCTCGGAAATGAGCTTTACCCCCTTTGATACCGCCAGTATCTTGTAAGGCGATACGACGCGGTCATGGCCGTCCGAAAAGATGACATGCTTTTCCTTATCCTCCGGCGACACGTTATAGTCTTCACCTCCGCCGTTATCGAGCACAGAAGGGATCTCAAACCCGGAAAAGCCGGACTGTCTGACTGTCCCGAAGTACAGCGGCTCCCTGGTGAACTTCCCGTAGTCTTCGGTGCTTTTATAGGTCGTCCTGGTCCTGACCCTTCCGCCTTCCCTTGCGGCCTCAAGAAGCTTTATCGGCTCCTCCTCACCGCTCTCACTGTTATATTCCGCAATATCGCTCTCGATTATCTGTTTCAGCTCGTCCAGGTCGTAGTAATCCTCGGCAAAGTCCTCGACAACAACCTCGAGCACACTTCCGTCGGCGTTTATCCCGATGGTCGTAGCCGTCACGTCCTCGCCCGTCCACTCCGGCGAGCCGCAGGAAGCAAGGCTCAGCGCCAGCAGAACTCCCATTCCCGCACTTATGATACCGCCTTTTCTCATATCGGATATATCTCCACCGCGGTGTTATCCGCGCATAACTGTCAAAATGTCCAAAAGGAAATTGTATCAGAGACCGGACGGTCTTTCAATAGGATTTGATCAGAACCTGGCGTCCAGGGTCCGCATCAGTTCATCAAAGACATCCCCGTTGTGTCTTATCCTTTTTTCGCACATGGAAAGGATGCTCGATCGCATCATGGTATCGAGTCTTCCCTCTTCAAACGACAGAAGTTCAAAGAGGAGCACAATGTTAAGATTTATCGCGGCCTCTTTTATCCTTCTGAGGAATGAATAATCCTCATAGGTCTCATACCACGAGCGCATCAGACAGTAGGCAAAATAACTCTTCGCGGCGTTTAGCCTGCTCCTCCCCTCCGCACCCTCAAAGAATCTCCCAAACATCTCTTCGAGTTTTTTCTGCCCCTCGATCTCGGTCATCCTGTCAAAGATGCGGTAGTAGCGCCTGCACATCCTGTAGAGCGAAGGCTCCGAGAGCCGCAGGATATCCTCAAAAAAGCAGGTGCTCATGAGCTCGTTCAAAAGCATTATGGAAAAGGGAAATAATCTGATCCTGTGAAGTCCTCCCTCGGCTGTCTTTAAGATATCGTTCTGTCTTCTCTTTGCGGCATCCGCCAGCTCAAAGATGAGATCGTCAAGATCCTCGGGCGAGGATATCACGCCGTCAAGAATGCGCGATATGGTCACGTCCCTTAGCGCGGTGAGCTCATTAAGAAACTCCGGGTCGTCATTGTCGCCCGCCCGCTCTTCAATCCATTCGCCGTCCGACTCCGTCCATGCCAGACCCGCACCGCCCCCTCCCGATGCCTCAATAAAGAGTCTTGCGGCCTCGATGCACGTCAGATCGAGAGTCTGTTCCACAAAAGCTCCGGTATTTGCCCATTCTCTGGGAAAGGATCTGCACACAGAGGGTATGAAGTTCTCGCCCCTCTTCTTCTGAAGAGAGCACAATCCGTCGGGATCGTGCATGGGACATCTGAGAAGATATCTGCTAAAATGCGGGTCCTCCCTGCCTCCGGAGAGCGAGCAGCGAAGTCTCAGGCCAAGGAGCCCCCGTGTCTTTTTGTACTCCTTTGCAAGCTCATCCTCCACGGGCACCTTCCACCCGTGGCAGCAGTTCAGCGGGCATTTTGTTCCCAGGCACCTGAAGCTGTCATAAAATGCGATCTTTCTGATCCTTGTATTCACACGCCTCTCACACTTAAAGTCTGTCCCTGAAGTTAAAGCTTCTTGTGCCTTCGGCGTACTCTTTTACGCACTGTCCCGAGCCCTCGAGGATATATTTATAGCTTGTTAAGCCCTCAAGACCCACGGGTCCCCTGGCGTGAAGCTTGCCGGTGCTGATCCCCACCTCCGCACCGAAGCCGTATCTGAAACCGTCCGAGAACCTTGTCGAGCAGTTCCTGTAGACCCCCGCGGAGTCGACCATTGAGAAGAAATACTGCGCAGCCTTGTCATCAGCTGTTATTATGGAATCAGTGTGATGGGATCCGTACCTGTTTATGTGCTCACAGGCCTCTTTCACGCCAGACACCACCGCCACTGCAAGAGTCAGTTCACCGTACTCCCTTCTGTATTCGCCCGGATCCTCAAACACCTCGTCCAGCCCTGCATATCCCGCGGCCTTTTTATCGCCTCTGACTTTAACATTGGCATCGTGCAGCGCCGATACGAGTTCAGGCAGAAATGATGACGCGATACTCTCGTTCACCAGTACGGTTTCTGCGGCATTGCACGCAGCCGGATACTGTATCTTCGCATCCACCGCAATGCTCTTTGCCATTTCCGTGTCGGCAGAAGCATCGACATAAATGTGACATATGCCGTCGGCGTGTCCCATTACGGGTATGGCTGTATTGTCCATGATATGCTTCACAAAGGCATTGGAACCCCTTGGTATTATCAGGTCGACATCGCCGTCAAGCTTTAATATCTCATCGATCTCAGAGTGTGATGATACCCTTATCATCACGTTGTCCGGTATCGCAGCGACTTCGGACACAGCCGTCCGCAGTATCTCAAAGAGCACCCCGTTCGTGTTCTCGGCTTCCTTTCCGCCCTTTAATATCGCGCAGTTTCCGCTCTTCATGCACAGACCCGAGATCTGCACCAGGGCATCGGGTCTCGCCTCAAATATGACACCGATAACGCCTATTGGTGTGGTAACTCTCTTTAGCACCAGCCCGTCATCGAGTTCTCTCTCCAGCGTCACATGTCCTATGGGATCCGGCAGTTCAGAGAGCTGCTTCAAGCCCTCCGTGCAGGCCATGAGCTTTGAATCATCGAATTTGAGCCTCTTTATAAGCGCTTCTTTAAGACCCGAAGACTCTGCCGCCTTCATATCCTCCGCATTTGCGGCAAATATTCTCTCCCTGTTATCCGCAAGTGCCTTCGCCATGGCGGAAAGTGCCCTGTTCCTGTCATCCGCGGATACAGCGGCAAGAGCCGGTGCCGCAAGCTTCATTTCATGTACGGTTTCTCTCAATGTGCCCATCCTGCCTACCTCTCAGATTATATCCTTCCTGTCATCCGTTTCGCGGGTGTCCTGCCTTATGCGGTCCGTCTCACACCCACAGCCATGGAGTGCTCCTCTTTGTGTCTTTTTTCAACGAGTTCCCTGTCGCTTGTGACAACGCCGTTGTTCGTCCACGGATCGTTATAGATAAGCTTATCCTTATCATATCCAACGAGCAGCACGCAGTGCTCGTTTGAGATCCAGTGGAAAGTATCCCCGGTACCGCTTATCCGCCAGTCAGGTCCCTGTATCGTCTCCTTCAGGTCAATGCTTGTCCAGAATACCACCGGCATATCGCGGTCTATGTAATCCGTAAGTATAGTTTCGACAGGGACATCCGTCAGATCGACCACCTCGTACTCACCGGCAAGTCCCCTTTGCAAAAATGCCTTCTCAAGCGCCCTCTTTATCACACCGGAATAGCAGCCGAAGCTCTCCGGATCGGTGGGATCACCTGCAAAGAAGAGCCGCGGATCAGGTCCCTCGAGACCGCCGTCCGATAGCCTTTTCATCGGTCTTTTCCCAAGACACCCGTCAACAAAATCCTTCACACCTATGTCAATTCCCAGAAAATTAAGCAACATGACCGCGGACACGGTCTCACATCCTGTGGGCCAGTCCGCGGTCTGATCGATGTACGGCGCGTTTATTAACTTCACGCCGGCTGCTTCTTAAGCTCTCTCGCCCTGATAAAGAACAGCGCACCGACAAGAAGCGCTGCGCTCAAAAGGAGCGTGATAAGCCAGTTTCTGGTAATACCGGCGATGATGTAGCCGATCACACACACAACTCCTACCACAGCGGCATACTGCATCTGCGTCTGGACGTGATTGATGTGATTGGACTGTGCGCCGGAGGACGACATGATCGTCGTATCGGAAATCGGTGATACGTGGTCGCCGCAGACAGCGCCCGCGAGGATGGCGGAAACGGCTATGACCATCATCTTGTCATCAACACCCGAGAAAATGGACACCACGATGGGCACCAGTATTGCAAAGGTTCCCCATGAGGTTCCTGTCGAGAACGCAAGGAACAGCGCTATCGCAAACATTATCGCAGGGATAAATACCGATGCGGTGGCATCGCCCACGACACCGTTCACAAAATCAGCTATGCCCAGATTGTCTCCCATGCCCTTAAGCGTCCAGGCAAAGGTCAGGATCAGTATGGCGGGGAGCATGAGCTTTCCGCCGTCGGCAAGAGATCCCATGAAATCCTTGAAAGAAACTATCTTTCTGGGGATATACAGGATCGCCATCACGATGATGGTTATGACTGTCGCAAAGATAAGGCTGATCTCGGCGTCGCAGTTTGCGAATGCATCGATGATATTGGTCTCGCCCGCAAGGAAGCCTGTGTAGATCATGGCAAATACGGCAGATGCGATGAGAAGTATAACCGGAAGCACCAGATCGATGACCTTTCCGTTGGGATTGAACTTCTTGTCTGCCTCGGCCATATCCTTAAACTCCTCGCCGCCTGAGGTGAACAGGTCACCCTTTGCCGCATTCTCCTCATGCTTCTTCATAAGGCCGAAATCGATATTAAAACCGACGATCACAAGGATCATGATGATAGTGAGAAGCGCGTAAAGATTGTACGGAATTGTGCTAAGGAATAACTGAAATCCCGTTAATGAGCTGTCCTCGGGTACATAGGAATTGACTGCTGCAGCCCATGAAGAAATGGGAGCTATGATGCAGATAGGAGCGGCCGTCGCGTCGATGATGTATGCGAGCTTCGCACGGCTCACCTTATACTTGTCCGTTATGGGGCGCATGACCGAGCCAACGGTCAGGCAGTTGAAATAGTCATCCACGAAGATCAGGACACCCAGTCCGAAGGTTGCATACAGCGCGCTCCTCTTGGATTTGATCCTCTTTGATGCCCAGTTGCCGTATGCTGCTGACCCGCCGGATCTCGACAGAAGCATGACTATCATTCCGAGAAGCACATCAAAGATTATGATGTTCAGGTCAATTGAATCAGCCATGGTGGTGAACAGTACCTCAAATGTGCCCCACGGATGGAATCCCGCTGTAAACAGCGCTCCAAGGAGCACACCTATGAACATGGAACTGTAGACCTCCTTAGTGATGAGCGCCAGCACTATTGCCACGATCGGCGGCACTATCGCCCAAAATGTACCGTAAAACATAAGCTCTTCCTCCTCTCCGCCCCCAATGGGCTACGAAATATTATGATAACCATTTCCTGCGCACTTGTCAAAAAAAAGACGGATATGATAAAATATTAGCAGCCCGGGATGATCCCCTGCATTTTTGAACCTACAATTACTTTAAACGGGATTCCTACATGAACACCGTCAATGTCACGCCTTCGGCCGCCCAGGCGGCTATGGCAGAGGAAGACAGAAACGGGACTGCGGTTACCCACCTGGCTTATGGCTAGGAGTCAAAAAGCGGGGCTCTGTACACCCGGGTATTTTTCTACAGGTTCTCCGGCCCGAAGCTCTCAGGGAGCAATTCTGCGAGTTTGAAAATCCGATAATCATTTATCGATTTTGCGATTATGATCTCCATTTCCGCAGGATCGCCGAATTCTCTCATCACCTGTCTGCATATACCGCAGGGAGACGCTTCGTCTGGCATGACATCCCTCACATCCGCAGGGCCTCCGACAACCGCAACGGCCTTAATTTTCTCCTCGCCCGCGGCCACGGCTGCAAATATCGCGACCCTCTCGGCGCAGACAGTGGCACCGTAGCTCGCATTTTCAATATTGCAGCCGCAGTAGAGACTGCCGCTCTCAGCGAGCACTGCAGCGCCCACGGCGTATTTCGAGTACGGTGAGTACGATCTCTTCCTCGTTTCAAGGGCGGTGGTTATAAGTTCACGTATTATTTCGTTGTTCATGACTATACCTCGCTTGCCGGAACCCACGAAC